>NZ_JBSGFZ010000001.1:0-426622 GCF_053603655.1 Kribbella sp. NPDC004138
TTTCCCGCTCCTTCTGCGGGGTCAACGCGGGGCATCGACCCCCACAAGTAGGGCCAAAACCGGGGGCACCGCGCCGGGCGCCGCTGTGCGGCGCCGGGCGCGGGAGGTAGGAGGTGGAACCTCCTGGGGTGGGGCCGGCCTCCGGGGTGGGGGAGGGGTGGAGGCCGGGGGCCCGGGTCAGGAACGCTTGAAGCGGAGGGTGAGGATCTGGAAGGGGCGGAGTTCGAAGCTGACTCCGTTGTCCTGCAGGTCCCGGTCCGCCAGGTGGCGCTCGAGGAGGTCGACCTCGGTGACGGAGGCCGCCTGGAACGACGGGGTGACCGTCGCCCGCGAGCGGCCGCCGCTCGACTCGTACAGCCGGACGACCACGTCGCCGGACTGGTCGTCGGCCAGCTTGAGCGCCTCGACGATCACGCTGTCGTTGTCGACGGCAACGATCGGCTCGACGCCGGCGGCACCGGTGACCAGGCGCTCCGGCAGGTTGATCCGGTAGCCCTCCTCGATCGCCTCACCGATACCGGCGCCGACCACCAGCGCGTGGTTCACGACGTGCACGCCCTGGTCGGTCTGCGGGTCGGGGAATCGCGGCGCCCGGATCAGTGACGTCCGGATGGTGGTCGTGGTGCCACCGTCCGCGCGCGCGGTCCGGTTGATGTCGTGGCCGTACGTCGAGTCGTTGACCACCGCGACGCCGTACCCGGGCTCGCCGACGTGCACCCAGCGGTGCGCCGCGATCTCGAACTTCGCCGCGTCCCACGAGGTGTTCTGGTGGGTCGGCCGGAAGATGTGCCCGAACTGCGTCTCGGACGCCGAGCGGTCCGCGTGCACGTCGACCGGGTACGCCGCCTTGAGGAACTTCTCGGTCTCGTGCCAGTCCATCTCGGTCTCGATGTCGACCCGCTTGGCGCCCGGCACGACCCGCAGCGTCTGGGTGACGGTGGACCGGCCGAAGGACCTCTTGACGACCACGATCGCCTCGTCGTCGGCGGTGCTGAAGTCGACGCTGTCGACCTCGGTCACGTCCCGGACGTTGTTCTTGTAGAACGAGTCGACGTCCCACGCGTCCCAGTGGTTCGGGGTGTCCACGTGCAGCTGCAGGAGGTTGCCTGCGGTGCCCGGTGCGATGACCTCGCGCTGCGCCTCGACGTCGTACAGCGAGGTGATCAGGCCGCGCTCGTCGATCGTGACCCGGATCAGGCCGTTGTCGATCACGCCGTTCTCGACGGTGACCGCCTGGCCCGCGGCGGTCGCGACGCCCGCGCCGAGGCCGGCGACCCCGTTGCGGCCGTGCGGCGCGGCGTTGAAGACGATCTGCTCCGAACCCTCGCCGGCCAGCGCCTGCTGCGCCCGGGAGATGATCGCGTCCAGCTCGTCGGCGATCTTCGCGTAGGTCCGCTCCGCCTCGCGGTGCACCCACGAGATCGAGGAGCCCGGCAGGATGTCGTGGAACTGGTGCAGCAGCGCGACCTTCCACAGCCGGTCGAGGTCCTCGTACGGGTACGCGTCGAGCTTGCCCGCGACGACCGCCGCGGCGCTCCACAGCTCGGCCTCGCGGAGCAGGTGCTCGGTCCGCCGGTTGCCCTGCTTGGTCTTGGCCTGCGACGTGTACGTCGCCCGGTGGATCTCCAGGTAGAGCTCACCGGACCAGACCGGCGCGTGCTCGCTGTACTCGTCCTCGGCGGCGCTGAAGAACTCCGTCGGCGACTCGATCGTCACCTGCGGCGAGGACTCCAGGTTCGCCACCCGGCGCGCGGTCGCGACGAACTCGCGGGTGGGGCCGCCACCGCCGTCGCCGTACCCGAACGGGACCAGCGAGCGGGTCGCGGCGCCGTTCTCCTGGAAGTTGCGCTGCGCGTGTGCGAGCTCGCGGCCGGACAGGTCGGAGTTGTAGGTGTCGATCGGCGGGAAGTGGGTGAACACCCGCGTCCCGTCCAGGCCCTCCCACCAGAAGGTGTGGTGCGGGAACTTGTTCTCCTTGTTCCAGGAGATCTTCTGGGTCAGGAACCACTTCGAGCCGGACAGCTTCACCAGCTGCGGCAGCGCCGCGGTGTAGCCGAACGAGTCCGGCAGCCAGACCTCCTGGGTGTCGATCCCGTACTCGTCCAGGAAGAACTTCTTGCCGTGCACGAACTGCCGGGCCAGCGCCTCGCTGCCGGGCAGGTTGGTGTCGGACTCGACCCACATGCCGCCCACCGGAACGATGGTGCCCTCGGCGACGGCCTTCTTCAGCCGCTCCCAGACCTCCGGGTAGTTGTCCTTCACCCAGGCGTGCTGCTGGGCCTGCGAGAACGCGAAGACCAGCTCCGGGTACTCCTCGGCCAGGGTGGCAACGTTGGACACCGTCCGGGCCACCTTGCGGCGGGTCTCCCGCAGCGGCCACAGCCACGCGGAGTCGATGTGCGCGTGGCCGACCGCCGACAGTTGGTGCGCGCTGGCGTGCGCGGGCCGGCTCAGGACCTCGGTCAGCTGAGCGCGGGCGTCCGCGGCCGTGCCGGCCACGTCCTCGTAGTCCAGCGCGTCCAGCGAGCGGCTGAGCGCCCGCAGGATCTCCCGGCGGCGCGGGTCCTGCAGGGACAGCTCGCGCTGCAGGCCGTCGAGCGCCTCGAGGTCCAGGATCAGGTCCCACACCTCGGCGTTGAACACGGCCAGGTCGGCGCGGGTGAGCTGATAGATCGGCGTCTCACCGAGCTTGGCGCCGATGTCGACCTTCGCGTAGGCGTTGTCGAGCGGGATCTCCGGGTTCGCGGCGCCTTCGACGTAGAACTCGATCCGGTCGCCGGGCGAGGCCGCCGTACCGTCCGGGCCGAGGATCGACAACGGGGCGTAGGTCTGCCGCGGGTGCAGGCCCTTCAGCGGCCGGCCCGAGGTGGTGTGCACCAGGCCCTCCGCGGAGAAGCCGGGGCCGCCGCTGAAGCCGAGGTCGATGACCGCCTCGATCTCACGGCCGGCCCACTCGGCCGGCACCTGGCCGCTGAACTTGAACCAGGCGGTGCCCCAGGCCGGGCCCCACGGCAGGCCGATCGCGGCCGGCTCGTAGGTCTGGGCGAGCGCCTCGGCGGGTGACACCGGCTCACCGGGTGCGTGCCACACCTCGATGTCCAGCGGGACCGCCGCGCCGTAGATCGCGGGGCGGAGTCGCTCCCGCAGGGCGCGCTTGAGCCGCTCCTCGATGAGTTGACGGTCGTCGTGCACGAAATCAGCCTCCGGGAAAGGATCCTCACGCGGCCGACCAGGCCGCAGATGACAACGCTGTCACACCGACCCCGGCCGCGTCCAGACGCAGTTTGTCTCTCGCTGTGTGGAATCTCTGTGCGTAGCGGTTGGGTTGCGGGCCGCCGCCGCGGCTACCCGCAAGGCCTCATTGTTGTCTAGGTTGTCCTGCATGGATCGCCCCCGCCTGCTGACCCCTGCCCGGCCGACCGGGCTGACCCGCCGCGGTTTCCTCGGTTTCGGCGCCGCCGCGGCCTCCGGACTGCTGCTGCCGGGCTGCTCGCGCGGCCGCGCCGACGAGCCGGCGCCCTCGGAGGCGGGGATCTTCGCGACCGGCAACCTGAACGGCGTCTACAACACGTTCGGGACGGCGCTCAGCGGGCTGGTGAGCGAGGTCACCGGCATGGAACTGAAGCCGATCGTGACCGACGGGTCGGTGGACAACCTGTACCGGGTCTCCGGCCGCAAAGCCGACCTCGGACTGTGTACGTCGGACTCCGCGCTCGCGGCGTACGAGGGCACCGGCGAGTTCAGCACCGGCGCGCTGCGCTTCACCGCGCTGGCCCGCGTGTACGACAACTACGTGCACGTCGTCGTACCGATGGCGTCGAAGGCGAAGAGCCTGGACGACCTGTTCCCGAGCAAGGACAACCCGACGCGGCGGACGGTCGTCGGTGTCGGCCCCAAGAACTCCGGGACCGAGATCGTCGCGAACCTGATCCTGGACAAGGCCCGCGCCGACGTGATCCAGAAGAACCCGACGCTGGACCCGGCCACGGTCGCCGTCACCCGGAAGAACCTCACGCTGGGAGAGATGGTCACCGCGCTGCAGCCCAGGCCCGGTGCCGCCAAAGGGTCGATCGACGCGTTCGTCTGGAGCGGCGGTGTGCCGACCGATCCGATCGTCGCGCTGCAGAAGACCATCGGGTTCCGGCTGCTGGACATCGGCGGCGTCGCGGAGGCGATCGCCCTGAAGGAGTTCGGCGGGTTCATGGTGTCGGCGATCCCGCCCTCGCAGTACGGGCTGGCCCAGTCGGTGCCGACGCTGGCGATCCCGAACTACCTGATCGCGAAGCCGAACCTGTCGGACTCCTGGGCCTGGTGGACGGTCAACACCCTGTTCCGCCGGCAGAACGACCTGATCAAGGGCACGCCGTCGCCCGGAGCCAGCCCGGGCACCGGCGGTCACCCCGAAGCCGGTGCGCTGGACCCGCGCTCCGCGATCGCCACGATGCCGGTGCCGCTGCACCCCGCCGCCGAGCGCTGGTACCGCCAGAACCACATCTGAGTCACCCGGGGCGACCCGGGTGACTCCTCAGGCGTCGTATCAGGCGTCGTAGTCGTCGATCAGCGGGACGCGGACCTCGATGACCAGGCCGCCGCCGATCGGCGGGCGGGCCACGACCCGGCCGCCGACGCGGGCCGCCTCGGAGCGGACGATCGCCAGACCGAGGCCGGTGCCCGGCATCTCGCGGTGGTGCGCGCTGCGCCAGAACCGCTCGCCGACCTTCTTCAGGTCCCGGGAGCCGAGTCCCAGACCGTGGTCGCGGACCGACATCACCACCTCGGTGCCGTCCCGGGTGACCGAGACCTCCACCGGCGGCGCGCCGTACTTCGAGGCGTTGTCGAGCAGGACGTCGAGGATGTCGTCGACCTCGAGCTCCGGGGCGACCCCGCCCGGCACCATCTCGCCGACGATCAGCTCCAGGTCGTCGGCGGAGTACACGGCCTTCCAGCCGACCAGGCGCTCCTTCACCGCCTGGGCCAGGTCCAGCGGCTCTTCGTTGCCCTCGGCATCGCCCGACGGGCGGTCCGAGCCGGCCAGCCGGGACAGCCGCTGGACGATCCGGCCGAGCCGGTCGATGTCGCTGAGCGCGAACCGCGCGGTCGGCGACAGCCGGGACAGGCCCTCGATGTGGATCCGGGCCGACGTCAGTGGCGTCCGCAGCTGGTGCGACGCGTCCGCGACGAACTCACGCTCACGCTGCCGTGCCTGGTGCAGGCTGAGCGCCATCGAGTTGAAGCTGTCGCCCAGCCGGCGGAGCTCCGGTGCGCGTCCGTCGGTCGACACCCGGGTGTCGAGCGCGCCGCGGGTGATCTGGTGGGTGGCGTTGTCGAGGTCCTGCAGCGGCCGCAGCACCCAGCGGGTGATCGGCCGGACGATACCGATGATGATCGCGCCGATGCTGATCAGCAGGCCGCCGAGGAGCAGCAGCAGTCCGCTCTGCACCTGGTCGCGCGCCTTGTCGGTCGGCACCCGCAGGACCGCGGCACCGAGCACACTGCCGTTGTTGACGACCGGGCGGGACACGACCATCTCGCCGGAGCGCCACGGCCACAGCGGCGGCGGCTCGGCCGGCAGCCGGCCCGCCAGCGTGCTGTGCAGGGCAGCCGAGATGTCCTCCTCCTTCACGTCCACACCGGACACCGAGGTGGCCACGACGCGGGAGTCGACGTCGACGACGAAGACCGGGGTGTTGTAGAGCTCCTGGTACCGGACCGCGAGTTCACGCAGGTTCGCGATGTCGCCGGTCTGCAACGGCGACTCGGCCATCGCGGCGAACCAGTCGGCGTCGTTGCTGCGGGACAGGAAGAGCGTGCGCGACGTACTCGTGGCGATGAAGTTCGCCAGCGGGATCACAGCGACGATCGCCAGGGCGACGACCATCGGGACGAGGGACTGCAGTAGTCGACGGCGCAACGGTCAGTCCGAGCCCAGGCGGTAACCGACGCCGCGGATGGTCTGCACCAGTTCGGGCCGGCCGAGCTTGGCGCGCAGGCTGGCGACGTGCACGTCCATGGTGCGCGACGACGCCTCGAACACCGACTGCCAGGCGTACAGCGCGACCTGTTCACGGGGGACCACCCGGCCGTGGTGCGCGGCCAGCACTGCGAGCACGTCGAACTCCTTGCGGGTCAGACTGATGGGCTTGTCGGCCACCTGAACCGTCCGGGCCTCGATGTCCACGGTCAGGTCGCCGACGGTCACCCGGGGGCGGGGCTGCAAGAGGCCGGTACGACGAAGTACAGCATCGATACGGGCCAGCAGCTCGGAAATCGCGAACGGTTTCACCACATAGTCGTCGGCGCCGCTGCGCAGGCCGCGGACCCGGTCGGCGGCTTCGCCGCGCGCCGTCACCGCGATCACCGGCACGTCCGAGACCGTGCGGATCTGCCGGCACACGTTGATACCGTCCCCGTCCGGCAGTCCCAGGTCCAGCAGGACCAGGTCGCCGGGGTCGGCCGCCAGGGCGTCGGCGGCCGTGCGGACGTGCGTGACCATCAGGCCGTAACGCCGCAAGGCGGGTATCAGTGCATTGGCGATATCGAGATCGTCCTCGACCAGCAGAATCCGAACCGCGCCACTCATGCGGTGATCGTAGGCCAGGTCACGGTCTGATGTGTCAGATCTTGGTAAAGACGTAATCACGCGACTCCACCCAGTGTTCGGCAACATTAGCCTTCCGGACACAGGAGGGAACCGCTAGATGACTGTCGGTGTTCACAGCGGGGGTGGCGCGACCGTGCCCTCCGAGGAAGAACTGGCCGAGTACGAGCAGGAACGCCCCGCTCGGCGGCTCCGGCCTGCCCTGGACCTGGTGATTTCGGTCTGGTGCGCAATCGTCAGCGTCGGCGTCCTGGTGCAGGTGTTCGCACCTTTACCACAAGGAACGCAGTTCTACTTGGTGATCTTTCTCGCAGCGGTTCTGCCGATCACGCTGCTGTGTTACCGGGGCTGGAAGGTGCCGGCGGTCATCAATCCGTTCCGGGCCCGCGCCCATGACGACCCCGGCGTGGCCGACTGGGTCCTCGCGCTGGTGGCGCTGGCGGTCTGCGTCTATCCGCTCCTCGACTTCGACGGCTACCTCGAGCGCCGGCAGGCTCCGTCGGCGATGGACGTGGTCGCCGGTGCTGTCTTGCTGGTGCTGCTGCTCGAAGCGTGCCGTCGCACGACCGGCTGGGTGCTCCCGGTGTTCAGCCTGGTCTTCATCGCCTACGCGTACTACGGCGGATACCTTCCTTACACCTGGTCGCTCGCGCACCAAGGCTTCAACTTCGACGCGATCATCGCCCAGTTCACGATGGGTACGGCGGGGTTCTACGGGACCCCGTTGAACGTCGCCGCGTCGTACATCGTGCTCTTCACCATCTACGGCGCGGTGCTCGACTACTCGGGCGCGGGCAAGTTCTTCATCGACCTGTCGTTCGCCGCCTTCCGGCGCAGCCGCACCGCACCTGGCCGCACGGTCACGCTGGCGGGCTTCCTGCTTGGCAGCGTGTCCGGGTCGGGGACGGCGACCGCGGTGTCGCTGGGCACCGTCTCGTGGCCGATCCTGCGCCGGGCCGGCTACCCGCCCGAACCGGCAGGCGGAATGCTCGCCGCGTCCGGGATCGGCGCGATCCTGTCCCCGCCGACCCTCGGTGCGGCCGCGTTCATCATCGCCGAGTTCCTCCAGGTCTCGTACCTGAAGGTCCTCGGGTTCGCCGTGATCCCGACGATCCTGTACTACCTGGGCATCCTGCTCGCGATCGAGATCGACGCCCGCAAGCACGGGACGACGTCGACCGAGGTGTCCGACCGGTCGGCGTGGCGGCTGTTCCTGCGGTTCGGGTACCACTTCCTGTCGTTGTTCGTGATCATCGGGTTCATGGCGGTCGACGTCCCGCCGTTCAAGGCCGTGGTCTACGCGGTGATCGTGCAGTTCGGGTTGTCGTTCCTGGACCGCGAGCACCGGCTGACCGGGCGGCGGTTGTTCAAGGCGCTTGCCCAGGGCACCCGTTCGGTGCTGCCGGTGGCGGCGACCTGTGCGACGGCCGGTGTGATCGTCGCGGTCACGACCCAGACCGGTCTGGGGCTGAACCTCGCGGAGATCATCGTCAACGCGGCCCGCGGGCTGACCGACAACCACACCGTAGTCCTGATCCTGACCGTGGTGCTGTCCGCGTTCGCCGTGCTGATCCTCGGCCTTGCGGTGCCGGTGACCGCGTCGTTCATCATCGCCGCGGTGATCATCTCGCCGGCCCTGGTGAACCTCGGCGTGACGCAGCCCGAGGCATACATGTTCATCTTCTACTACGCGGTCCTGTCCGAGGTGTCGCCGCCGACCGCGCTGGCCGCGGTCGCGACCGCCGCGATCACCGGCGGCAAGGTGATGCCGACGATGTGGCAGGCCTGGAAGTACACGCTGCCGGCGTTCCTGGTGCCGTTCGCGTTCGTGCTCACCGACAACGGCGCGCACCTGCTCGGTCAGGGCTCGTTCGCCGGCATGGTCTGGACCACGCTGGTGTCGATGCTGGCGGTGGCCGCGCTGGCCGTGGTCACCGGCGGCTGGGTGTTCGTGCGGACGACCTGGCTCGAGCGCGCGTTCTGCGTCCCGGCCGCCGCGCTGCTGCTCTATCTCGCGCCCGTAACCATCACCGCCGGAATCTGTTTGCTACTTGTTGCCGGCGTCATCAATCTGGTCCGGCGGCAACGCCAGGCCGCTGCCGAGGAAGGAACCGTTGCCTGATGAGACTCCGATCTGTTGCAGTGGCACTTGTCACCGTGCTGGCGCTGGCCGCCTGCGGGGGCCAGCGCGAACCGTCCGGATCCGGTTCGGAGTCCGGCGGCCGGCTGACGATCGCCACCGGCAACACGACCGGCGTGTACTACCAGCTCGGCGGTGCGCTGGCCTCGGTGATCTCGCAGAAGATGTCCGGCTACCGGGCGACCGCCAGCGAGACCGGCGCCTCGGTGCAGAACATCCAGGGCCTGGTCGGCGGGAACTACGACATCGCGTTCTCGCTCGGCGACTCGGCGGCGGACGCGGTGAACGGCGAGAACAGCTTCAAGACCAAGCAGGACGTGGTCGCGCTGACCCGGCTGTACAACAACTACACGCAGGTCGCCGTCCGCGCCTCGGCGAACATCAACTCGATCGCGGACCTGAAGGGCAAGCGGGTCTCGACCGGGTCGCCGAACTCGGGCACCGAGGTGATCGCGCGCCGGCTGCTCGAGGCGGCGGGGCTCGACCCGGCCAGTGACGTGACCGCGCAGCGGCTCGGCCTGCCGGAGTCGGTGGACGCGATGAAGTCAGGGTCGATCGACGCGCTGGTCTGGTCCGGCGGGTTGCCGACCGGCGGCATCACCGACCTGACCACCAGCATGGGCAAGGGCGTGAAGCTGCTGCCGATCGCGGACCTGCTGCCGAAGATGTTCGACAAGTACGGCGCGGTCTACTCGCAGGCCCCGATCCCGGCGGCGACCTACAAGCAGCCGGCCGACGTGGCGACGATCGTCGTACCGAACGTGCTGCTGGTCCGCAAGGACATGAAGGACGAGCTGGCCGAGCAGCTGACGAAGACGCTGTACGAGAACATGGGCGCCCTGGTCGCGGTGAACGCGGCGGCGAAGGGCATCACGCTGGAGAACGCGACGAAGACCGACCCGGTGCCGCTGCACCCGGGGGCGAAGAAGGCGCTCGACGGACTCAAATAACCAGTCCTGGGTACCGGTAGCTGTTGCGGTACCCAGGCTCACGGACCGTCCTCCCCCGCACACCAGGCGCAGCGGGGGAGGACGCAGGGCCCGGCTCCGCACCTCAGGCGCAGCGGGGACGGGACCCAGCCGGCCCCACAACCAGGCGCAGTGACGGTCGGCAATCGGGCCCGGTCCTGGCGGAGGCATCCGCCGGGGCCGGGCTCTACTCGTGCTCCTCCTCGTGCGGCATCGGTGTGCCGTACAGGTAGTGCGAGAGCGCGGAGTCGCGCTTGGGGTGAGCGTGGTACTTCGTCGGTATGACCCGTCCCTCGGCGCTGTCCCAGGCGGCGTCGGCCATCCGCCACATCCGGTGCGCCAGCCGGCCCGCCGACCCGGTGTGCGGGGAGTACGGGTGCGCCCTCGTCGGGGCGATCTCCTCGGCCTCCAGCAGGTTCTCGGTCAGCCGGTTCACGTCCGGGCCGTCGAGCTGCTCGGAGATCCGGCGGCCGTACGTCGTCTCGATCGTCTCGTGCTCGTCGAGCAGCCGGTCGATCTGCCGCCACAGGTCGTCGTGCTGCAGATCCACGAACCGGCTGTCGCCGTACTGCCGTCCTTTCAGGAAGCGCAGCGAGCGTTCGAGTTCCTTCGCGTTGCCGACGTACCGGGTGACCAGCTCCTCCCCGTCGGAGAGCCGCCGCACGTGCGGGAGGAGCACGTCCTCGGCCGCGGCCAGGTGCTGCGCCGCGATCGCGTAGAACCAGTCGGTCTGGTGCCGGTGCTCGGGGTGCGCGGCGTCCGGGTGGTGAGCCGGCTCGGCCAGCTCCCGGATCCGTGCGTGTTCGTAGGTCAGGGCCAGTTCAAGCGTCGAAGCGGTCATGACAACCACCTCCAGAGGGTCTCCCTCCAGCGTGTGCCCATCCCACCCGAACCGCAACCGCCTCACCCCGCTCCGTGACCCGGCCGTACCCCGGCCGTACCCCGGAACGCGAACGCCCGCCGCGGACAGGTCGCGGCGGGCGTGGGCGGTGCGGAGTACGGCTCAGGCGTCGGAGCTCTTCTTCCACAGGTTGATACCGGCCTCGACGGCGTCGGCGTCGATGGCCTCGAGCTCTTCGGGGCTGAACTTCAGGTTGCGGACGGTGGCCAGGTTGTCCTCGAGCTGGGCGACGCTGGAGGCGCCGATCAGCGCGCTCGTCACCCGGTCGTCGCGCAGCGTCCAGGCGAGCGCGAGCTGGGCGACGGACTGGCCGCGCTGCTGCGCGATCTCGCTCAGCGCACGGACGTGCGTGAGGGTGTCCTCGGTGAGCGAGTCCGGGTTGAGCGACTTGCCCTGCGCCGCGCGGGAGTCGGACGGGATGCCGCCCAGGTACCGGTCGGTGAGCACGCCCTGCGCCAGCGGCGAGAACGCGATCACGCCGACGCCGAGGTCGCCGACCGCGTCCAGCAGGTCCTCCTCGATCCAGCGGTTCAGCATCGAGTACGACGGCTGGTGGATGAGCAGCGGCGTACCGAGCTCGGCCAGGATCCGCGCGGCCTCCCGGGTCCGGTCGGCGGAGTACGACGAGATGCCGGCGTACAGCGCCTTGCCCGAGCGGACCGCCGCGTCGAGCGCGCCCATCGTCTCCTCGAGCGGGGTGTCCGGGTCGAACCGGTGCGAGTAGAAGATGTCGACGTAGTCCAGGCCCATCCGGCTCAGCGACTGGTCGAGCGAGGCGAGCAGGTACTTCCGCGAGCCGCCGCCCTGACCGTACGGCCCCGGCCACATGTCGTAGCCGGCCTTGGTCGAGAGGATCAGCTCGTCGCGGTACGGCCGGAAGTCGCGCGCGAAGTGGGTCCCGAAGTTCGTCTCGGCCGAGCCGTACGGCGGGCCGTAGTTGTTCGCCAGGTCGAAGTGCGTGACGCCGAGGTCGAACGCCCGGCGCAGGATGTCGCGCTGCGTCGCGAACGGCTTGTCGTCGCCGAAGTTGTGCCACAGGCCGAGCGAGATGGCCGGCAGCTGCAGCCCGCTCCGTCCGGTCCGCCGGTAGCTCATCTGGTCGTCGTACCGGCTCTCGGCCGCCACATAATCAGTCACGGAAGCCCAGTCTGCCCCATGTCACGACAAGTGTGAAACCCCTTGTTTTCAAGCAGAAACGGCAGCACTCAAACCCAGAACCCTGTCTTCTGGGCCACGAGCCCCGGTGTCCCCGGTCCGGGGCACCGGAGCTCGCGGCCGCGCCGGTCATCGGGCGGCGGTGGCCAGCTCGGGGGTACGGCGCAGCATCTGCAGGGCCCGCATCCGCATCGGTCCGATGCTTCCGATGGGCAGGTTCAGCGTTTCGGCGATCTCCAGGTACGACGGGCAGCTGTCCGACATCAGCAGCCGGATCAGTCGCTGGTAGCGCCCTGGGAGCCGGGCCAGGGCCCGCTCGGTGGAAGGCTCGTACTCACCGTCGGCCGGGTAGACGTCGACCACGGCCGCCCGCTGGCCGTCGCCGTGCTCGGTGGTCGGATCGGCGTACAGCAGGTACCGCTTGCGGCTGATCGCCACCCGCAGCCCCTCCCGCCGTGCCGTCGCGGCCAGCCACGCGGGAAGGCACTGCGGATCACGGATCTGGCCACCGTGCTGCCACAACCGCAGCCACGTCTGCTGAGCGACGTCGAAGGCGTCGCTGTGACTCAGGCCGACACCGCGCGCAGTGTGCAGCAGCAGCGAGCCGTAGCGGCGCTCCAACTCCTTCCACGCCGACCAGTCCGAGGCGAGTGCGCGGTTCAGGACGTCCTCGATGGTGCTCGAGTGGATGGAATCGGTGTGGTGACGCGTTCCGTTGGCCGGCCGTGCAGTGCTGCGTAGCGAGATCGTCGACACGCTTCACTTCCTTTCGCTGATCCGCGCAGGTGGCGACGGAGCGCGCGTGGGCAGGGGAAGATCGGGCCGGTGCGCGAACGCACCGGCCCGAAAGCCGATGGCATCAGCGGCTTCGGTGAAGCCGTGTTGCGGCAAAACTCCGGACGGCCCTCTGCCTCACCATGCCCCCGTGGTCGTCGTCAGTGCTGCCTTCGGCGCCTATTCGATCACCGGGGCCGTCACGCAGGCGTAGTCAATTCGTCACGGAATCGTGCTTGTCGCGTCACCGTTTGCATATGTGTCGCTCGGCGACTGCTCGGTAACGCTCCGATCGCGCAAAGTCGGGCCCAACCAGCGCAGCAACGGTGCCGCCATCATCGTGGTGATCAGGGCCATCAGCACCATCACCGTGAAGGCGCTGTGGTTGATGATGCCGACGCCGAGCCCGGCAGACAGTACGACGATCTCCGTGATCCCGCGAGCGTTCATCAGGACTCCCAGGCCGGCCGCGGACCGCACCGGCAGCCCGCCGGCCCGGGCCACCGGTACGGCGCCGCCCAGCTTGCCGAGGACCGCGACGGCCAGCAGGACAGCGCCGGCGGCCAGCACCTGCGGCTGCGAGATCGCCGCGTTGACGTTGGTCTGCAGGCCGATCGAGGCGAAGAAGACCGGTACCAGCAGCGCGCGGTTGAGCCCGCCGATCTGCTCGGCCACGGCCGCCACCGGCGGGCTGTCCTTCGGCAGGACCAGACCGGCGAGGAAACCGCCGAAGATCGCGTGGACGCCGATCTGGTCGGTCGCCGCGGCCAGGCCGAGGATCAGGCCGAGCACGAGCAGCACCAGGATGGGCGTAGGCAGGGACCCGGCGAACCGCTGGGCGAGTCGCTGCAGCAGCGGCCGGAGCACCAGCAGGACCGCCGCGCCCAGCAGCAGCGTCAGGCCGAGTGCGAGTAATGCTTCACCGGGCCCGGCCGACCGGATCATCGCCATGGTGACGGCGAGCGCGCACCAGGCGAGCACGTCGGCCGCTGCCGCGCACAGCATGGCCAGCGAGCCGAGGCGGGTGCCCTGCAGTCCGCATTCCTGCACGATCCGGGCCAGGACGGGGAACGCGGTGATGCTGAGCGCCGTACCGATGAAGACGACGAACGGCAGCCGATGGACGCTGGGACCGGCCAGCGTCGAGTAGAGCGGAAGCGCCGCGAGCAGTCCGAGGGCGAACGGGACCGCCATGATCGCGAGACTGGCGGCGGCGATCGCACCGCGGTCGCGGCCGATCCGGTCCCGGCCGAAATCGCTCCCGACGGTGAACATGAAGACAGCCAGCCCGGCCTGCGCCAGCAGACCCAGGTTCGGCCGGACCTCGGCCGGCAGGATGGCGTCGAACAGCCAGGGCGCCAGCGAGCCGATCACCGAGGGGCCGAGCACCAGACCGGCGACGATCTCACCGACAACCGCGGGCTGACCGATCCGCCGGGCCAGCCGGCCGCAGAGGGTCGCCAGTGCGCAGATGACCGCGACCGCCAGCAGCAGCCGCCACATCTGTTGCGCGGCGCTCGGCCCGGCGGCGCCCGGTACGGACGCCGCCGCGGACGTGTGGTCCGGGCGCAGCCAGCCGGCGGCGTAGCCGATGCCGACCAGGGCGGCCGCGCCGGCCACCAGAAGGGCACCGACCGCCGTGGCGCGGCCGGGCATGGGAAACAACGAACTGCCCCGCCGCTGCATCGGGATTGCTCCCCGGTCAGGCCGGGACGGCGCCGTCGGCGGACACCGGGACCGCGGTGAGCCGCTCGGCCGCCGGCCGGTGCACGCCGTTGGTCCGCCGTCCGGCGCGGTGCGCGAGGATGTCCTGCGCGATGTCGCCGGCCCGGTTGCCGAGCACGCTGAGCAGCGAATCGGCGATGCCGTGCGTCGCCTCGTTCACGCCCTGCAGGTAGCAGGCCGCGTCCGACGGCTCGTCGAGCTGCAGGCGGTACTGCCGGTTCACCTCGATCCGGTCGAGCCCGATGGCGTCGCTGAGCCCACGGACCAGCCGCGGCATCTCCCGGACGAACCCGGTCCCGAGGAGCACCAGGTCCCGGCGCAGCTCGCTGACGGTACCGGTCTTGCGGTCGCTCAGCTCCAGCACGACCTCGTCCCCCTCGGTGCGGGCGCCGACGATGTCGGTCATCGGCACCAGCCGCCGCTGGTCGACACCGGCCAGCCGGTCCAGGTACATGCTCGTGTACAACTCTTGCAGAAGATCGCTCTCGACGCCGGAGTAGTTCGTCAGGTGCATCTCTCGCAGGATCTGGTCCCTGCCCTCCGGCCGGGCCTCGAAGAACTTGTCGATGTACGACGGGTAGTAGAGCTCGTTGGTGAACTTGTTCGTGTCGTAGGCGCGCAACCCGATCGAGCGCATCACCCAGCTGACGTCGCTGTTCGGCAGGTCGATCTGCGTCGCCCGGAACATCTCGGCCGCGCTCTGCGCCGCGCCGACCACTGCGACCCGGTGCTGCTTGGTCTTGTCGAGTGCTGCGACCCGCTGGCGGTACTGCGTGCTGTGGATCACGCGGTCGGCCGGCAACTTGGCGAACTCGGCCGGGACGTACGGGTCGCGCCCCGCGCCGATCACCAGATAGCGGCTGGAGATCGTGCTGCCGTCGCCGAGCCGGGTGAGCCATCCGGTCAAGGCGCCGGCCGGGTTCCGCTGCGGTTCGATCGAGACGCAGTCGCAGCCGAGCTGGAGCCGGACCTTCCGCAGCGACTCCGACACCCACCTCAGGTACCCGGAGACCTCGACCCGGTACGGCGTGAAGCTGCCCATGTTGATGAAGTCGTCGAGCCGGCCGACGCTGCGCAGGTAGTTCAGGAAGGTGAACCTGCTGCGCGGGTTCCGAAGCGTCACCAGGTCCTTGGCGAAGGCCACCTGGCTCTTCGTCCAGGGCAGCAGCAGACCGCGCTGCCATTCGACCGTTTGACCGCGTTCGATGAACAGCGAGTTCTCGGCCAGGCCGTCGACACCGAGTTCTTCCAGTGCGACGGCGAGGGCGAGGTTGGCCGGCCCGGCGCCGACGGCGAGCAGTTCGACCTCGTGGTTGGTCATGAGGGCTCCAAATAGGGTCGTGGCTTACCAGGGCCGGCCCGAGTAGTCGGACTCGTTCAGTGCGTCGTACTTCAGTTCGACGAGCTCTGCCGCGGCGGTCAGCCGGTCGGCACAGGTCGCGGGATCGTTCGCGGTGCAGATGACGTACGCGTGCCGCCCGATGTGCGCCCGCGGCGGCAGCCGGACCGTCGCGCCCTCGGCCACCATCGGATGCGCCTCCACCAGGCCGGGCACGGCTCCCGGCTCCGGGACGGAGATCTTCACGACGCGGGCGTCCTCGGGCGGGTAGCAGAACCGGATGCCGACACACGTGCGGTGATCGGCTTCCAGGTACGGGCGGTTGCCGCGCGCCACGTCGACGAGGATCGCGCCGGGGTCGATACCGGTCGCGAGCTTGCCGAGGTACGGGATCAGGTCGCCGCCGAGGCGTCCGTTCACCTCGATCACGACCGGTCCTTTGGAGCTGAACCGGATCTCGGTGTGCGTGATGCCGTACGGCGTGCCGATCGCCTCGTGGGCGGACTGCAGCAGCTTGCGCAGCTCGGGATCGGTCAGCAGCGGGTCCGCGCCGTCGACGATGTGGCCGATCTCCTCGAAGTACGGCGGGGCGCCGAGCTGCTTGTGGGCAACGAAGAACGGCTGGTACTCGCCCGCCACGACCGCTCCGTCGACGCTGATCTCCGGACCGTCGACGAGCTCCTCGATCAACGCCCCGCCGTGGTACTCGGCCGGACCGCTGCGGCTGGAACTGTCCGCTCTTTCGAACGCTTCAACGATTCCGGACGCGTCGTCCACCACCGCGACACCGATGCTCGCGGCCATCCCGCGCGGCTTGACCACGACCGGGTAGCCGATCGTCGCGGCGGCGGTCGCGGCCTCGTCGGCCGTTGTGGCGACCGCGAACTCCGGCTGCGGCAGACCGGCGTCGGTGAGCGCCTGCCGGGTCCGCGCCTTGTCACGACAACCCTGCGCGCCCTCCGCGGTCAGGCCCGGCAGTTTGAGCCGGTCCGCGATCAGCGCGGCCGCGACCACCGACGGCTCGTCGTAGGTGAAGACGCCGCGAACCCCATGAATACGAGCGATCGAGTCGGCGACCGCAAGCAAACGATCGATGTCGAGCGCGAGTCCCGCGCCCTCGAGCGGAAGGACGACTGAGCTGCCGGCGATGTACGGCTGCTGCCAGCCGGCCGGTTCGTCGTCGATCAGCCACAGCGGCCCGCGGGCGGCCGCGCCGCGCATCAGGTACTCGCGGTACGGCTGGAAGCCACTGCTCAACTGCAGCACGACACCTTCGGTGTTGTCGGTCACGCCGTCCTCCCGGGAGCTGTTACTGACGAACGAGAGCGGCTGACCCGTGGTTGGTGATACACCAAGTGCCGTCGTCGGCAGGGGATATCCGTCGTCCTGACGGCTTGCACTCGAGTAATTGACGGCTCAGACTTCACGGAAGGTAGCTCGGCAGCCACGCAAAGAGGAGGCGTCTATGCCTGCACCTGGGAGCCTGCCCGCCCAAGGTTCTCGCTGGGGGAGAGCATTGTCGATCGGTGGCGGTCGTGAGGAATACGCATCCAGTGGGGGAGATCGATAGATGCACGCGCAGCCCGTACCGGCGGATCGTCCGGATCCGGCGAACCCGCCTGATGAAGCCCACCCATCCGTGCGGCTTCGCATGCTCGACGGCTTCTGGGTCGTCGATGGTCAACAGACCTTGTCCATTCCGCTCAGCGCGCGCCGGGTCGTCGCGTTCGTCGCACTCCGCGGACGGTCCAGCCGTGCCGAAGTAGCCGGAACGCTCTGGCCGGAAGTGTCGGACTCCAAGGCGCAGGCCTGTCTGCGGACCGCGTTGTGGCGGCTCCGTCAGCTGAGCGTGCAGCCGTTGGTCACCGGCGACGAGACGCTCCGCGTCGACGAGTCCGTGGACGTCGACGTGAACACGCTGATCACCGCCATTCGCCGGGTGATCAACGACGGCGAATGCGGAGCCGACCAAGGTCTGCTGCCGACGCTCGCGGCGATGGGAGAGCTGCTGCCCGGCTGGTACGACGACTGGGTCCTGCTCGGGCGGGAACGCCTGCGCCAGCTCCAGTTGCACGCGCTCGAGCTGACGGCCCAGCAGCTGACCTGCTCCGGGCGGTACGCCGAGGCGATCGAGGCAGCCATGGCCGCGGTCCGTCTGGAGCCGTTGCGGGAGAGCGCGACCCGGGTGCTGATCGAGGTCCATCTGGCCGAGGACAACGTGGTCGAGGCGATCCGCCGGCTCGAGTTCTTCGAGCGGAGCCTGGCGGCCGAGCTCGGCGTCGAACCCTCGGCGGACCTGGTGAACCTGGTGCGCAGCCGGCAGGTCCGGGCCCGTCCCCGGACCAACGTGGCCGACCTGCCGAGGCTGGACCAGAGCCGGTTCCTCGCGTCCCGAAGGACCTTGGCCTAGGCCAATCGCTTGGATCTGTGGAGCCCCGGCGGACCGTCAGCGATCGGCCGGGCTCCACAGATCCTCGGCGCCGAGTGCCTCCACGTGGTACTTGCCGAGCGCGCTGACGAGGAACTGCAGCTCGAGCGCCAGGCACTCGACGAGGTTGACGAGGCCCTGCTCCGGGTCGGTGTCCACCGCGATGAGCGCGGCCCGGCCCAGGCCGGCCGCGTTCGCGCCGAGGGCCAGGCACTTGGCGACCCGGGCGCCCTCCCACATGCGCCCGGAGACCAGCAGGCACGAGGGATCCGCGTCGTTGCGGTCCTGACCGATCCGCCGCAGGCACTCGCCGAGCGGAAGCCCGACATGGCGAAGGAACGCGCGCGGCGCCCAGCCGGTGCCGGCCTCAGCGCCGTCGACGGAGACCGCGTCCGCGCCGGCTGCCCATGCGACCCGCGCCGCCGCCGACACGTCGCGCGCAGGCGGTAGCTTCACCCAGACCCGGGCCCGCGGGTAGTTGTTGCGCATCAAGCGGATCTGCTGCCGCAGGATCTCCTCGGTGAAGGTTCCCGGGCTGCTGCTGCGCAGGACCTGCTCGCCACCGAACACGGGGTCGATGAGGTACGCGCTCGTCAGGCGCGCGGCGGCTTTCGCGTCGACCAGCGTCATCCCGCCCAGTCCCGGTTTGGCGCCCTGACCGACCTTGAGCTCGAACGCGAGCCGCCCGGATTCCAGCAGCGGAAGGACATTCGGGTCGCTGTACACCAGGTTCCAGACCTCGGCGTCGGCATCCTCTGTGCTCTGCTGGACGACCACACCGCCGTAGGAGTCGAGCGCCTCCTTCTGGTACGCGCGGATCCGGCCGAGCAGTGAACGCTCTGCGTCGGCCTCGAGCCGGCCGTAGCTGTTGACCGGCATCACGTTCTCGCCGATGACCATCGGGATGCCGAGCCGGCCGGCCTGCCGCGCGGCGGCCACCCCGAGGGCTACGCTCGCCGCTTCGGTCGACCCGAACGCCGACACGTACACCGGCACCGTCGACCGGAAGCCGCCGATCGTCGTCTCGAGCCGCACGTCGCGGTACACCGGCTCCCGGGCCAGTTCGACGAGCTGGGCGAGCCGCTGCGGGACGAAGACCGGCGGGACCAGCCGCAGCCGGTCGATGGGGTCGTCGGGCAACGGTGGTTCGGCGGCACCGCTGCCGGCGCCGAACAGCGCCTGCCCGTAGTCGTCGGCGGGTGGGAACGCGTCGGCGGCGCCGGCCTTGGCGCGTTCGCGGATCGCTGCTTCGGGGAACCCATCGGCGTACAGGATGCCCTCCTTCGATCGGTCTCTGACCGGAAGAGGCGGCGGCGGTCCACCGAAAATACGCCGTATCACCGCAGCGCGCGCGGAGTCTCTCACGGATATACGGCGTAGCAGCGCCAAGGGGGGAACATCATGAAGTACACGCGTGCCATCGTGGTGCTCGTGAGCGCGACGCTCGGCGTCGGCTCGGCACCGCCCTTGACCACAACAGCAGCCGTCGCGGCCGATCCGTGCGGCCTGCCGCGAGGCGTCCTGAAACTCGCCGACCTGGCCTCCCGGTCCGCGATCGAGTGCGGTGCCGTCGGCCGGCTCGTCGACGCCGGGAACGGGGTACCGCTCCCGGTTCAGCAGCCGGGGCGCAGCGTCACCCTCGACATGCTGTATCCGGACGGAGCCCGGACCTTCACCCTCGCCACCGACGCCCGCGGCGTGGTGACGACCGGCTCGCACCACCAGGCGAGCAAGTTCCCGGACCTGCCAGGTCCCGGGGCTTGCGAGCGGGACACGTACAGCCTGCGTTCTTACAAGTGGTACAAACCCTGGCTGTTCCGTACGACCAGAGGAACGGCGCTCGCGAACCAGAGCCAGGCCGCCTTCGACGCAGCCGCGCGCAGGGCAACCGCCAACATGACGCAAGGCCGCAACACCTGCGGTTTGCGCGGCGGGATCCACGCGGCCGGCGCATTCGTGGGCCACACCAACGAGCGCGGCAACTTCGTGTACGCCGACGGGCAGACCACCTGCGGCGACTCCGACGGCCGGAACGTGATCGACGCGGGGGATCTGCCCGGCGGCTTCCTCGAAGCGACACTGGCGTGGACGTGCACCTGGGCCGAGACCCGGCACGGCGTCACGATGGCCGTCTCGGCGGACATCAGGATGAACGACACCGACTACAAGTGGACCTACGATCCGGTCAACGACCCCGCCTGCCAGCCGGCGCTGCCGCCCGATCAGGATCGCTGGCGGTACGACGTGGAGTCGGTGCTGACCCACGAGATCGGCCACGTCTACGGACTGGTCAACCTCAGCGCGGCCGAGGACGTCAACCTGACGATGTACCCAGGCGTCCGACGCTGTACCGGCCACATGCGCACCCTCGGCCGCGGCGACGTCCTAGGGCTGCGGGCGCTCTACGGGTCTCGCTGATCGCGTGAGTCGCAGATAGAGCAACGCGCCGATGGTGACCACCAACGGCCAGATCAGGTAGACCCCGGCCATCAGGAGCAGCACCACGACAGCTCCTTGCGCCACGAGCGCGGCGAACCGTGCTCCGCTGCGTCGCGGCAGCAACTTCACCGCTGCCGCGACGCCCACGGCGTACACGGTCACGAAGAGCCCGGTGGTGAGCAGGACAAGGGATTGCGGCTCCAGCCGTGCCACCACCACGATCGCGGCGGTCGTCATCGACATCGCGCTCAGTACGGCGAGGCTGCGTCGGGGAACCTCACCGGCTGAGCTGCCGCGGTCCAGCCAGGCGGGCAGTGCGCCGTCGCGGGCCAGGGCGGCGCCGAGCTTGGCGGCGCCCGCGTAGTACGCGTTCATCGCGCCGAAGGTGAGCAGCAGCGCGGCCACAGCGGCCAGCACCCGGGCGTTGCCGCCGAGGCCGATGGCCAGGAGATCGCCGAGCGGCGCCGCGGTGTCGCCGGCCCGCGGACCCAGGACGGTGACCGTGGCGAAGGCGACGCTGAGGTAGATCACGCCGACGACGATCACCGCGATGGCAGTGGCCCGCGGCACGTCGCGGGCCGGCCGCCGGAACTCCGCGGTCAGGTAGGTAACGGTTTCCCAGCCGACGAAACTCCAGACCAGCAAAGCGGCGGCCGGTCCGATCGCCTGCCAGCCATGCGGTGCGAACGGCTCCAGGTTGGACAGATCGGCGTGCGGCAGCGACAGCGCGACCGCGAGACCCAGGAAGACCGTCAGCAGTCCGGCCAGGGCGATCTGGACGCGTCCCGTCACCTGGATGCCGAAGGCGTTCGCGCCCGGCACGATCACCAGCAGCGCCACCATGGTGGCGACGACGGTGCTCCGTCCGCCGCCCAGCGCCCCTTCGACATAGCCGCCCGCCCACAACGCGGCGGCCGGCCCGCCGACCGGAACGGACAGGTAGAAGCACCAGCCGACGATCGCCGCGGCCCGTTCGCCGAAGGCCAGCCGCGCGTACGTCGCGATCCCGCCCGCATCCGGGTAGCGGGCGCCGAGCGCGGCGAAGGTGGCGGCCAGCGGAGCGGACACGACCGCGAGTCCCAGCCAGGCCAGCAGCGAGGCCGGGCCCGCCACGTCGGCAGCGAGCGCCGGCAGCGCGATGACGCCGGTCGCCAGGACGGCGCCGACGTACAACGCCGTGCCTTGTCCGAGACTGAGCCGGCCCGCCGGTGCCGACGAGGTTTCTGTCATGGGCGATATCTTCGCGGCAACCGGGCGGTCACGGCGAGGCGATCCCCGGCACCTTCGGGAACGCGCTCGCCTGCCAGACCGAATCCAGCCCCGCGACGTACCGGGTGAACCGCTCGAGGCCGAGTCCGAAACCCGCGCTCGGCGGGACGCCGTCCTTGAGCATCTGCAGGTACCACGCGTACTTCGCCGGGTTCTCCGCGGTCTCCCGCATCCGCGCGATGATCGTCGCGTAGTCCTGCTCGCGTTCGCTGCCGCTGCACAGCTCGCCGTACCCCTCCGCCGCGATCAGGTCGAAGTTCCGCAGCATCCCGGGCAGGTCCTTGTTCTCCCGGTCGTAGAAGCCGCGCGACCCCTTCGGGTAGTCGGTGACGAAGAACGGTCGGCTGGCCTTCGCCGACAGCTTCGCCTCGCCTTCCCAGTCGAGCTCGGCGTCCGGGTTCTGGTCGTGCCCCATGGCCTGCAGGTCCGCGACCGCGTCCGCGTGCGTCCGGCGCCGGAACGGCTCGGTGAGCAGCTCGGTGAACTCGGAGGTGTCCCGGCCGAGCGCCTCGAACTCACCGGGCAGGTGCTCCACCGCCTGCTGCACGATGTGGCGAACGAGTTCCTCCGCGACCGTCATCGCGTCGTCCCGGGACGCGTTCGCCATCTCGATGTCGATCTGGTGGAACTCGGCCAGGTGCCTGCTCGTCGATGCGGTCTCGAGCGGTTCCAGCCGGATGTTGGGCGCGATGAAGAAGATCTTGTCGAACGACGTCAGCACGGCCTGCTTGTAGAGGATCGCGCTCGTCATCAGCTTGTAGCGGTGCCCGTAGTAGTCCACGTCGACCTGCTTGGCGCCGCGGGCGCCGGGGTCGGTGACCGGGCCGATGACGGGCGGCAGCAACTCGATGAACCCCTGGGCGCCGAGGTACTGCCGGGCCGCGGTCAGCATCCGGTGCTGGATCTTCAGCACCGACCGGGTGACCGGCGAGGTGAGGTGCTCACGCGGACTGGCGGGCAGCCGGGCTTCGGTCTCCGGGATCCGGGTCTCGGTCATCTCCTGTGCTCCCTGCTGAGGCGCCCGGTAGGGGCGGTGCGGTCGGTGTCGGAAGGTGCGTGGCCGCGGGTGCGGCGCGGTACTCGTGCTCCAGGCTGGCGCTGTCGTAGGTGCGTTCGACGTACGACAACGAGGCCAGCAGCCCCGCCGCCGTCAGGTCTGCCGGGTCGGTCGGGCCGACCGCACCGCGGATCGGCATCGACCCGACGGAGGACCACTGCAACCGCCCCGCGCTGTCGAGGTAGCTGCGGGCCCGGCCGGCGTTGTCCGGGTGCAGGCAGTACGGCACGTCGAGGTAGCCGCGCCGGAACGCGGTGGCCAGCGCAGTTCCGATGTCCGGGCTGAGGTCCAGCACAGCCTCGATCAAGGTGGTCGCCTCGGCGTGGATGCCGGTGTCGGCGGTCTCGCCGGCGATCGTGAGGCAGTGCTCGGCGGCCAGCGCCGCGGTCTCCAGGGCGGCGATGTTCTCCGCGAAGGTGGGAATTCGGTAGCCTTCGGCAACTGTTTTCACGATCAGCCGGCCCGCGCCCGTCCGGACAGCCAGCCGTGCGGCCTCCTCGAGCAGCCGCGAGGCGCCGTCCGGCGTCCTGGGATACACGCCCATGTAGGTGTAGACGACGATGTGCCACTCGATGTCCGGCAGCCACTGGGCGGCCAGCCGGCGCAGGGCCAGCAGCGCCTCGACGTCCTGGTCCGGGTTGGTCTGCTGGGCGTAGCTCAGTGAGACGCTGCGGATCCCGTGCTGACGGAAGAACAAGCACTCGAGCACGCTCAACGCCACCAGCAGGCTGGGCGGGCAGAGCTGGCCCATCATGCAGCCGCCGAAGCTCTCGACGTGCGGTTCGGCTCCGGTGGACCTGACCTCGGCCAGGAGGTCGCAGCTACGGGCCCAGTTCGGGATCGACTCCGACAACGGCATCCGGCTGTACGGCAGGCAGTACGAGACCGGCCCGCCCTCGGTCGCGTGCAGCCCGGCGCGGATCAGCGCGGCCACGATCGGCTCGGGGCAGGGCGAACCGTGCCGGACCTGGACCGGGAAGTCGGGTTCGACGACACCGTCCAGGACTCTGCGAGTGGTGGCCGGGTCGTGCGCGACGATCGGATAGCCGTTGAGTTCGATGCCGCTCGCCAGCGCCGACTGCGCGTTCACGTTGTCACCCATCCGGGTGTAGCTGTCGAGCGTGATCGTCCCGACCGTGGTGGCCGCCGCGCTCTTGGTGGCCAGCAGGCCTGCCCGCATCGCGACCGGATCGCTGACCCCCATCCGCGGCTGCACCACCAGCCGGCCGGACCGGTGGGCGCGGGCGACGAAGTCACCGAACGAGCCGGTGCCCGGGCCGCTCACGAAGCCCGGCCGGTGGTCAGTCGACCGACGTACGACCGGAAGGCGGTCAGTCCGGTGCCGTCCTCGAAGACCGCTCCATACCCCGCAGCCTTCAGCTGGGACCGGCTGCGCTCGCTCCCGGGCCCGGAGATCCCCAGCTTCCCGCCGATCACCATCGGCGTACCGGCCAGCTCCGGGTGATTGCGGACCTGACCGATCAGCCGCAGCCCGTCGTGGAAGCCGTGCCCGTTCACCGTGCTGACGACGATCAGGTCGGGCCGCAGCCGCAGGCATTCCGAGACCATCAGGTCGTCCGGGACGCAGGCGCCGAGGTTGCGGACCTGATGGCCGAGCTCCTCGAGCAGCAACTGCAGGACGACAAGATTCCAGGTGTGCGAGTCCGACGACACGCTGGTCAGTACGACGGACAAGCCGTCGACACTGATCTCCTTCCCCGCGGCGTGATCCATGACGAACAGAGCGGCGATCCGCGCCGGTCTGATACATCCCGGCGATCAGCCCGGGTCGATCTCTTCCAGTTCGGACACACCGGTCGCGGCCTGCGGACCGTACCGCTCCCAGCGCTCGTGCAACCGGATCCGGCCGTCGGGCAGCACTTCGGGCGTGCTCTCGCACCGTCCGACGACGAGTTCGCCGTCGGACAGCACCATGGTGTAGCTGAACTCCAGCGTGTCGTCCGGGCGGCACAGGCCGGTGAGTGCGCCCCGGCGTACCCGGCCGCCGCTGAAGTCCGCCCAGAGCAGGTCGCCGTGCTGGCGGTACGACGCGACCGTCGCCTCGCCGTCCCCGGCCTCGTGGCCGGCCGGGGAGAACTTCCTGCCGTTGTAGTCGATCATCAGCCACCCGCCGGATCGTGGAGCTCCAAGGTGCAGCACTTCACGCCGCCGCCGGCCCGCAGCAGTTCCGAGACGTCCATGCCGATCGGCTCGAAGCCGGCCTCGCGCAACTTCGCGATCAGGTTCGTCGCGCCGGCGGACATCAGCACGTGACGGCCGTCGGACACGGCGTTCAGGCCGAACACACCGGCGTCGTCGGCGTCGGCGATGATCGCGGACGGGAAGAGCTCCCGCAGGATCGCCTGACTGCCCGTCGTGAAGGCGCCCGGGTAGTACATGACCGTGTCCGCGTCCAGCACTGCCAGCGCGGTGTCCAGGTGGTAGTACCGGTCGTCGACGAGGGTCAGGCCGATCACCGGGCGATCGAAGTACTGCTCGCTCTCCAGATGCGCCCGGCGGTCCGTACGGAATCCGCTGCCGGCCAGCAGCCAGCGGCCGGCGGTCAGGTAGTCACCCTCGCCCTCGTTCGCCGTCGCGGCCTGCTGGACCTGCAGACCACGGCTGCGGAACCATTCCAGGTACGACGCCGACTCCGCGTCGCGCTCGGCGTGCCGGAAGCGGGCCACCAGCGCGCGGTCGCCCCAGACGGTGGCGCCGTTCGCGGCGAACACCATGTCCGGCAGCCCCGGCGCCGGGGGGATCAGCTCGACGGTGTGGCCGAGGCCGACGAGCTGGTCGTGGATCCGCTGCCACTGCGCCATCGCGATCGGCTGGTCGGTGGGCTTGGCCGGATTCATCCACGGGTTGATCGAGTAGGTGACGTCGAAGTAGGTCGGCGGGCACATCAGGTACCGGCGGTGGCTGCTTCGCCGGATCACGGCGTTGCGCGGCAGGTCGGCGGTGGCGGTCGCGGTGCCGGCGTCGGAAATGAGGTTCATGCCGACAAGAGCCTGCGGGTGCCGCGATCAGATACCTCCGCGCATCAGTGTATTTCCGGCCGCCGGTGGCTGCCTCTGACCGAGCAGGAGCGCTCTGATTCCGCGTCGACCCCCGGAGGTCCCGATCATGCAGACCGGCTTGAGCCGAGCTGAACTCACAGCACAGTACCTGGACGAGATCAAGCGACGCGGGATCTCCGCCGCCGAACTCGTCAGCACCCAGCCCGAGTCCGTCGGGCTGCAGTCGTTCTACGGCGGGCGCTACCTGCCCCGGCCGGTCTTCCTCGGGGCCGAGGAATGCGAACAGCTGGCGAACGACATCCTGACCATGCACGCCGCGCTGATCAGCCTGCCCGACAAGCTGTACGGCGGCGACCTGGCCGCGTTCGGCCGCGCCGTCGGGCTGACCGAGGTGCAGGTCTCCGCGGTCCTGCGCAGCCGCGGGACGACGGTGACGAAGCAGAGCCGCGCCGACCTGTACATGGACGAGTCCGGCTTCAAGCTGCTCGAGTTCAACATGGGCAGCGCGCTCGGCGGCATCGACCAGTCCGACATGGCGCGGGCCCTGCTCGACCAGCCGGTGCTCGCGGAGTTCGCCCAGACGCACCGTCTCGGCTACATCGACACCATGCGCGAACAGGTGAACAACATGTTCGTCGAATGCGGCTTCGAGTACGGGTCGCGGCCGGTGCTGGCGACCATCGACTGGCCGAGCAGCTACGAGACCCTCGAGCCGTACATGCACCACTTCGCGACGCGGCTGCACGAGATGGGCGTCGACGCCCACGTCGGGCACATCGGCCAGCTGGAGGTCCGCGACGGCGGCGTCTGGCTGGGCGACCTGAAGATCGACATCATCCAGCGGCTGTTCATGCTGCAGGATCTGCTGGAGGACCCGGACGCGCACGCGCTGATGGATCCGATCCTGGACGCCGCCGCCCGCGGTGAGGTCAAGATCTTCACGCCGATGGACTCGGAGATGTTCGCCAGCAAGGCGGCGCTCGCGATGCTGTCCGACGAGGAGAACCGCCAGTACTTCGACCAGGAGACCCTGGTCAGCCTGGACCGGATCCTGCCGTGGACGCGGATGGTGCGCTCCGGCCCAGTGACGCTGGAGGACGGCTCGCAGGTCGAACTGCTCGACTACGTGCTGAGTCACCAGGAGGACCTGGTGCTCAAGCCGACCTCACGCCACAGCGGCGAAGGAGTGCTCCTCGGCTGGCGCGACGACACGAGCGCCGAGCTGTGGGAGGAGCGGGTCCGCGAGGCCCTGGACGAACCGTGGATCGTGCAGCGCCGGATCCGCCCGGTCCCGGAGCTGTTCCCGATGCCCGACGGCGACCCGGTGCCGTGGATCGTCAACTGGGGCGTCTTCACCGTTGTCAACGGGTACGGCGGCGTCTTCACCCGCGCCGCGACCGTCGAGTCCGACCTCGAGGTCATCCGGCTGTTCGCCGGCGCGTCCGCAGGTTGCTGCCTGCACGTCCTGCCCGAGGACTCCGACGTCGAGCCCGGCACGGCCCTCCCGGTCCGCAGAGGCTGACCCACGAACAAACCGGCGCGGCGCCTACTGGGCACCGCGCCGGTTCGTCGTGCTTCGAGCGTTATTCAGAATAGAGAGTGAGAGTTGGCTACGTGGCTGGGTTTGCCGGGCCAGCGACAGTCAGCGCATCAGGGTGCCGAGCATGGGGTCGTAACGGCAGGCATCGGCCACTTCAAGAGACAGGAAGGAAAAGAAGAGTGAGAGTTGGGTGTGTGGCCGGGTTCGGTAGGCCGGTGGAAGTCCGCGCGTAGGACCGGGTCGTCCCTCGCTGGTGGGTTGACGCGGTCTCAGTCCCTGTGGGGCTGGATCGCGAGGAGGTCGGCGAGTTGGTTTCAGGTCCGTGCCGGCCGGGTGACGCGGGCCGAGCGGGTGCAGTCGAGTGGCGCGGGGTGTTTGCTGGTGTGGGCCCCCAAACAGCCCACAAAATAAGGGGATTCCGGCCCGGAAACTGTCGGTGGCGCCGTCTAGAGTCAATGCCATGGAACTTCTAGGCGAACGGCCGGCGTGGTCGATGAGTGGCAGCGAACTGCTGTCCACCCTCGACACGCTGGAAGCCGAGCTCGCTCGCCTGGAGGCGTACCGGTTGAGCGTGGTCGCGGCGATCGAGTCCACCGGGTACGCCGAAGAGCTCGGCGCCCGCGACACCGCCGAGCTACTGCGGTTCCGGTACCGCCTGGACCCCCCGGCCGCCCGCCGCACCCTCCGCCTCGCCCAGACCGCCCCGCACTACCCAGCCGTAGCCACCGCCCTCGAACGCACCGCCTCGCCCGCCTCCGCCACGACCGCCGACATACCCGACAGCGGATCCGGGGACGGCGTACCCGACGACAGCGGATCTGAAGACAGCGGATCCGAGGCCGGTGCTGGCGATGATGGCTGGCTGCTGCGGCCGGCGCAGGCGGCCGCGATCGTGTTCGGACTCGACCGGGTCCGGTCACGGGTCCCGGTGGAGCACCTGGACGCGGCCGCGGAACAGCTGGTCGGGCTGGCCGGCCACCTGTCACCCGGCGAACTACGCACCGCCGCCAAGGAGATCGCCGACCTGCTCGACTCCGACGGCCCCGAACCAGAAGAACTGAAGGCGTACGAACGCGAGTCCCTGACACTCTCGGCTGCCGACAACGGCGTGAAGTTCAAGGGCTTCCTGGCCAACGAGAACGCCGAACTCCTGCGCGCGGTCGTGCACGCCGGTGCCCGCCCGCACAAGACCGTCGACGGCGAACACGACCCCCGCCCCCGCGACAAGCGCCAGGCCGACGCCCTGTCCGGCGCCCTGAGCATCGCCGCCGCCGCGTGGGACACCGCCGGACCCACCGCGCCCACCGGATCTACGGCGGCGCCCATGACCGCCGCGGGCAGCGCGGGCAGTGCGGGCAGCGCGGGCAGTGCGGGCAGTGCGGGCAGTGCGGGCAGTGCGGGCAACGCTGGCAGTGCTGGCGATGCGGGGAGTGCTGGGAGCGGTGGCAAGGATCGTCGAGTGGCCGGGTACGGCGCGAAGGCGACCATCACCGTCACCATCGACCTCGAAGACCTCAAAGCCGCCACCGCCGACGCGATCGGCCACACCGTCTACAGCGGCGGGCTGTCCGCGGCCACGATCCGGCGGCTGGCGTGCGACGCGAACATCATCCCGCTGGTGCTCGGCTCGAACTCCGAACCGCTGGATGTCGGCCGCCGCGTGCGGCTCGTCACCGGGGCGATGCGCCGCGCCCTGGACGCCCGCGACCGCGGCTGTGTGGTGTGTGGAGCCCCGCCGATCATGTGCGACGCCCATCACCTGATTTCCTGGCTCGACGGCGGCGACACCAAGGTCGACAACCTGGCGCTGCTGTGCCGTCGTCACCACGTCGACCTGCACAGGGGCCGCTGGCACATCACCATCCTCGACGGCGTCGTGCACGTCGCCCGCCCCAGCTGGGCCGAACCCGAACCCGGACCCGCCGCGGCGCGACGCACCGCGCCTCCGCGCGCCCGACCACCCAACGGCAGGACGGACCCGCGCGAGTCCGAGCCCACCCAGCCCACCCAGCCCGGAGACGTCGGCCGGCGGGCGGTCGAGGGCGTCGTGGTGGAGACCGCCGCCGACCGCTCGCGGTGGCGGGCCGACGAGGGTGTGCTCCAGCAAGCGGCCGACTTCGCAGCCACCGGCTGAGCCCGGACAACACAACAGCCTCCTACCCGCAGACCTGCGGGCAGGAGGCTGTTGTGCTGCGGCGGGGTCAGGAGACGGTGGAGGTCAGGCAGCACGACGGCCTGCTACTCGTGGGCCTGTGGGTAGGAGGCTGTTGTGCTGTGGCGAGTCAGGAGACGGTGGAGGTCAGGCAGCACGACGGCCTGCTACTCGTGGGCCTGTGGGTAGGAGGCTGTTGTGCTGCGGCGGGGTCAGGAGACGGTGGAGGTCAGGCAGCACGACGGCCTGCTACTCGTGGGCCTGTGGGCGGGAGGCTGTTGTGCTGTGGCGGGTCAGGAGACGGTGGAGGTCAGGCAGCACGACGGCCTGCTACTCGTGGGCCTGTGGGTAGGAGGCTGTTGTGCTGTGGCGAGTCAGGAGACGGTGGAGGCCAGGCAGCACAGCGGCCTTCTACTCGCGGAGCTGTGGGCGGGAGGCTGTTGTGCTGCGGCGGGGTCAGGAGACGGCGGAATCGTTCCAGCCGCCTCCGGCAGCGAATGGTCCGTCTCGTCGCCCACACTGAACCGGTGAGGGGACCTGCCCTCCCGCGGGCGGATCGGCCTCGCGCGTCGTTCTTTACCGGCCGTCCGCGCCCCTGCTCGACGTGCTCACCGAGCGCGAGCACGAGGAGGGAACCGGCCTGCCTGTGGGATGGGCCGGCGTACAGGTCGCGCTGGCAAACCTCCGGCCAACCGCCGAAGCCGGCCACCAAGCTCAACTTCTTGGCCTCTTGCCTGAAGGCCCGTTCGACAAGATGGTGTGGGAGTTGGAATGCCGACCGTCAGCGGACCGCCGAACCGAGCCGGGCACCCAGCTCCCACTCCATCAGCTTGTATGTAGCCCTCCCCTTAGGTCGCCGCTTCCGGGGTGGTGGTGTCCGGCGCGGTCGTGTCGGTCTTGGCTTCAGTTGCGGCCGGCTCCTCGTCCGGGCGGCGCATGCCGATCCGCGCGCAGACCGCGGACAGTACGGCGACGCCGGCCGCCCACAGCCAGAACGTCTGTCCGACGTGGGCCCACAGCCAGACACCGACCGCCGGACCGACCGCGTTGCCCAGGCCGAAGACGCTGAGCATGGCGCCGGAGTAGCGGCCGCGCAGGTGCGGCGGCGCCACCATGCCCGGGTACGCGAACGTGGTCGGTGCGCCGATGATCTCCGACATCGTCCAGATCAGCGTGCCGAGGATCAGCAGCACCGGAACCAGCGCGATCGCGTAGACGCCGTACCCGACCGCGACCAGACCGAACCCGGCGATCGCGGTCAGCCGCAGCGGCCAGGTCTGCACGTACTTGGTCGCCGGCACCTCGCAGACGGCCACCACGATGGCGTTGGCCGAGACGACCAGGCTGTACCACCACAGGCTGCTGCCGTCGTCGACGATCGCCAGCGGAAGCACCGCGATGTACTGGCAGTAGACGATCGTCACGAGGAACACGGCGGCCAGGTAGAAGTCGTACCGCCAGTCGGCGAGCACGGCGCGATACCCCTGCTTCGGTTCCGTGGCCTTGGCGGCGGCAGTGGCGGCGGCCTCCTCCGGTGTGGCCTTCCCGGGCAGGTACCTCCAGGCGATCGCACTGTAGACGACGGCGGCGAACGCTTCGGCCCAGAACAGCAGGTTGTACGAGACCGACACCAGCGCGACGCCGACGATCGGGGTCACCGCGGTGCCCAGGTTGATCGCCAGCCGGTACATCGCCATCGTCATCACCAGCTGGCCAGGCTTGGTGAGCTCGGCCAGCATCGCCTGCGCGGCCGGCCGGTTCAGCATGCTGACGGTGCTGACCGTCAGGATCGCCAGCAGGATGACCCAGTAGACGTTGATGTACAGGATCGAGACGATCAGCGCGGCGGAGCCGAGCATGCTGATCAATGTCGCCGCCCGCGCACTCAACCGGTCGGTGAGCCAGCCGCCGACGAACGACCCCAGCACATGGCCGGCGCCGTAGACGCCGAGGGCGAACCCGGCCTGGCCGGCGCTGAAGCCCTTGTGCGTCATGAACAGCACCAGGAAGATCTGCAGGAACGCGCCCAGCCGGTTGACGAAGACGCCGAACAGCAGTGCCTTCGACGTGATCGACGTCTGGCGCCAGGTCGCGATGGCGCCGAGTCCCTCTCCCGGCTGCCCGGTCGAACTCGGTTCGCGGTCGACTTCTTCGCTCATCAGTTACTCCACCCCTCTGTGCCGGTGACCACGCTGCCCCCGGCGGGCTTGTGCCAGAAGGCATTCGGTCCTGCACGCTACCGCTCGCAGCGCCGTACCGACAGTCCCCAAAAGCAACAAAACAAGGCGTATCAGGGCGGGCCGGCCGACGCCTCTGATGAATGACGGCGACGCGTAGCGGAGCGCACGTGCGCCCCTGTCGACATGCCTTGTTCCCAGGAGGATCTGACCTATGACAACCGAAATGACGGAGGCCCTCCCGCGGATCCCGGACGACTTCATGCAGAGGCCGTACGAGATCCTCGAGCCGTACCGCAAGGCCGGCCGTGTGCACCACGTGGTCTTCCCGCACGGCGCCGACGTCTGGCTCGTCACCCGGTACGCCGACGTACGGACGCTGCTCCAGGACCCCAGGGTGAGCAAGGACGGTACGCGGATGAACGAGATGTTCGCCCGCCACACCGGGACCTACGTCGAGGACGAGAAGCCCGACGTCGGCTTCGACGACGAGCTGTCCCAGCACATGCTGAACAGCGACCCGCCGCGGCACACCCGGCTGCGGGCGCTGGTCAGCAAGGCCTTCACGCTGCGCCGGATGGAGGCGTTCCGGGAGCGGATCGAGGAGCTCGTCGACGACTACCTGACCAAACTCGAGGGCCGCGACGACGTCGACCTGGTCGGCGAGTTCGCCCAGCCGCTGCCGATCGTGATCATCTGCGACGTGCTCGGCATTCCGTTCGAGGACCGTGAGCGGTTCCAGCAGTGGGCGGTCGAGCTGGTCGGCGCCGGCCACCCGGCGGAGGTCGTCGAGAACGCCTCCAAGAACGTCATCGAGTACGGCCGGCACATCATCGAGATGAAGCGCAAGAACCCGGCCGAGGACATGGTCAGCGCGATGATCGAGGGTTCGCCGGAAGGTGACCGGCTGACCGACGACGAGCTCGTCGCGATGATCTTCCTGTACACGGTGGCCGGTCACATCACCTCGCAGCACACGCTGTCGAACGCGATCCTCAGCCTGCTCACGCACCCCGAGGCGATGGCCCGGCTGCGGTCCGACCCGTCGATCATGGGGCACGCGATCGACGAGCTGATGCGGTACGACGGCGGCGTCGGCGTGGCCACCTTCCGGTTCACCGCGGAGGACATCGAGATCGGCGACGTGGTGGTCCCGAAGAACAACATCCTCGCGCTGTCGATCCTGTCGGCGCACCGCGACGACGAGCAGTACGAGAACGCGAACACGCTCGACCTGGACCGCAAGCCGAAGGGCGTCCTCGGATTCGGTCACGGCCCGCACTTCTGCATCGGGCAGCCGCTGGCCAAGATGCAGACGAACATCGCGCTGACCCGGCTGCTGGAACGCTTCCCGGACCTGCGGATGACGGCCGACCCGAGCTTCCTGGAGTGGGAGCCGAGCACCCTCCTGCGCGGCATGCACCACCTGCCGGCGGCAACCATCCCGCCGAAGTCCTGAACCTCGCCGGACATGACACTGCCCCAGCCGATCGGCTGGGGCAGTGTTGTTTGTAGGTACGGTTCACTCCTCGACGTAGTACCAGTCCTCGGGTGTGATCAGGCCGTACGGGTTCACCGGCTCGAGGCCGCGCAGGTTCTTCGCGACCTCGAACATCCGGTTCGGGAAGCCCGGGGACCAGATCGTCGGTACCTGCTCGGCGATGTAGTCCTGGTAGTCGAACATCGCCTGCGGGTCGTCGCTGTGCACGGTGCGGTCGATCAGCTCGTCGGCCTTCGGGTCGCTGTAGTCGCCGAAGTTGCTGCCGCCGCCGGTGCGGAACAACATCTCGCCGGTCAGGTGCCCGTAGAACGACCAGCCGCCGTTCCAGCTGTTGATCTCCCACAGCCGCTTCGCGGGACCGGGGCTGTGGTCCTCGGCCACCATCACCGAGCCGTACACCGGCTCCAGCTTCAGCTCGATTCCGGCCTTCGCCGCATCCTCCTTGAACATCTCCAGCATCCGGGTCAGCGCGACCTTGCCCTCGACGTACCGGATCGTGAACGAGAGCCGGTCGCCGATCTCGACACCCTCACCGGAGCAGCCGGCCACCTCACCGGGCTGGACGCAGCCGGCCGGCAGCGTGCTGGTGTCCCAGCCGTGCGCCTCGAGCAGCCGCCGGGCCGCGTCGACGTCGAACGGCATCGGGTCGTTGCGCTGCTTCGGCGAGACGTGCGGGTTGGCCGGGGAGATCGGCACCGGGCCGTCCATCCGGTACGCGTTGCCGTGGAAGATCTCCCGGATCGCGCGGTCCTGGTCCAGGCACATCTGCAGCGCCTGCCGGACGTAGGCGTGCTTGTAGATCGCCGCGGGAGTGGAGTCGTTGTCGAAGTTGAACGGCATGTAGCGCACCACGAACAGGTCCTGCGCCACCAGGCGGTACGAGTCCGCGAGCGGGTCCTCGCCGTCGTCGGTGAGCCCCATCCCGAACGGCAGGTACCCGATCTGGATCCCGTCCGGCGCGTCCGGTCCCGCCTGCAGGCGCTCGTACATCAGCTCGTCGGTGTCGTTCTGCACTTGCCGGAATTCGTCCAGGTGCGGCTTGTTCGGGCCGGAGTACTTGTCGTTCGGGACGAAGGTGACGACGCCGTCGAGGGTGTAGCTCTTCAGCCGCCACGGGCCGTTGACGACGCTCCACACCGGGCTCTCGGCCCAGCCGCCGCGGAAGTGGTTCGCCTCGATCGTCCAGTCGCCGTTCTGGCTCACCAGGTAGTCGTAGACGGCCGGGATGTCGGCCTTGTCGAACGACGCACGGGCCGGCCCGTCCTCGGTCCGGTCCCAGGCCTTCGGCATCGGCGTGATCAGCGACAGCTGGTTCATCTCCACCCAGGTCTTGGAGTAGACCTCGTCGAAGGTGAAGCGGACCTTGTCCTCGGCGATCTTCTCGTACGACGTGAGGTTGTCGGGGAAGTAGCCGGGGACGTAGTACCCGAGCCGGTCGCCCTTGACCGCCATCATGTTCACCCAGAACATCACGTTGTCGGCGCAGATCGGCTCACCGTTGGACCACTGCCAGGGTTTCAGCGTGACGGTGACGCTCAGCCCGTCCTCGCTCCACTCCGGCGGGTAGGCCAGGCTCAGGTCGGGGTTCACCTCCGGCCTGCCCTCCCGGCCGAGCCAGTACAGCGGGCGGAACATCAGCACCTGGAACTCGTACAGGTTGCGGATGCCGATCCGCTCCCGCGGCGTGAACGGGAAGATGGCCGCGGGCGGGAAGCCCGGGTTGCAGGCCCAGGTGACGGTGCCACCCTTGATCGGCCGGCCGTCCTCGGACGGCTGGTCGGACTGGTGCTCGGTCAGCACAGTGGACATCCAGGTCACCTCTCGTGAGTTGGATCAGGCCGTCAGCTTGGTTGCCGGCGCGGCCAGGCGTACATCGATCTGGCGGGCGAACTCGTACGCCGTGCCGATCGCTTCGTCGAACGTCGCTCCGCTGGTGCAGAGGAAGCCGAGGATGTTGTTGCCGTCGGGCGGCCGCCGGATGACGTCGCCCGGCTGCGCCGTGATCTTGAGGAAGAACACGCGGTCGGACTCCGCGACGTCGGCCGGCACGGTGATCTGCTCGATCACGCCCGCCGCACCGATCAGGCAGGTGCCGGCCAGGTGTACGCCGGTCGGGCGGTAGTGCTGGACCTCGGGCTTCCGGCCGGCGGCGACGGCCATCGTCGCGCGGATCGGGCAGTAGCCGGTGCTGAGCCGGGCGAAGTAGTCCAGCCCGCCACCGCCCGGCCGCACCGCGATCTCCAGCAGGTGCGGCTTGCCGCGGTGGAAGCGGACCTCGGCGTGCATAACGCTGCGCCGCAGCCCTTGCGCGTGCGCGGCCGTCGCCACCACCTCGTGCACGGCGGCCAGCTGATCCTCGTCAAGGGTGGTCGGGGCGCGATGCGCGTCGTCGTCGAAGGTGTTGCCCTCGATCGTGATCCGGTCGACGATCGAGCCCAGGTACACCTCGTCGTCCCAGGCGAGCGCCTCGATCTGCATCTCGCGGCCGTCGAGGAACGACTCGACCAGCAGCCCGTACGGCCCGACGTCGAGGCCCTCGGCCTCCATCCGGAACCACGACATCCCGGCCATGCCCTCGAGCGCCTGCGGGAACCGGGTCCGCATCTCGTCCGGGGTGTCGATCTTGAACACGAAGTTGCTCGCGGCGCCCAACGTGGGCTTCAAGATGACCGGATAGCCGAACTCTTCCGCCGTCGCGAGCGCAGCGTCGAGGTCGGCCGCCAGGCGGAACTTGGGCACCGGCGCACCGCCGAGCTCCTGGGCCTCCCGCATCAGGAGCTTGTTGCGGCTGATCCTGGCCGCGTCGAGACCGACACCGGGCAGCCCGAGCGCCTCCGCCACCGCGGCCACCGTGAGGACGCCGGACTCGGAGAACGTCAGGACGCCGTGGAAGTGTTCGGTGGCGTGCCACTCGCGAGCCGTCGCGATGATGTCGTCGATGTGCCGCGAGCCGGCGATCCGGTAGCGGCCGGCCGGCCAGTAGTCCGGCTCACCGAGTCCGTTGAGCACGAACAAGGTGCCGCCGAACTCCTCGATCTGGCGGTAGCGGGACTGGTAGTAGCCGGCGTTCTGCACGGCCTCCAGGGCGAGCAGTTTCATGGCACCTACTCCTCACCGACCGCGGCGAGCTGCCGCGGCCTGTCGATCGGGTCCAGGCCGACCGGCCGGGGCGGCGCGCCCACCGCACGATCAGCGATCGTCCGTGCGATCTGGGGCGCGAACTTGAAGGACATCCCGCCGCACGCCGCGTACGCCCAGACGCTGCCGCCGCCGTACGACGACAGCAGCGGTCCGCCGCGCGCACGCTCGGCGAGGTAGTAGCCGTCGGTGGCGTCGGTCACCGCGGCCGAATCGAACCCCGGGAGCACGTCGGCGAACACGGTCATCAGGTGTTCCCGCCAGCGGTCGGGAGTGCTCCGGTCGGTCATCTCGCGGGTCGGCCGGCAGGCGCTCGCGGCGCTCAACCGCAGCGGTGCGTCCGCGTGCGGCACCGTCGGCATCAACCAGGCGTCGCGATCCGGGCCGAGGCCGAGCACCGCGGGCAGTCCTACCCACTCCGGTTGCCGGTACGAGAGCACGGTCTGCCGGTACAGCGTGAGCGTCGAGGCGATGACACCCGGCACGAGTTCACGCGACCAGGGACCGGCCGCGATCACGACCCGGTCGGCGGTCGCGGAGGCGCCGTCGGCGAACCGGATCACGCCGCCGCGGCCGCTCCCGGACACCTCGACGACCCGTCGGTGCGGATGCAACCGGACATTCGGCCGGTCGCCCAGCCAGCGGGCCAGCGCGATCAGGGCCCGGTCGGCGAGCACGGCGCCCGCGGTGGCCTCCAGTACGGCGCCGGAACCGGCCGGGAAGCGCACCTGCGGATATCGGCGGGCCAGCTCGTCCGGCGCGAGGCCCCACGCCCGCGCGCCGGCGGCGGTCAGCAGCGCGAGCGATGCCGCCGCCTCCGGCTCCGGCATCGCGGTCAGTGCCCCGGCCGGGTGGTAGAACCGCGCGCCGACCAGTCCCTCGACCTCCATCCAGGCCTCGTGGGACTGGGCGGCCGCGAGCGTCAGCGCCGGTTCGCCGCGATGCAGCGCGCGCACCACCCGGAGCCGATCGTTCGAGGTCGCCGTCGGGGAAGGGATCGGGCCGGCGTCGAACAGGTCCACCTGCTCGACGCCGGCCGCGCGACTGCAGTCGATCGCGGTCAGCAGTCCGATCACGCCGCCGCCGACCACGGTGATCCGCATCGGGATCACCGACCTCCGGCGAGCTCGGCGTCAGCCGTCCCGGCCGCCAGCAACGGCGGCACGAACGGCGTAACCTCGGCGAGCTCGAAGGATCCGGTGACCAGCACCCCGGCGTCTGGCAGTTCGTCGAACGCCCCGGCCTCACCGGCCGCGGCGGCGAGATCGATGAGCAGCGGCGACGCCACCGCGAGCAGGGCCTTCACCTCGCAGAACAGATCGCCCCAGGCCTCCGGCTGCTCGTCCAGGCCAGTGCCGTCGAGCGTCAGCGCATGCCGCCGCAACCGGTCGATATGGACCAGCACCGTGTCCGCCGAACGGTTCAGGTTGAACGTCGGCATCTCGTACCCGAGGTCGAACCGGTCGCGCATGAGCGCGACGCGCTGCCGTGCGGCGGCCGAGACCGGCAGCCGCACGCTGTCGCCGCCGGCGTTCGCGACCGCCTTGGCGAGAACGCCGGCCAGCTGGTTCCACGGGCCGACCAACCGGTCCGCGGCCATCTTGTCGAGGCCTGCCCGGCTGAACGTCGACCGCTGGTACTCCGGTGCGGTGAGCGCCAGGTAGAGCCGGGCGACGTCGCGCGGCACCTCCTCGAGCAGCTCCTCGGGCGTCAGCACATGTCCCTTGCTGGTCGAGAACTTCGAGCTCTCCAGCTCGTAGAACTCGTTGTTGATGATCGACTCCGGCCAGACGTACTTGTCGCCGTGCGCCATCAGCATCGCGATGTGCGGCAGGCAGAAGTAGTACGCGTTGTCGAAGCCGAGGAAGTGCACGATCCGCAGGTTCGTCGTGGGATCCGCAGCCTTGCGCCACAGCTCGCCCGGCACAGTGTCCCGGCCGAGCTTCGCGGCGGCGTACGACGTGGTGAACATGCCGGCCGGGATCAGCTCGAGCCAGGCGTTCAGCACCTGTCCGGGGACCTCCGGGAACTGCGGGTCGATACCCCAGTTCAGCGGGAAGGTGATCGGCACGTCCTGCAGCGGCCGGGACAGCAGCTCGGCGATCATCTGCCGCACGTGCGGCCGCCGGTGCTCTTTGAGGTTCTCGTGGTACGTCGTCAGCTGCTCTCGGTACTCCTCGAGAGGCAGCACCATGATGGTGGCCTCCCGGTAGGTGAGCTTGTCCTCGGGGTTGATCGTCGAGTGCGGGTTGATCAGCTGGTCGAAGTTGTTCGGGTGGCAGCAGGTCTCGCAGAGCCCGCCGCGGCTGGTCGTCAGGCAGACCGGGCAGTCGCCCTCGATCAGGCCCTCGACCATGAACTCGCCGGTCCGCTCCAGGTACGGCAGGCGGACGGTCTTCAGCCGGAACACCCCGGCCGCGTGCAGTGCTTTGAAGTACTGCAGCACGGTCGCCTTGTAGGTCTGGTCGAACGGGCCGAACCCGTCGATCGAGATACCGATCGCGCTCAGCGCCTCCTGGATCTTCGCGGTCGAGCGCTTGCACAGCTCCTCCGGCGTGATGCCTTCCCGGCCCGCCGACGCCACCACGTAGGTCTGGCTGTCGTCGGTCTCGGACGTGAAGATCACGTTGCGGCCGCGGGCCCGCTGGTACCTGGCGTAGACGTCGCCGGCCAGGTACGGACCGGCGATGTGCCCGAGGTGCATCCCGCCGTTCGGCGTCGGGTTCGGGCCGAGGACGAGAACCGGACGGTCGTCGTCGGACGGCAGGGGTCGGGTCATTGGCTGGCTCCTACTCGCTCGGCGGACTCGATGGCCTCGGCGGCCCGGCCGTTCTCGTCGACCTTCGCGGCCGCCTCGACGGCGAACCGCTCGGTGTCCGAGCCGGCGTACTCGGCGAGGAACTTGTGGGACATCTCCGGGTCCCACCAGATGCTGCAGAAGACGAAGTCCTCGTCGCCGGTGTTGTGCACCCGGTGCAGCTGACCGGGTGTGAAGTACGAGACGTCGCCGGCGCGGAACGGCTGCCGTTCGCCGCCGCACTCGACGACGCACTCACCGGAGACGGCGACGAAGATCTCCTGCTCGTGGTGGGTGTGCAGCTTGGAGACCGTTCCAGCCCGGCAGACCGCGTAGCTGACCTCGAAGGGCGCGTTCAGCACCGGCCACGGCTGCAGGCGCTGGGTGTCCACGCCGTACTCGTGCAGCAGGTTGTCGCGATCCAGCCGGGAGATGTGTACGACCATGGCTACCGTCCCGAAATCTGTTCGTAGGTGTCCGGACCGTCCTTGGAGTGCCGGGTCTCGATGACTGCCTTGTGCGGATCGCCGGCCAGGATCAGGTCGATCACCGGCGTCCCGCCGGCGGCGCTCTGCACCGAGCGGCTGTAGAGCACGCGCAACTGGCTCGGTGTGAGGCCGCTGATCCGCTCGAGCTCGGCGTCCAGCGCGAGGTCGTCGCCCGCGCCGGCCAGCAGGCTGTGGATCTCGTCGAGCCGGTCGGACAGGTGCGGGTGCTCGCGCTCCAGGAACCGCTCCAGTCCGGCGCCGTGCCCGGCGAAGGGTGAGTACGTCATGCAGACCAGGTGATCGCCGGTGAGCCCGAAGGTCGTCAGCGCGTACTCCTCGGCGGCCTTCCGCATCCGGGCCGGGGCGTCCGGGCTGTCGTACCGGGCGCGCATCATCTCCACGAGTTGGTCGGGGATGTCCTTCTTGCGCATCAGGCCGAGCGCGAACTCGACGTACTCGGCCAGGCCCTCGTCGTACGACCGCTCGAACACGCGCTCGGCCTTGATCCCGCGCAGGTGCGCCATCAGGGCCGGGTTCGCACAGTCGGACTCGGTGAAGCTGAAGGCCAGGTCGTCGAACTGGAAACCGAGGAAACCGGTCAGCATGTCGAAGTGGTCGCCGGCCCGGTACGCCGTCTCGCCGTAGACCGTGAAGAACTTCAGCCGGTCCGGTACGTCGGTGCTCACCCGGCGCTCGCTGATCGCGTCGTCGGCGTCCGCCCCGTGGATGTCCGCGAAGTACGCCTGCGAGATGTCGTCGAGCTGGCCGAGGATCCGGCCGAACCCGTTCCCGCGCGTCCGCGGCTGTACGGCCGGGCCGGTGCGCAACCGGCGCGCCAGCCGGCCGACCCAGAAGCTGTACTGATGCTGCTCCTGCGGCGAGTCGCCGGTGATCAGCACGTCGGCGCCGTCACCGTAGGCGGCGGCCAGCCCGAACGCGTTGAAGACGCTCAGGTTGCACGAGTTGCAGAACGTCGGCCGCCCGTCGGCGAAGGTCCGGTGACCGGTCATCAGAATGTCCAGCCGGTTGCGCCGTACGACGTGTTCGCGCTGCGGGGAGTCGACGTAGAACTCGCTGATCTCGTCGCCGTCCACCAGCAGCAGCTCGCAGTCCGGGTCGTCGAAGAGTTCCAGTGCGCGGTACTCGCGGTCGATGTTCTCCATCACCGCACGCGGCATACCCGCGTGCCGGTTGGTCGCCACCCGCATCCGGAACGTGCGGCCGTGGACCCGGTCCAGGATCAGCTGCATCGCCCGGACGAAGGCCAGCGTGTACGAGCTGTCCTTGCCGCCGCCGAACGCCACCAGCACCAGGTTCCGCTCCAGCTCGGGCTGATGCGGCAGCTCCGCCAGAAGTTGGCCGCTGCACCGCAACGCTTCGTCCATGACGCCGGGCGGCATGGCTGCACGCAGACCTGTGAACGTCCGGTCCCGGGCCTGTGCCAGGCCGGGCGGACGGTCCAGTTCGAGTGTTGTCATCCGGTTCTCCTCGCGGGCTGGGGCTATTCCCATCCGTTAGAGCCCGGCCGGCCCGTTGGCTGATACAGCCGCCGCCGGGATCCGCTCCCGGTGCGCGACGATGTCCCGGCAGATCTCCTCGGACCGCTGCGCCAGCACACTGAGCAGCGAGTCGGAGATGCCGTGGGTCTCCTCGTTGACACCCTGCAGGTAGCAGGCTGCGCTGCTGCCTTCGCCGCCGGTGCCGTTGAGGTCCAGACGGTACTGCCGGGTGACGTCGACGCGGTCCAGGCCGAGATCGTCGGCCAGGTCCCGCACCAGCCGGGGCATCCGGGTGTCGAACCCGGTGCCGAGGAAGATCACGTCGCGGCGCAGCTCGGTGACGGCTCCGGTCCGCCGGTCGGTGAGCTCCAGCACCAGCTCGTCCTCGGCTTCGTGGGCGGCGGTGATGTCGACCATCGTGATCAGGCGCCGATCGGTGCGCTGCTGGAAGTGGTCCAGGTACAGGTCGGCGTACAGGTGCTCGAGCATCGGAGGAGTGACGACGGAGTAGTTGGTCCGGTACAGCTCACGGAGGATCTGCTCCCGCGCGTGCGGCGGGGCGTCGAAGAACTCGTCGACGAACGACGGGTAGTACATCTCGTTGGTGAACTTGCTGGACTGGTCCGAACTGAGCCCGATGGACCGCATCAGCCACGCGATGTCGCTGTCGGGCAGATCGTCACGCAGCGCCCGGAACATCTCGGCGGCGCTCTGCGAACTGCCCAGCACCGCCACCCGGTACGGCAGGTCGCCGGACAGCTCCGCCACCCGGTGGCGGTACTGCGTGCTGTGGACGACGCGCTCCGGCGGCAGGCCGGCGAGCTCCGGCGGGATGTTCGGTTCACGGCTGCCGCCGTACACCAGGTACCTGCTGGTGATCGTCGTACCGTCGGCGAGGCTGGTGACCCACCCAGTCACCGCGCCGGTGTCGTCGCGCCGCGCGCGCACCCCGAGGCACTCGCACCCCAGCCGGATCTGGACCCCGGTGAGTGATTCCGCCACCCAGCGCAGGTATTCGGTGAACTCGACCCGGTACGGCGTGAAGGTGCTCATGTTCACGAACTCGTCGAGCCGGCCGGTCTCGAACAGATGGTTCAGGAACGAGAACCTGCTGCTCGGATCCCGCTGGGTCACCAGGTCCTTGAGGAACGACACCTGGCTGGTCGCCCACGGCATCAGCATGCCGGACTGCCACTCGATCGCCGGGTTGCGGTCGATCAGCAGCGTATCCGCCGCCAGATCAGGCGCCAGCTCCTCGAGCGCCACCGCCAGCCCGAGATTCGACGGCCCCGCACCGATCGCAAGCAGTTCGACTTCCACAGAGTTGTGTTCTGACATCCGCGCCGCCTTCGTCTCAGATCACCATCACCTCCCTTCGAGAGCCCGACACAGCCGACCGTTGATACACCTCCCTGCCCAACCCCACCCGGACAACCAGCCACAAGCGGCCCGGCACGTGTGCTGGCGACGCCAGGGGCAGCGCGCCAGGCGCGGGTGGGGTGGTGGTGCCTGTTCGGGTGGGGGTGGCAGCTTTGCGGGCTAGGTGAGTCCGGACCAGGGGGCCGGTGGGGTGGTGGTGAAGAAGTGGAGGATGCTGAGCAGGCGGCTGGCGGTTGGGGCGGTCCAGTGGCGTTGGCCGGGCCAGGGGGACGCGGAGAGTTTGGCGATGGCCCAGGACAGGTGGAACCAGAGGACGCCGGCGGCCAGTTCCTCCTCGGACTCTGATGGCTGGGCGTGCCGGAGGTAGTCCGGAAGCAGCACGGCGACCTGCGCGAGGGGCAGCTTGGCGAACTCCATGGCCCGCGGCGCCCACGCCGCGTCGCCCCAGTCGATGAGCGCTCGAAGCTCTCCGTCCGGCCCGGCGAGAAGGTTGTGCGCGGCAACATCTCCGTGAATCAGCACCTTGGGCCGACTCCTGTCGACCCGCTCCGCGAGCCGCATGAACCACCCGCTCAACCAATTAGCCGTCCCCAAATCCACATACCCCCGCTCACCAAGCTCCTCAACCGTCCTCCACGGATCCCCCCACCCCTCCTCACCCAACCCCACCAAGCCCAACCCACCTAGGTGTGGGGCGCGGTGGAGTTGGTGTAGGTGGGCCAGTTGTTCGGCTAGGGCGGTGGGGAGGGTGGTGGGCTCGGTGCCGTGGATGCGTTCCATGACCGCGTACGGCGCGTCGATCAGGTGGTGGGTGGCGTCGTACTCGACGATCGCGGGGGTGAGGACGCCGGCGGAGCGGGCCGCGGGTACGACTTGGGTTTCCTTCAGGAGGTCGGGCTCGAATCCGGGGCGGCACACCCGGAGGAAGAGGTTCTCGCCGAGGACGAATCCTCGGTTGGCCACCCCGCCGGCGACCTCTTTCACCTCGGCGGGGTCGACGCCGTGGCACCGGGCCACGGCGGCTACGCCGGCCAGGATGTCGAGTTGTTCAGCCAATCCACAGCTCCGTCGTCGGCGCGATCCTCCGGCCGGACCCTGTGCGGCCGCCGGCGGCATTCACCGAGTTTGATGTACTGCGGGTGTGCGTGTCGATGTGAATCCGGAGGCCGTCGGACGGCGGGAGTTCTATGCGCTGCTGAACTCGGTGGTCGTCCCGCGGCCGATAGCGTGGGTGTCGAGCCTGTCCGCCGCCGGCGTGCTGAACCTGGCGCCGCATTCGTTCTTCACCGTCTCGTCCGTGCAGCCGCCGATGGTGCAGTTCACCTCGGTCGGCCGGAAGGACAGCCTGAACAACGTCGAGGCGACCCGTGAGTTCGTCGTGAACTTCGCCGCCGAGCACCTCTACGAGCAGGTGAACGCCTCCGGCACGAACTTCCCGCCGGAGGTCTCCGAGTTCGAGGCGATCGGCGTGACCGCCGAGCCGTCCCGGACGGTCGCCGTGCCCCGCGTCGCGGAATCGCCGGTGGCGCTCGAGTGCACCCTGCACACCACCGTCGAGCTCGGCGACTGCACTCTGGTCATCGGCCAGGTCCGCCATCTCGCGATCGACGAAACGATGCTGGACGGCAACCACCCCGACATCCATCGCCTCCGCCCCCTCGCCCGGCTGGGCAAGGACGAGTGGACAACCCTCGGCGAAGTCCGCTCCATCACCCGGATCCGCTACTCCGACTGGCCCGGCCACTTCGAGAAACCGGACGGAGAAAGCCCCGAAGGCTGACGCAGGCACCGCGAGAGCTTGCCATCAGCAACGTCCTCATGACCGGCCACGCGCCGGCGGCGGCTCCCGAGTGGCGAGAAGCTTCGTCAAGGACTCGAGCTCCGGGGACAGGCGGAGCGGGGTGTGGTCGGGGAGTGCGGTGGTGGCGGGGTGCCAGGTGAAGTCGGGGCTCACGAGGTAGACGTCCGGGGACAGCGGGCCGGGGTCGCGGGAGTGGCAGCGGGCGGCGACGTTCAGCAGGACACCGAGGGCGGGGATGACCGTGAGGTCCTCGATCACGTGCAGCAGCAGCGTATCCCGGGCCGGGACGGCGGCCAGGAACCCGTGGGGCGCGTGCTGCAGGTGCAACGACTCGCGGAGAACGGTGTCGAGGACGAGTGCGCGGGAGGCGGCGAAGGCTGTCCCGGTGACGACGGCCAGGCGGAGGTCGTCGTGCTCGACATACTCGACCTCGTCCTGGATGCGGCGGAGGTTGGCGAGGCCGAAGCGCTCGGCGTCGGACCAGGTGAGATCCAGGTCGGCGGGCTCGAGGTACATCGTCACGATGCCGTCGGCCTGCGTGGACGGCACGGAGATCAGACCGGGCAGGAAGTCGGGCCGATCCGCGGTCCAATCGGGCGGTAACGCGTCGCGCGGGACCAGCCGCTGGATCAGCTCGCGCTCGGGGTCGGCCGGTGGCGTCGGTGGGCCTTCGCGGAGTTGCTCCAGGATCTGGCGGAAGTGTTCCTCGATCAGCGCCGGCCAGCTGTGCTCGTCGAAGCGGGACAGGATGCGCGCGAGGTTGCTGAGCCCGAGCACGGGGGTGTCGGCCGAGCGGTCGGCGGGCACGAGCGCGGCGCCGCCCTGGTAGCAAACGGCGACGCCGAGGTCGGCGGCCGTGCGCAGGGCGAGGTGCACGAGCCGATCGGCCTGCCGCCGGGACAACGGCGGCAGCACCGGGTCGGGAGAGCTGGTCTCGGGAAAGTCGTTGCTCTGGGCATGTTCGGTGGTGTCGGTGGGCATCGTCGGACCTCCTTGTCGGCAGAGAAGTCGGCAGAGAAGGTACGAGGATCGGGGCGTGCCGGAGCACGCGAATCCATGCCTGTGGACAAGCCGTCGGGATACTGTGCGGCAGACCCAGACCCAGACCCAGACCCAGCCCCAGACCCAGGTCCAGGAAACAAGGAGTACGCATGTCCAGCAGCCCGTCGTCGCGGCCGACCTCGGAGACGCGGCTGTCGCTGTCGCACCTCACCGCGCAGAACGAGACGAACCTGCTCGGCACCGTGCACGGCGGCGTGATCATGACGCTGGTCGACTCGGTCGCCGGCGTGGTCGCCGCCCGTCACTCCGGTGGTGCCGCGGTCACCGCGTCCATGGACGAGATGGTGTTCCTCGTCCCCGTGCGCGTCGGTGACGTCGTGCACTTCAGCGGGCAGGTGAACTGGACCGGCCGGAGCTCGATGGAGGTCGGCGTCCGGATCACCGCCGACCGCTGGGACGCGGTCGGCCCGCAGGTGCACGTCGCGTCGGCGTACCTGGTGTTCGTGGCCGTGGACGAGGAGGGGAAGCCCCGCGAGGTGCCGCAGGTGGTGCCGGAGACCGACGAGGACCGGCGGCGGTTGCGCGAGGCCGAGATCCGCCGCAGCCACCGGCTGGCCCGCCGCGCCGCGATCATCGCCTCCCGCGAGGAATCCCGATGAGCGTTCTCGCGCACGCCCGGCGGAACCCGTCCGCCGTGCTGCTCGTGGTGCAGTTGCTCGGCGTACTCGTCTACCCGGCGATGGAGGGATCGCGCCCCGGCCGCGTCGCGTTCGAGATCCTCGGCATCGTCGTCCTCGTGCTCGCGGTCTTCTCGGTCCGCGCGACCCCGGGGCTCACCTGGGTCAGCGTCTGCCTGGGCATCCCGGCGGTGGCGCTGTCGCTGCTCGACGCGTTCAACCCGACCGAGCCGGTGGTCGCGATCTCCGGCGCGCTGCACGCGGCCTTCTATTTCTACGCGGCGTACAGCCTGCTCCGCTACATGCTCTCGGACCATGACGTCAGCGTCGACGAGCTCTTCGCGACCGGCGCCACCTTCACCCTGGTGGCCTGGGGCTTCGCCTATCTGTACGTGTTCGTCCAGGTTCTCGTACCGGGCAGCTTCACGGCGGCCGTTGACCCCGCCGACGACCGCACCTGGATGGAGCTGCTCTTGCTGAGCTTCACCACACTGTCCAGCACCGGCCTGAGCGATATCGTCCCGATCACGTCCTGGAGCCGCTCGGTGGTCATGCTCGAACAGCTCGCCGGACTCGGGTACGTCGCGATGGTCGTCTCCCGCCTCGTCGGCCTAACGATCACCAAGCGAAGCAACACCTAGCTGCGCGGCCACCCCGCCAGCAGATCGGCCGCCGCCCGGGCCGCGACCTCCGGCGCCGACGTCATTGCGGCGACCCGGTAGCTGACCAGCGCGCCCTCGTGGAGCAGCAGCAGCCGGTCGGCCAGCTCGCCGGAGTCCGCGCATCCCGCCGCGCGCGCCTGCGCCTCGAACTCGGCCCGCATCCACCGCTTCTGCCCGACGATCACCGGCATCGCCGGATGGTCCGGCGCCGCCAGCTCCACACTCGCGTTGATGAAGCCGCACCCGTTGCGCGAGCCGGCCAGCCAGTCCGTCAGCGCGGCGAACAACGCCAGGATCACCGCCTCGGGCGTGGTCGGGTTCCGCGCGGTCAGCTGTTCGTCCAGGAACTCGTGCCAGGCGCGGTCCCGCCGCTCGAGGTACGCCGCGATCAGCCGGTCCTTCGACCCGAACCGGTCGTACAGCGTCTTCTTCGTCACGTCCGCCGCCGCGGCGATCGCGTCGACCCCGACGGTCCGGATGCCCTGCTCGTAGAACATCGTCGACGCGGCCGCCAGGATCCGCTCGCCGGCCGGCGTCAGCCGGGGCGCCACGGGGATCTCCCTGTCCACGATCAGTCTCACCTGCTGGTCGAGCATACTGACAGTATACCGACCGGTGTGGTTACCGTCTTCTCATGACCACGCAGAAGGTGCTCACGCTGGCCGCCGGCACCGGGTTCGTCGTGTTCTGGAGCTGTGGCTTCATCGGCGCCCGCTGGGGTACGCAGTACACGAACGCGTTCGACCTGCTCGCCTGGCGGTTCCTCGTCGCGGGCGCGATCGCCGCCGCGGTGCTGGCGATCCGGCGGCCGCGCATCTCCCGCCGCGACCTCGTCACCCAGGTGTGGATGGCCTTCCTCACCCAGTTCGTGTACCTCGGACTGATCTTCACCGGCATCGACCACGGCATCACGGCCGGTGTCACCGCACTCATCGGCTCGCTGCAGCCGATCCTGATCGCGACCGTCGCCGGACCACTGCTCGGCGAGCGCGTCAGCAGGCGTCAGTGGCTCGGGCTGCTCCTCGGTCTGGTCGGCGTCGCTCTGGTGGTGGCCGATGACCTCCACGCCGGGCACGGCTCGGCGCTGCTCTTCCTGCTGCCGATCGGCGGCCTGCTCGGCCTGGTCGCAGGCACGTGTCTCGATCGGCTCCGCAAGCCGGCCACGACGTCGCTCGATGCGCTGGCGGTCCAGAGTCTCGTGTCAGCGATCCTCTTCGCCGCCCTGGCCGCGTCGACCGGCCGGATGAGCGTGCCCGCTGCTCCAGGCTTCTACGGTGCGGTGTTCTGGCTGGTGCTGCTGGCAACTGGTGGCGGTTGGGGTTTGTACCTGGTCAACCTCAAGCTGTCGGGCGCAACGCGCATCAGTTCGCTGCTGTACCTGGTGCCGCCGACCACGATGGTGTTCGCGTTCCTGCTGTTCCACGAGACGATCGGCGGACTCGCCGTCGTCGGCATGCTGGTGTGTGCTGCCGCCGTACTGCTGATCCAGCTCGGGCAGCAAGTACGCTGCGGGGATGGTGGAACCCCGGTGGCTGGATCAGCAGGAGAGTCACGCCTGGCGTGCGTACATCGCGGCGCAGCGCGTGGTGAGCAGCCGGATCGAGCAGCAGCTGCAACGCGACGCCGGAATCCCGCACACGTACTACGAGATTCTCGTCCGGCTGTCCGAGGCGCCGGGCAACCGATTGCGGATGAGTGAGCTCGCGGTCGCCACGCTCGGCTCCCGCAGCCGGCTGTCGCACGCGGTCAACCGGCTCGAGCAGAACGGCTGGGTGAAGCGCGAGGGCATCGAGTCCGACCGTCGCGGCCAGGTCGCGATCCTCACCGAGCTCGGCCGGCAGAAGCTGGTGGACACGGCGCCCGGCCATGTCGAGGAGGTGCGCAAGGCGATCTTCGACGCGCTCACGCCCGAGCAGGTCGAGCACCTGTACGACGTCTGCGCGACACTGGCCCGGCATTCCGGCGACACCGTCGACCGTGCGGCGTGGGAGCGGACCTGAGATGAGGCGTCCGGTCGCGCTGATCGCGCTGACTGCCCTCGCTGTGACCGGCTGCGGTGACAGTGGAACCCCGACCGCGGGGCCGAGCACCGTGCCGTCCTCGTCGATCCCGACGACCGCCGAACCGAGCGTGCCGCCCACCACCGCCACGGAGTCGCCCACAGCATCGACGTCCGCGCCGCCCCCGTCGTCGAAGCCGACGACCGCGAACTGCGTCGACCAGAAGCTCAAGGCCCTCACGCTGCGCGAGCAGGCGGCGCAGCTCATCATGACCGGCATCAACGCCGACGGTATGTCGGACGCCCAGGAGGCCGTCGTACAGCAGCAGAAGTCCGGCAGCGTCTTCCTGATCGGCAGCAGCGGCAGCCTTTCGCACACCCGCACAGCGATGGCCGCGGTGACCTCGGCCGCGACGGTGAAGGGCATCCGCCCGCTGATCGCCGCGGACCAGGAGGGCGGCCAGATCCAGCGCCTGAAGGGCCCCGGCTTCGATCGCATCCCGGCCGCGACGGTGCAGGGCAATTGGTCGAGTTCCAAGCTGACCGCGCAGGCCCAGGAGTGGGGCAGCCAGCTCAAGCAGGCCGGCGTCACCGTCGACCTCGCGCCGGTGGCCGACGTCGTACCGAGCTCGCTCAAGTCCAGCAACGCACCGATCGGCCAGCTGGACCGTGAGTACGGCAACACGCCGGCGGAAGCGAGCAGGGGCGTGCGGGCCTTCGTGCAGGGCATGCGGAACGCCGGTGTCGCGACCTCGGTCAAGCACTTCCCCGGGCTCGGACGCGTCCGCGGCAACACCGACTTCTCGGCCGGTGTCGTCGACGACGTCACGGTCCGCGGCGACGCCGACCTGCGGCCGTTCGCGGAAGGGATCAAGGCCGGTGCGTCGATGGTGATGATCTCGACCGTGACGTACACCAAGATCGATCCGAAGAACCGCGCGGTGTTCTCGCCGACCGTCATCCAGGGCATGGTGCGCGGCGATCTCGGCTGGCGCGGTGTCGTGATCACCGACGACGTCGGAGCCGCCGCGGAGGTCGCGTCGGTCCCGGTGGGGGAGCGCGCGACCCGGTTCGTCGCGGCCGGCGGCGACATCGTCATCAACGCCAAGGCCGGGCTGACCGCGACGATGGTGACGGCTCTGGTCAAGAAGGCGGAGGAGGACGAGTCCTTCGCCGCGCAGCTGACAAGTAGCGTGCGTCGTGTGCTGATCCTCAAACAGGACCACGGTCTGGTGACCTGCGGATGACGGAAGAAGAGCCTGACTACCGGTTCACGCTGGCGAACGAGCGCACGTACCTGGCGTACCTGCGGACCTCCCTCGCCTGCTACGCGGGCGGGTTGTCCGCCGTCCAGTTCCTCGACCTCGGTCCGGACCGCTGGCCGGCCCGGATCATCGGCATCGTTCTGGTCCTTGCCGGAATCGTCACGACCGCGGGTGCCTTCCGGCGCTGGCAGCTCAACCTGACCGCGATGCGTCGCGGCGGCGCACTCCCTGTGACCAGGCTGCCGCTGATGCTCGGAGCAACGATCGCCGTGGTCGGACTGATCGGCCTGTTGTTCTCAGTGTGGCGATGAGCACACCCGATCCCGGTCGGCAGCCGGAGCGGACGCTGCTCGCGTGGCGGCGTACGGCGCTCGGACTGATCGCCAACGGCGTCCTGCTGCTTGCCTCCGGCCACGGTTCGTCGGAGGTCCGGACGGGCCTCGGAATCGTCGTTCTCGTGCTGGCGCTGGGCTGCTGGGCCGCGGTGAGCGCCGTCTACCGCCGCTCCGAGGGGGGCGCCGTGCACGCTCTCGGCCATCAGAACATCCTGCGGATCGCGGCCGGCCTGGTCCTCGTCGTCGGGCTTTTCGACCTGTACGCCGTGGTCACACGATGAAACCGCTCAGTTACTGGTCGTATATCGCCCGGCGGCGAGTTCATACCGACGCGGTACGTTGACATGGCGGATGCCACGTCAGCGGTCCGTTCCCCCTAGCATGTTCACGGTTTGTCCCTCGTTCATCCGGAGCTTGAAGTGCCGTTACGTCTGCGTCCGAACGACCCGACGTTCTACGACCTTTTCACCGAGTCTGCCAATCACCTGGTCGAAGGATCCAGGATCCTGGCGGAGCTGCTCGGCAGTACGGCGGGGACCGGGCTCTCCGCGAGTCATCAGATCGCCGCCCAGATGAAGGACGCCGAACACGCGGCCGACGAGACCACCCACTCGATCATCCGCCGGGTGAACTCGACCTTCGTCACGCCGTTCGACCGGGAGGACATCTACCGGCTGGCCTCCGACCTCGACGACGTCATGGACTTCATGGAGGAGGCGGTCGACACCATCCACCTCTTCAACCTGGAGAAGCTGCCCGAGGAGATCGCCGAGCAGATCGAGGTGCTCCAGCGGGCCGCGCAGCTGACCGCCGAGACCATGCCGCGGCTGCGGACCATGAAGGACCTGGCCGAGTACTGGATCGAGATCAACCGGCTGGAGAACACCGGCGACGCGGTCCACCGGCGGCTGATCGCCAAGCTGTTCAGCGGTGAGTACGAGGCGCTGACGGTGATGAAGCTGAAGACCGTGGTCGACCTGCTGGAGGCCGCGATCGACGCCTTCGAGCACGTCGCCAACACGGTCGAGCAGATCGCGGTCAAGGAGAGCTGAGCGTGGAGCTCGCGCTCGTCATCGCCGTCGTCGTCATCGCGCTGTCGTTCGACTACACCAACGGTTTCCACGACGCCGCCAACGCGATCGCGACCTCGGTGTCCACCCGGGCGCTGACGCCGCGGGTGGCGCTGCTGATGGCTGCCGCGTGCAACTTCCTGGGCGCGCTGGCCGGCACCGAGGTGGCCGAGACGGTCGGCAAGGGCATCATCACCGCACCGTCCGGGACCCACGGCCTGGTGGTCGTGATCGCAGCCCTGGTCGGCGCCATCACCTGGAACCTGATCACCTGGTACTTCGGTCTGCCGAGCTCCTCGTCGCATGCGCTGATCGGCGGCCTGGTCGGGGCCGGCCTGGCCTCGGCCAGCACGGTGCTGTGGTCCGGCATCCTCGACAAGGTCGTGATCCCGATGGTGCTGTCGCCGGCCATCGGCTTCACCGGCGCCTTCCTGCTGATGCTCGCGATCCTCTGGCTGTTCCGGCACCGCAACCCGGGCAAGACCACCCGCGGCTTCCGGATGTCGCAGTCGCTGTCCGCCGCCGCGATGGCGCTCGGGCACGGTCTGCAGGACGCGCAGAAGACGATGGGCGTGATCTTCCTCGCGCTGCTCACCACGGGGCACGTGCAGCAGGGCGACGGCATCCCGCTGTGGGTGAAGATCTCGGCCGCGACGGCCATCTCACTCGGCACGTACTCCGGCGGCTGGCGGATCATGCGAACCCTCGGCCGCCGGATCATCCACCTGGACCCGGCCCGCGGGTTCGCCTCCGAATCCATCGCCGCAGGCGTTCTGTACGTGATGGCGATCGGACTGCACGCGCCGGTCTCCACCACCCACACGATCACCTCCGCGGTGATGGGCGCCGGCGCCACCAAGCGCCTGTCCGCCGTCCGCTGGGGCGTCGCCAAGGGCATCGTCACCGCCTGGGTCCTGACCATCCCGGCCGCCGGCATCGTCGCGGCCGCCGTCTACGGTCTGGCCCACCTGATCCTCGAGTAAGGTCCCAGGCCCCCGCGCAGCTAGCGGTTCCAGCGGCGTACGGCCTTGGCCACGTCCTTGGAGCGGATGGAGCCGAGGTTGTACTCCCATGCGGCCAAGAGGCGGTCGCCGAGCACTTCGGCGTCCAGGAACGTGCGCGGCCGTACGGCGACGGCCCAGGTCGCCGCGGCCGCGTGGCCCTGCTGGTGGAGCAGGTGGTCGACGGTCGCCTCGATCCGGGTCGCCTGGTCGCTGTCGAGGTGGTCCGTGGCCCACTGCTGCAGGATCCGCGAGTCGTCGCCCGTCATCCGGGCCAGATAGGTCAGCGGGCCCCGCCAGAAGCCCTTGCGGCCGATGTTGTCCAGCGTCTCGAGTGGGAACCAGCCGTTCTGGCTGCGCCGGCCGTTCACCGCGGACTCGATCTCCCGGGCGCGGTCGGCGGACAGCCCCCGCACCGCCCAGTCGACGAAGAACGCCCCGGCGTCCGGGATGTGCTCGGCCACGTGCGGCGCCGGTGTCAGCGCTCCCGGATCGAACAGATGCAGCTCTTCGGGTGTATCGAACAAAACCTTCCCCGCCCGCTCGTGTCCACGGACCCACCGACGCGGACCCGCTGCACAGGGACCCCCCAGGTTCCTGCTCTGTCAAACGACAGCCCTTCGTACCCTCGTTCCGGCCCGAGGGTCAAGCTCTCGTCCGGTAGCCGGTGCCGTGCTCACGTAAACGTTTGACGCCTGTGCTGTCAGTGCCCGGCGGGTGCATGATGAGAGGTGGGGTGGGCCCGCGGGCCCTGGGGGTGATGTGTCGTGATCAGACTCGAACGACCTGCTGTGCCGGAGGTCCTCCGGTCGACCGTCGCGATGTCCTACACCTGGGAGAACCTGCTGCCGGCTCGTGCGGACCGTATCCGGGCCAAGGGCAACCGGTTCCCGATCGAACGGCCGGATCGCGCGTCGCAGAGACGTTCACCGACGACGACGAGTACGTCGCGATGACGCACCAGGTGATCAAGGCCTACTTCGCACGACTGTTCGGGGGATGACATGACGACCTACGTACCCGCGCCGCCGCGGAGCTGCGACGTACTGATGAAAGGCGGGATCACCAGCGGGGTGATCTATCCGAGCGCGGTCTGCGAACTGGCCCGGCACTACAAGCTGGCGTCCGTCGGGGGATCGTCGGCGGGCGCCATCGCTGCGGCGGCCGCGGCGGCGGCAGAACTGGGCCGCGACGCCGGCGGGTTCGGAAAGCTCGAACGACTGCCCGACGATCTGATGGCCCACCGCCCGGGAGGCGCCTCGTTGCTGTTCCGCCTGTTCCAGCCACAGCGCGGTACGGCGTCGTTGTACAAGGTCTTCACGGCCGGACTCGGCACCTCTGGCAGTGGCCGGGTAGCGCGCATCGTTCGCGCCGCGCTGTCCGCCTTCGCCCTGTGGGCGCTGGCCGGCGCTGTGCCCGGCGTCGTCTTGCTCGTCCTCGGGATCCTCGGTCAGGGCGTGGCGGCCTGGGCCGCGGTGATCGCCGGTGCGCTGCTAGCCGTCGTCGGTGTCGTCGTGGCCGTCACGGCCGGCGTACTCCGGAGCGTCGCGAAGAACGTGCCGGACAACAACTTCGGGCTGTGCAACGGGATGGCGGGCAGGTCCGAGGGCGGGGCGGAGCCGCTGACCCGTTGGCTGCACGGCAAATTGCAGGACTTCGCCGGCCGGGCCGGGGACGCGGATCCGGTCACCTTCGGGCAGCTGAGCGCGGCCGGTGTCGAGCTGCGGATGATGACCACCAACCTGACCCGGCACCAGCCGATGCGGATGCCCTGGCCGGAACGCGAGTACTTCTTCGACCCCGGCGAGTTCAAGGAGCTGTTCCCGGCCGAGGTCGTGGACTGGATGTGCGAGCACCCGCCGCCGTTGTCCCCGCAGCCGGCCAAGCAGTGGGCCGGCGAGTTGCGCCGGTTGCAGGCCGCACCGAAGCGGCCGTTCCCGCTCGCTGCGGATCTGCCGGTGATCGTCGCGACCCGGATGAGCCTCAGCTTCCCGTTCCTGATCTCGGCTGTGCCGCTGTACGCGATCGACTTCACGCACCCGGCGTACAGCAAGGTCAGTGCCGCAGTGGCGGACTGGCGGGACGCGAACCCGCAGGCCGGGCCGGAGCAGGCGCTGCCCGCCGTACCCGCGCCCGACTTCGAGGTCAACTGGTTCTCCGACGGCGGCATCGCGAGCAACCTGCCGGTGCACTTCTTCGACTCGCCGCTGCCGGCCCGGCCGACCTTCGCGGTCGACCTGGCTCTGTTCCCGCCAGGCGTGCCGAAGGACCTGAAGGACCAGGCCGAGAACACGCGGCTGCCGGTCGTCAACCAGGGAGGCTGAACCGGCGCTGGACCCGGTGGGACGGACGTGGGCTCGGCCTGGTCGCGCTGTTCGGCCGGTCGATCCTGGACACCGCGCGCGGCTGGGTGGACGAGGCGCAGCTGGTGATGCCCGGCTACCGCGACCGGATCGTCACGATCTACCACGATCACGACGAAGGCGGCCTGAACCTGACGATGAAGGACACGGTGGTGACCGACCTGGTCGAGCGTGGTGAGGCGGGCGCGAAGAAACTCGTCACCCGCTTCGTCCTCGCCAACGGCTGGGACAACCACCGCTGGATCAGGTTCCGCACTGCCACGGCCGGCCTCGAGACCTGGCTGGCCGGTTTCCGGAACGGGTACGACGATCCGTCGCCGGACGCCCTGCCGTACGCAGACCTCGCCGGCACGCCCGGCACCGCCGTCGTACTCGATCAACGGCACCCAGCGAAAGGCCGTGAACCTCCGAACCGACGCACTCCTGACCCTGGCCTCGAGCTGGCAGGACCCTCCCGCCGACGCTTTCACCCACGGCTCGCCCAGCCCTCACCCGTTCCTGCGCCTGGTGCCCGGCACCCTCTTCGACCGGAGTGGCTGAGGTCTACTTCTTCTTCAGGGCGCGGCGGGCGAGTTCTTCCTGGTCCAGGCGGGCGGCCTCGGCGGGGGTTGGCGCGCTGCCGCCGTACGCGGCGGGCAGCCACCAGGCGCCGGGTGGCTGCTCCGGGTACGTCCGGATCGTCTCGTCGAGCATTCCGGCCATCGTGGAGCGCAGCTGGGCGGTCGCCTCGGTCGGATCGTCGTCGCGGGTCACTGTGATCGGCGCGCCGATGCTGATCGAGATCGGCCGGTGCCGGCTGAAGTCTCGCGGGTGGTCCTTGGTGAACATCCGCTGCGTGCCCCACAGGATCATCGGCAGCACCGGTACGCCGGCCTCCGCGGCCATCCGGACCGCGCCGGACTTGAACTCCTTGAGCTCGAACGACCGGCTGATCGTCGCCTCCGGGAACACACCGACCAGCTCGCCGGCGTTCAGGTAGCGGATCGCCTGCTCGTACGACGCGGCGCCGGCCTCGCGGTCCACCGGGATGTGGTGCATGCCGCGCATCAGCGGGCCGGAGTACCGGTTGCGGAACAGCACCTCCTTGGCCATGAAGCGCACCAGCCGCCTGGCCGGCAGCGCGCCGTACCCGCCGAGGATGAAGTCGACGTAGCTGATGTGGTTCATCGCGATCAGGGCTCCGCCGGTGCGCGGGACGTGCTCGGTCCCGGTGCGGCGGATCTGGAGGTCCAGCACCGTGAACGCGGTCTTCGCGAAGGCGATGACAGGCGGATAGACGAGGTCGCGCATCCCTCGACGTTACATGGTTCGTCTAGGGTGTCCGTGACAACTCGATACCGCGGGAGCTCGCACCGTAGTGGGCTGAGAGGGCGGCTGGCTTGATTCGCCGGCGCCGCCGACCGCCGAACCTGTCCGGGTAATTCCGGCGTAGGGAGCAGCAGCATGGTGAATGTCAGCACGATCCGTCCGGCCGTCACCACGGGCCCGATCTCGGGCTCGGAGAAGATCTATCGCGGCGAGCTCGGGGTACCGGCGCGCCGCGTGCATCTGACGAACGGCGAGCACTTCGACCTCTACGACACGTCCGGTCCGTACACCGACGCGTCCGCCGGGATCGACGTCCAGGCCGGTCTGCCCGCGCTGCGGCGCGACTGGATCGCCGGGCGGGAGCCGCGGACCCAGCTCGGGCACGCGCGGGCCGGTGTGATCACCGAGGAAATGAGGTACGTCGCACTGCGGGAAGGGCTCGACCCGGAGTTCGTCCGGGCGGAGGTGGCGCGCGGGCGGGCGGTGATCCCGGCGAACCGGCGGCACCCGGAGAGCGAGCCGATGATCATCGGGAAGAAGTTCCTGGTGAAGGTGAACGCGAACATCGGCAACTCCGCCGTGAGCAGCTCGATCGAGGAAGAGGTCGATAAGCTGGTCTGGGCGACCCGGTGGGGCGCCGACACGGTGATGGACCTGTCGACCGGCAAGAACATCCACGAGACGCGGGAGTGGATCCTGCGGAACTCGCCCGTCCCGATCGGCACAGTGCCGCTGTACCAGGCGCTGGAGAAGGTCAAGGGCGATCCGGCCGCGCTGTCGTGGGAGGTGTACCGCGACACGGTGATCGAGCAGTGCGAGCAGGGTGTGGACTACATGACCGTGCACGCCGGCGTCCTGCTGCGGTACGTCCCGCTGACCGCGCGGCGGATCACCGGGATCGTGTCGCGCGGCGGGTCGATCATGGCCGCGTGGTGCCTGGCCCACCACCAGGAGTCCTTCCTGTACACGCACTTCGAGGAGCTCTGCGAGATCCTCCGCGAGTACGACGTGACGTTCTCGCTCGGCGACGGGTTGCGGCCGGGATCGATCGCGGACGCCAACGACGAGGCCCAGTTCGCGGAGCTTCGCACGCTGGGCGAGCTGACGAAGGTCGCCTGGGAGCACGACGTCCAGGTCATGATCGAGGGACCGGGGCATGTCCCGATGCACAAGATCGCCGAGAACGTCCGGCTCGAGGAGGAGCTGTGCGGGGAGGCCCCGTTCTACACTCTGGGGCCGCTGGCAACGGATGTGGCGCCGGCGTACGACCACATCACGTCCGCGATCGGCGCGGCGCAGATCGGCTGGCTGGGGACGGCGATGCTCTGCTACGTCACGCCCAAGGAGCACCTGGGGTTGCCGGATCGCGACGACGTCAAGACCGGCGTGATCACGTACAAGATCGCCGCCCACGCGGCCGACCTGGCCAAGGGGCATCCGGGCGCGCAGGCCTGGGACGACACGTTGTCCAAGGCAAGGTTCGAGTTCCGCTGGGAGGACCAGTTCAACCTCTCGCTGGATCCGGACACGGCCCGGTCGTTCCATGACGAGACGTTGCCGGCCGAGCCTGCGAAGACCGCGCACTTCTGCTCGATGTGCGGGCCGAAGTTCTGCTCGATGCGGATCACCGCCGACATCCGTGCGTACGCCGAGGAACGCGGCCTGACGTCGGCCGAGGCGATCGAGGCCGGCTTCGCGGAGATGTCGGAGACCTTCAAGTCCGCCGACCAGAAGCTCTACCTGCCGATCACGGACTGAGTCGGTGCGCCGTCCGGCCCGGCGTGCGCCGCACTCCGGGCCGGATACGGTGAGTGACGGGCTGAAGCGATTCAGGTTTTGCCCTTCACTCTACGTGAATAAGACTGTAGCCTTAACCCGTTCGGAAGGAGGTGCAGGGCGATGGTCTTCGTTCTCACGGTAGATCAGCGCGGCAGCCGAAGCACGAGCGATCTCGTACCCGAGCTACTGAACTCCCTGAACCGCCGGCCGCGGCGGACCGGGCTGCTGCGCAAGTTCGAGCGGACCGCCGGCGACGAGGTGCAGGGCGTGCTGTCCGAGGCCCGCGCGACCATCGACGTGATCGTCGACCTGCTCCGGGCGGACAGTTGGTACGTCGGACTCGGCATCGGCGGGGTCACCGAGCCGTTGCCGCGCAGCACCCGCGCCGGCAGCGGCGAGGCGTACGTGTTCGCGCGCGAGGCGGTGACGCGGGCGAAGTCCAGTCCGCACCACGTGAACGTGGTCGGTGCGGACTCGCGCATGGCCGAGCACGTGGAGACGGTGCTGTGGTTGATGGCGTCCGTCCTGCGGCGCCGGAGCGACCGCGGCTGGGCAGTGGCGGACCTGTTGGGCGAGGGACTGACGAGGCGGGAGATCGGCGTGAAACTCGGAATCAGCCAGTCGGCGGTGACCCAACGCGCCCAGGCTGCGGGATTCGCGGAGGAACAGCGCGGCCGGGTGCTGGCCGCGGACCTGCTGGCCGGCGGGGTCGCTGCGTGACGGCTCTGGTCCTGTCGTTGACCGCTGCCGCACTGGTGCTCGCTGTCCTGGCATGGGTCCCCAAGTCCGGTTCCACTCTCGAGATCGCCCTCAGCGCAGTCATGCTGGCCTGTCTGGTCGCTGTCGGCGTACTGCTGCTCGCCGGGGACGGTGTGGCCGGCTGGGCCGAGCGCTGGTGGAACGTGCTGCTCCTACTGGCCGGAGCGCTGGCAGTGACAGGTGGTGGGCCGCTGACGACCTCTGTCATGGCGCTGGCCGACCGAGGCAACACTCGCGCCCAGTCGACGCAGAAAGCCGGTGAGGTACTGCGGGGCGGCGCATTGATCGGTGCACTCGAGCGAACGGCCATCTACGCGGCGCTGGTGTCCGGCTGGCCGGAAGGCATCGCGATCGTGCTGGCGATCAAGGGACTAGCCAGGTACCCGGAGCTGCGCAGCCCTGATCAGCCCGCGTCCGTGACCCCGCAAGCCGTCGCGGAGCGGTTCATCATCGGCACGTTCTCCAGCGTCCTGTGGGCAGTGACCTGTGCAGGTCTGCTGCGGTCACACTGACGTCTTGATCACGTAGGTGTTGATGACCTTGTCGTGCCAGGTCTGCCGTTGGTCGTCCCACAGCGGCCACAGCACGTTCAGGAAACAGGCGTTGTTGAACAGACCGGCGAGGAAGTCGCGGAGGAAGGACCGGCCGGCGCCGATCGGCTCGCTGGTCGCCGCGTCGATCAGCCGGATGCTCAGAGCCGTCTTGCCCACGCTCTGACCGGTCCGGCCCTGCCGGAAGACGCGGTTCCACAGGCTCAGCGCGATGCTCGCGACGAAGCCGAGGAAGAACAGGATGATCGCCCACCACTGCGGATTGTCCTCCGGGTACGGGTTGTCCTCCCGCGCGGCGACGTTCGCGATCAGCACACCGAACCCGAGCAGCAGCGGCACCATCGAGATCAGACTGTCGAGGAGCGACGCCGCGACCCGTGGACCCCACTCGGCCAGCGGCGGCGTGGGAGCGCCGTACCCGTAGCCGTAGGCACCGTACGGCGGCTGGCCGTAGCCCGGCGCGTACGGCGACTGCCCGTACGGCTGCTGCTGAGGGTGCGGCTGGGGGTACGGGTAGGCCGGCTGCTGCCCGTAGCCTGGCGGCGGGGTCCCGTACGGCTGGTCCTGCGGCCGGTTGTCGTCGGGCGGCGTCGGTGCGCTCATCGGATTCCGTCCCTCGGTCGATCGGGGACACAGTATCGCGGCACCTTCCCGACCTGGCTCGCCTTGGCTGGGGTTACCGTTGGTGGGTGACTTTCGCCGCGACGCTTCGCCGACCCGGGCCGATGAAGCCTGTCGATCGTCGTGTCTGGGGCTTGGCCGGGGTCGGGATCGGCGGCTTCGCACTGGCCGGGATCTACCGGCTGACAGGCCTCGGCGTTCCGTGCCCGCTGCACACGTTGACGGGCCTCGACTGCCCGTTCTGCGGCGCGACCAGAATGGCCGCGGCACTCCTCGAAGGCGACCTGAACGCCGCCTGGCACTTCAACGCCGCCGTCCTCGTGCTCGGCCCACTCATCGGTGTTGCCATCGGCTACGAAGTCCTGGCGTGGTCGCTGGCCCGCACCGGCTGGCTCAGCCTGCCGAGGCCTCGGCTCAGCCCGCGGGCAGTCTCGGTCCTGACGAAGGTTGCTCTGGGCGCCTTGCTGCTCTTCGGCGTCCTGCGGAACTTCTGAACTTCTGAACGCAGCTCAGATCAGGCCGGCGCGATGCCAGCCGGCCTGCACGAAGGGTGGTACGACGAGGTCGATCCGCCGGTTGAAGGCGACGTGGTTCAGCATCACGTCGAACCAGACCGGCCGCGGCACCCGCAGCTTGTACTGCGTGTCCCCGTAGGCGAGCACGGTCCCGTCGTGCTCGGTCCACATCCGGGTCACGGCCGCCAGCCCGAAGACCTGCTGGCCCATGCGGTTCAGCAGCAGGACGCGGTGCCGCGTGAGGACCGCCGTACCGTTGTCGATGGTGCGCCACTGGGCAGCCGACGCGTTGCCGTGGGAGCTCCCGAAGGCCAGCCGGATACCGTCGAACCGTTGCACCTCGCAAGGTTCGACGGCATGTGCATACTCACCGGGCTCCAGGGGCACCGGCGGCGGGAGAGGTTGTAGCTGAACACCCTGGCCCAATGCGTTCCACAGGTTCCACGCATCCCACCAGTCCTGCTCGAACGGATTCAGCACAACCCCTCCCCAGACCGTCTACCGACTAGCGAAGCCCGATCACCAGCGTGTTCGCGGCCTTGTCGTGCCAGCCCTGCACCCGCCCGGAGCTGTCGAACAGCGGCGACAGGTACACCAGCAGCGCGCCGACGTAGCACAGGAACGAGCCGATCATCGGCAGCAGCCAACGCATGAACGCCGGGCCGAAGCCGGGGACCTGGCCGTCGGCCGAGCGGACGACCTTGATGCCCATGACCATCTTGCCGACCGTCTGGCCCTTGAACGCGGTGAGCAGCAGCTCGTACAGCACCGTGATCAGGACCGAGATGCCGAGGAAGGCGAAGAACCCGCCGAGGATGCCGGCGGTCTCGCCGTCGGACACCGTGCCGTCGTTGGTCGCCGCCGCCGTACCGCCGATGAAGAGGAAGTACAGGATACCGACGATCGCATACAGGATGACGCTGTCGATGATGCGCGCGAGTGCACGCGAACCGATGGTCGCCACCTTGACAGTGCCCATGCCCGGGATCTGCACGAGACCGCTCTGGGCCTGGGCGACCTGACCGTAGTCAGGGCCCTGCGGGTAGCCGCCGGGCTGACCGTAGCCAGGCTGCTGACCGTACTGCGGCTGGCCGTAACCGGGCTGACCCGGCTGCTGGGCATACTGCGGCTGGCCGTATCCAGGCTGGCCGCCCTGACCGGGCTGGCCGTAACCGGGCTGCTGACCGCCCTGACCCGGCTGCTGGCCGTACTGCCCCGGAGCACCGTAACCAGGCTGACCCGGCTGGCCCGGAGGCGTCGCACCGGGGTTGCCATACGGGTTCTGCCCTGGGCCTTGGGCGCCCTGTCCATAGGACGGCTGCCCACCGGGCGCGCCCGGTCCCTGGCCCCGGCCGTCCTCCGGTCCGGTGCCCGGGGGTACGTTCTGGTCGCTCACGATGGTCCTTTCGTCACAGTTCACCCGTGTTTACTGGGCAAAGGCTAGCGGTCGAAGGGCCACTCTGGTGGGCACGGCAAGCGCGAAACGCCCGATCTGTGGACAGTTGCACCAATTGACACCAAACACAGCTGCGGACCGGCGAATCGCCGGCCCGCAGCTGTGGATAACTTGCCTGACGGCCTAGCCGAAGCGGCCGGTGATGTAGTCTTCGGTCGCCTTCTCGGACGGGTTGGAGAAGATCTGCTTGGTCGGCGCCATCTCGATCAGCCGGCCGGGTTTTCCGGTCGCGGCCAGATTGAAGAACGCCGTCTGGTCCGAGACCCGGGCCGCCTGCTGCATGTTGTGCGTCACGATGACGACGGTGAAACGGTCCTTGAGCTTCTCGATCAGGTCCTCGATCGCCAGCGTGGAGATCGGGTCCAGGGCCGAGCACGGCTCGTCCATCAGGATCACCTCGGGCTCGACCGCGATCGCCCGGGCGATGCAGAGTCGTTGCTGCTGGCCACCAGACAGGCCCGCGCCGGGCTTGTCGAGGCGGTCCTTCACCTCGGTCCACAGGTTGGCGCCCTGCAAGGACTGCTCGACGACCTCGGTGAGCTTCTTCTTGTCCTTGACGCCGTTGAGCTTCAGGCCGGACGCGACGTTGTCGAAGATCGACATCGTCGGGAACGGGTTCGGCCGCTGGAACACCATGCCGACCACCCGCCGGACCGCGACCGGGTCGACACCGGACCCGTACAGGTCCTGCTGGTCCAGCATCACCTTGCCCTCGACGCGGGCGCCGGGGATCACCTCGTGCATCCGGTTCAAGGTGCGCAGGAACGTGGACTTGCCGCAGCCGGACGGGCCGATGAACGCGGTGACCGAGCGGGGCTCGACCGTCATCGACACGTCCTCCACGGCCTTGAAGTCGCCGTAGTAGACGTTGAGGCCGCTGACCTCGATGCGCTTCGCCATATCGACTCAGAACCTCTCGTGACTATTTCGACTTGATGGTGCTGAACCGGGCGACCAGCCGGGCCAGCAGGTTGAGGACCAGGACCAGCAGGATGAGCGTCAGGGCCGCCGCCCAGACCCGGTCCGCGGCCGGCTGCAGGGCCAACTCGGTGCGGTCCTGGTTGATCATCGTCGGCAGCGCGCCCATGAACCCGTCGAACGGGTTCAGGTTGATGTTCTTCGAGTAGCCGACCAGGATCAGCAGCGGCGCGGTCTCGCCCATCACGCGGGCCAGACCGAGCATCACGCCGGTGACGATGCCGCCGAACGCGGTCGGCACGACCACCTTCAGGATCGTCTTCCACTTCGGTACGCCGAGCGCGTACGACGCCTCGCGCAACTCGTCCGGGACGAGCTTCAGCATCTCCTCGGTGGACCGCAGGACGACCGGCAGCATCAGCAGCACCAGCGACAGCGACACCGCGAAACCGACGCGGTTGAAGCCGAACACGGTGATCCAGACCGCGTAGACGAACAGCGCGGCGACGATCGACGGGACACCGGTGAGGATGTCGATCATGAAGCTGACGACCTTCGCGGCCCGGGTGCCCTTGCCGTACTCGACCAGGTAGACGGCGCCGAGGATCGCGATCGGGACCGCGATCACCGCGGTGATCAGGGCCATGATCAGCGTGCCCATGATCGCGTGGTACGCGCCGCCGCCCTCCCGGCGTACGGTGATGCCGCGCTGCGACTGGCTCCACCAGTCGGCGCTCAGCAACAAGTGGTAGCCCTTGCTGATCACGGTGAAGAGGATCCACAGCAGCGGGATCATCGCGACAACGAAGGCCAGCACGATCAGCACGGTGGCCAGCGTGTTCTTGAACGCGCGGGCGCCCGACTTACCGGTCAGGTCCAGGACCTTACCGTCGTAAGCGGGCTTGTTCTCGGCGATCGCGGTCATGCGGACGCTCCTTCGGCCGCTCCCGCGCGGCGGTTGCGGCGGGGACGCTTGGCGCCCGGGGTGCTGCGGTCGACGATGATCCGGGCCGCGGAGTTGACCAGGAACGTGACCACGAACAGGACCAGGCCGGCCGCGATGTACGCCCCGGTCTTCTCCGGCGAGTCGAACTCGGCGGCGTTGTTGGCGATCTTCGACGCGAACGTCTCGCCGCCGGCGAAGATCGACGAGTTCCACGGGTCGTTGCCGTTGGGCACCGACAGGATGATCAGGACCGCGACGGTTTCACCGAGCGCCCGCCCGAGACCGAGCATCGAGGCGCTGACCACGCCAGAGCGCCCGTACGGCAGGACCGACAGCCGGATCATTTCCCAGCGCGTCGCGCCGAGCGCCAGCGCGCCCTCGCGGTGCGAGATCGGCGTCTGCGCGAAGATCTCCCGGCTGATCGCGGTGACCACCGGCAGGATCATGATCGCCAGCACGACGGACGCGGTGAAGACCACGCCGACGTTGTCGCCCGGCGGCTTGTCGAACAGCGGGATCCAGCCGAGCGCCGTCGAGATGCCGTCGATCACCGGCCGCAGGATCGGGGCGAAGAACAGGATGCCCCACAGGCCATAGACGATCGACGGTACGGCGGCCAGCAGGTCGACCGCGTGCGCCACCGGGGCCGCCAGCCGCTTCGGGGCGTAGTACGTGACGAACAGCGCGACGCCGATCGCGATCGGGACCGCGATGATCATCGCGATGATCGAGCTGACCACGGTGGTGTAGAAGAGCGCGGCGATGCCGAACCGCGGGTCGTCGCCGCCCGGCTCCCAGATCCGCGAGAACAGGAAGTTGCTCTTGTCATCGGCCAGCGCCGGAATCGCCAGCGCCAGCAGGAAGATGCCGACGAACGCGACGATCAGGACCACCAGGCCGCCGGACCCGCGGGCGAGCCCGCCGAACAGCCGGTCGCCGAGGTGCCCGACCGCACCGAGTTCGAGTTTGCCGTCAGGGTCCGGGGCGGTCGCCGTCCCGGCGCGCTCGACTCCGGACTCGGTCATCACCTCGGCGGGCTCCTGCGCCGCCTCGTGGTCGGCGTGTTCGGACGCCAGACCGCCGAACTGCGGGGCCGGGCCGGCGTCTTCCTGGACCAGATCCTCGATCCGGGGTGCTTCTTGATCGGCCGTGCCGTCCGGCCGGTCGGGCGGTGCCGTGCCGTCTGGACTACTCATCGTTGGTGCTCCAAGCGCCTGAGTCGTGATGTGTCACGTCTGGTTCGAAACGAGGCCTGCATGGGTACGAGCCCCGGCCGTCCTCCGATGACTCGGACCGGCCGGGGCTCGCATCAGGACCGCTCCGCGATCAGCTGATCGCCTGGATCGCGGCGTCGACCTTGGTCTGGATCTCGGCCGGCAGCGGCGCGTAGTTCAGCTCGGTCAGCGACGACTGGCCGTCCTTGCTGACGAAGTAGCTCAGGAAGCTCTTCACCAGCGCGGTCTTCTCGGCCGGGAGACCCTTGGTGCAGGCGATCTCGTAGGTGACCAGGATGATCGGGTACGCACCCGGGGCCTTGGTCGCGTAGTCCAGCTTCAGGGCCAGGTCCGACCCGGTGCCGGCCGGCTTCGCGGCGGCCAGCGCCTTGCCGGCGGACTCGGCGGACAGGTCCACCGGGGTGCCGGAACCGTTGTCGATCGAGGCGACGCCCAGCTTGTTGTCGACCGCGTACGACCACTCGACGTAGGTGATCGAGTTCTTCGTGCTCTTCACGCCCTCGGCGACACCGGCCGACTTCTCCTTGCCGGCGCCGGTGCCGGTCCACTTCTTGGCCGGCTCACCGGTCCAGGCGCCGCCACCGGCCGCCTTCAGGTACTTGGTGAAGTTCTCCGTGGTGCCGGACTCGTCGGAGCGGAAGAACACCGAGATCGGTGCCGACGGCAACGAGACGCCCGCGTTCAGCTTGGCGATCGCCGGGTCGTTCCAGGTCTTGATCGAGCCCTGGAAGATCTTCGCCGCGGTCGGGCCGTCGAGGACCAGCTTGGACAGGCCGTCGACGTTGTAGGCGATCGCGATCGGGCCGATCACCATCGGCAGGTTCACCGCCGGGTTGCCCTGGCACCGCTTCGCGGCCTGCGCGGCCTCCGACTCGGCGCCGTCCTTGCCCTCGGTCTTGAGGGCCGAGTCCGAACCCGCGAAGTCGACCTGGCTCGCGTTGAACTGCTTGATACCCGCGCCGGAACCGGTCGGGTTGTAGTTCACCGTGACGTCGGCGCACTTCTCGTTGTACTTGCTGATGACTTCCTCGATGGCGTTCTTCTGCGCCGAGGAACCCTCAGCGTTCAGCGTGCCCTTCGGGCATTCGGCACCGGCCGACGACGACGCGGAATCGGGGGTCGACGAACCCGACGGCTCGGGGTCGCTGCCACAGGCGCTCAGTGCGAGGACGCCGAGGGACGCCACGGCGACGGAGCCGACGCGGAACAGGCGATTGACGGACACGAGAGTGTTGCCCTTCTGCGGGAATCAGACTTCTGAACTTCCACAGACGGTAGGGAGACCAGGTGACCGACCGGTCCGTCGCTGGTGAACGAGCGGTGAACGGTTCCGGTAGCGTGTGCGACGGTTGGCGTGCCGCCAGGCGGCCATCAGGTGAACTGAGTTAAGAGCCGTCACTCTCCGTGGAGATCAACGGCGTACGGCTCACATTCCGGTAACTCTCAGCGCACCGTCAAGGTGAACGATCGACTGCTCGTGGTCCGGACTGTCAGCTGGAGAAGTCCTCCGGCGCGACGCCGTCCAGGAACTGGCGGAAACGCTCCAACTCGGCCTGCTCCTCCTCGGGGGTGGCGACGCCGGCCTCGCGCAGCACCTCCTCGGTGCAGCGGATCGGGGTCCCCAGCCGGACCGCGAGCGCCACCGAGTCACTCGGGCGGGCCGAGACCCGGGCGCCGTTGGCGAGCACGAGCTCGGCATAGAACACAGCATCGCGCAGCTCGACGATCTCGACCGCGTCGATCTGGACGCCGAAGGCCTCGATCAGGTCGCGCATCAGGTCGTGGGTGAGCGGACGCGACGGACGCAGGCCCTGCTCCTCGTACGCGATCGCGGTCGCTTCGACCGAGCCGATCGAGATCGGCAGGTAGCGGTAGCCCTCGGTCTCGCGCAGCATCATCACCGGGGCCCGGTTGGGCGATTCCATCCGGATCCCGATCAGTGTCAGTTCTCGCATCATCGTCATGGTGCGCCCCGAACCTCTCCTCAGACCGGCGCCCGGTGGGGAGCCGGTTCCTCGGGTAGGAACATACCCGTCACCTCCAGTGTCACCCGATAGCCCCTTCGGCTGTGCCTGGATCGTCACCGAGCCGTGTCGCGCCCAACTCTTACGGCGCGCTGAAGCGTTCGTGGATCACAGTGCCGTCCGCCAGCCGGTGCGCGGCCAGGAACGCGCCGGTGGAGAACTTGCCCACTTTCAGGCCCAGTTCCCGCGCGAGTGCGGGCAAAACCGGCCGGTGCGAGCAGATGGCCGTCACCTTGCCCGGTTTCCACACCCGCTCGGACAGACCGTGCATCTCGTCCGGGTCGGTGTTGTACCCGCGCTCGGAGATCTGCGGCCACAGATGGATGTGCCGGTCGATGAGAGCGCCGTACGGCGTGACCGTCGCGACACACCGCTCCGCGTCGCTGCTGATGATCCGGTTCACGCCGAGCGCTGCCAGTACGCCGGTCAGCCGCTGCGCAACCGCCGTACCTGAGGTGGAGAGCGGGCGAAGCGAGTCCTTGTAGTCCCAGTCCTTCCGCTTCAGCGCCTCCGCGTGCCGCACCACGATCACCGTGGCGACGACGGGTACCACCCGGTCCAGCACGTCCAGGATGTCCACGTCGCGCGGGTAGCTCAGCTTCGCGCGGGCCTTGTCCACGGGCAGCCAGCTGATCTGGTCCACCTCGTCGTTCGGCTCGAAGTCACTGTCACTGACCGGCTCGGCGGACCAGTAGTGCACGAGCTTCTGCGCGGTCCCGCCGTTCTTGCGGATCTGGTACCGCTGGACGCCGAGCGGAGGGCCCAGGACGACCTGCAGCCCGGTCTCCTCCTCGATCTCCCGCCGCGCACCGAGCAGTACGTGCTCATGGGCGTTCAGCTTGCCTTTGGGGAGGGACCAGTCGTCGTACCGGGGACGGTGCACCAGCAGCACCTGCCGGGTGCCGCGGCGCTCCCGCCACACGACACCACCCGCGGCGATAACCGTCGCCGGGTTGCTCATGTCTTCACTCTAGGACGCGACTAACTGATTCCGTCGGAGGTCCGGCGCCGGCCACGGGTCGCGATCAGCCGCTCTTGCAGGTCCCGCAGCGGCTCACCGTCCGGCCCGCTCAGCCGGGGCTGCCAGGTGTCGTCGGCCTGCAGCCACCAGGAGCCGGTGCCGTCGTCCAGGGCCTGGTCGAACAGGTCGCCTAGCTCGGTCACGTGGTCCTGCTGCTTCAGCTGCACGAGCACCTCGACGCGGCGGTCCAGGTTGCGGTGCATCAGGTCGGCCGAGCCGATCCAGACCTCCGGCTCGCCGCCGTTCTCGAACAGGAACACGCGGCTGTGCTCGAGGAAGCGGCCGAGGATGCTGCGGACCTGGATGTTCTCCGACAGACCCGGTACGCCGGGACGCAGCGTGCAGATGCCCCGGATCCACAGGTCCACCGGCACACCCGCCTGCGACGCCCGGTACAGCGCGTCGCACAGGGCCTCGTCGACCAGGCTGTTCACCTTGATCCGGATCCGCGCAGGGCGCCCGGCCAGGTGGTGTTGCACCTCGCGGTCGATCCGCTCGACCAGCCCCCGGCGTACCGACTGGGGAGCGACCAGGATCCGCCGGTAGCCGGCGCTGCGGCCGAAGCCGGACAGGTGGTTGAAGAGCAGCGCGACGTCCTCGGTGACCACCTTGTCGCTGGTCAGCAGGCCCAGGTCCTCGTAGAGCCTGGCCGTCTTCGGGTGGTAGTTGCCGGTGCCGATGTGCGCGTAGCGGCGCAGGCCGTCCGGCTCGTCACGGACGACCATCGACAGCTTGCAGTGCGTCTTCAGGCCGATCACGCCGTACACCACGTGGCAGCCCGCGTGCTCCAGCTGACGGGCCCACTTGATGTTCGCCTGCTCGTCGAAGCGCGCCTGGATCTCCACCAGGACCAGCACCTGCTTGCCGGCCTCGGCGGCGTCGATGAGGGCGTCGACGATCGGGGAGTCACCACTGGTCCGGTACAGCGTCTGCTTGATGGCCAGCACGTGCGGGTCCGCGGCGGCCTGCTCGATGAAGCGCTGCACCGACGTGGAGAACGAGTCGTACGGGTGGTGGACGAGCACGTCGCGCTGCTTGAGCGCGTGGAACATGTCCGCCGGGTTGGAGGTCTCCACCTCGGCCAGGTGCGGATGCGTCGACGGCACGAACGCCGGGTACTTCAGCTCGGCACGGTCCAGGCCGGCGATCGTGAACAGGCCCCGCAGGTCCAGCGGGCCGGGGAGCTCGAACACCTCCGCCTCGGTGACGCCCAGCTCGGTCAGCAGCAGCGCCTTGACCTGCGGGTCGATCGACTCCTCGACCTCGAGCCGGACCGGCGGGCCGAACCGGCGGCGCAGCAGCTCCTTCTCGAGCGCGGCCAGCAGGTTCTCCGCGTCGTCCTCCTCGACCTCGAGGTCCTCGTTGCGGGTCACCCGGAAGGTGTGGTGCTGGATCACCTCCATGCCCGGGAACAGCTGGCCGAGGTGGGTCGCGATCACGTCTTCGAGCGGCACGAAGCGGCCCTCGGCGACATTCACGAACCGCGGCAGCAGCGGCGGCACCTTCACCCGGGCGAAGTGCTCCCCGCCGGTGTCGGGGTTCCGGACCACGACGGCGAGATTCAGGCTCAGGCCGGAGATGTACGGGAACGGGTGCGACGGGTCGACCGCCAACGGGGTCAGCACCGGGAACACGCGCTCCCGGAAGAACCGCGTCATGTCCTCGCGCTCGTCCTGCTCCAGCTCGTCCCAGCGCAGGATGTCGATGCCCTGCTCGGTCAGCGCCGGCTGCACCGACTTCCGCCAGGTCTCCGCGTGCCGGTCCATCAGCTCCCGGCTGCGCGCCAGGCTGCGGTCGAGCACCTCGCGGGGGAGCAGGCCGCTGGCCGCCTTCACCGCGACCCCGGCCGCGATGCGGCGCTTCAGGCCCGCCACCCGGACCATGTAGAACTCGTCCAGGTTGCTGGCGAAGATGGCGAGGAACTTGGCCCGCTCGAGCAGCGGGATCCGGTCGTTCTCGGCGAGCTCCAGGACCCGCTGGTTGAACGCCAGCCAGCTCAGCTCCCGGTCGGAGAACCGGTCCACGGGGAGATCACCGGCCGCACTGATGTCGTACGGCGGCTCGACGTCGTACTCCCGGTTGTGGGATGCCAGCAAATCTCCTGCCACGCTGACCAGGATCCCACCCTTTGGTGAACAACGGGTAGCGGTCAGCGCGTTAGTTGCTAGCGTCACACCTTGTGAACCTACGACCGGATTCCGTAGTGCGTGACACGGTGACCGCCATTCAAGCGAACGCTCTGGCCCCGCTGTACGCGCTGCCCGCCGCCGTACGCCGCCGGCTGGCCGGGGCACCGATCCAGATCGACGGGAACACCCTGGACCCGGACCTGCAGCTGCTCGTCCGGGTCGACAACTTGTTGCCACATACAACCAAGACCGACGCCGCGGGCGCGCGTGTCCGGTTCAAGAACCTGTTGAAGCTGGTCCCCGGGACGCCCGTGGATGTACAGCGCGTCACCGAGCTGACCGTGCGTGGAGCCGACGGGCAGCTCGGGGCCCGGCTGTACGTGCCGTTGGCCGCGGACTCCCGCGGCCTGCTGGTGTTCTTCCACGGCGGCGGCTGGGTGGTCGGCGACCTCGACACGCACGACGCGCTCTGCCGGGCGATCGCCGCCGACGCCGGAATCCGCGTCCTGTCCGTCGACTACCGCCGCGCCCCCGAGGCGCCCGCGCCGACCGCCGCCGAGGACGCCATCGCCGCGTTCACCTGGGCCGTCGAGCACGCCGAGGACCTCAACGCCGATCCCGCGCTGATCGCCGTCGGCGGCGACAGCGCCGGCGGCAACCTGGCCGCCGTGGTCGCCCAGCAGACCGTCCGCCGCGGCCTCCCGCAGCCGGCCCTCCAGGTCCTGCTGTACCCGGCACTCGACCTCGTCGCCCGCCGCCCCAGCCGGGACCTCTTCGCCGAAGGCTTCATCCTCACCGAGGACGACATCATCTGGTACCGCGACCACTACACCCCCGACCCCACCGTCCGCCCCGACCCGATCGTCTCCCCCCTCCGCGCCGAAGACCTCACCGGCCTTCCACCCACCTACCTCACCACCGCCGGCTTCGACCCCCTCCGCGACGAAGGCATCGAATACGCCAAGGCCCTCGCATCAGCCGGCAACACCCTCACCCACGCCCACCACCCCACCCTGGCCCACGGCTACGCCAGCCTCCTCACAGTCCCCGGCACCACCCGCAAAGCCCACACCCACCTCACCAACCACCTCCGCGCCGCCCTCTGTGGATAACTTCCACGGCGCCACGCAGCCCGCGACTATCGTGACGATCGGTTGATCTACGGCTCTGGAGGGCTAGATGGCGTTCGACGTTGCGCGGTTCAACTCGGCCTTCTCGGCGGCGCGGTACCAGCAGGAGACCGACCGGGATTTCGACCTGGAGGCCGCTCAGCAGAAGCTTCGCGACCTGATCGCGGACGAGCCGGAGGGTGATGACCGCGACTGGGCGGTGCGGCTGATCGGCAAGCTCGCCGAGCCACGGCCCGCGCCACGTGAATGGAGCGCGCTCTACTACGAAGCCGCCGCGATCCAGGCCGCGGCGTACCCGGGCGAGGGGACGGACGAAGAGAAAGCAGCGGCGATCGCGGACGCACGGCGCAAGATCTGGGCGATCGCCGACCGCGCCTCCCAGGAAGAAGAGGCGCCCATCCGGGCGATGACGCGATCCCTCGAGCACATCGAGAATGAGCTCCGCGAGCCCACCTGGCCCCGAGACTGACCATGAGCCTCGAGCGCCGCATCGACCCCGATTCGGCCTCCTATCACGAAGTCGCACGCCTCTACCGCATCGCGAGATCCCTACGCCCCACGGCGGTCGACCGCTGGAGCGGCGAGCTGTACGCGACGAGCGCGGACACCTGGGGCGGCCTTCATCCCAGGTCCGGCGCCCTCAAGCTCTCCGAACATCGGGTACTGCAGTACCTCACCGGATCGGTGTCGTCCACCCATCCACAACAACAGGCCGAGGCTCTGGCAACCGTCCTGCACGAGGCGATACACGGTGGGATGGAGATCGATGCTCCGACGGAGCCGAACGCCGTACGAAGCGAGCACTCGCTCGGCCTGATCGAAGGATTGGCGGAGGTGCGCACCTTCGCAGACTTCGAAGCGTTCGCGGAGCGAGCTGGCTATCCCGGTCTGACGCTGGACACGCCGCAGTACCCGGGGGCCTATGCCGCAACCCGCGACCTGATGGCGCACGTCACCGGACCGGCCTGCACGAGGGACGATCTGCTCGACGCGGCGAGCGGCGGCCCAGGCGTGATGCACTTCGATCAGTTCGCCCACGCAGTCGTCGCGAACAGGCTGGCCGACGTCCTGCCGAGCTCCGAAGCAGACCATCGAGCCGCCCGGGCCGCGCTCATCGGACCGATGCTCCACGCCCACTGGCCAACGCTCCCAAAATCCTCTGCCGAAACCGGCCAGATGGTCGCCCGGGACATCCGATCCGACCTGGACGCAAAGGTCGACGAACTCCGCCGCCACTACCGCCTGACAGTCCCGCACCACATGGGTGGCGACCAGCCCACTCCGGCTTCTGAGCGCCGGCCGGCGTCATCCGCCGCCCGCCAAGACACCCTCGACGGCCTCCGCTTCCTGGCCTCCCAGCCTTCACCCACAGGCGCCATCACCCACCGCCCCCAACTCGGCCAAGGCACCCGCCACGCCACCCCGACAGTCAATCCCCACACTCGCCCGAGCCACACGCCGCTCCGAGACTGAGGCCGGAGTCCACGAGGACCGGGGATGGCCTCGCGAGCGGGGTCGTAACGCCCTGTGGATAACTTCCGCGAACTCACGGCGCGCGTCGATATCGTGGCGAGCAGTAGACGACGAGCTCTGAAGGGGCCGGAATGGCTTTCGACATCGCGCGATTCAACTCCGAGTTCGCGCAGGCACGCCACGAGCAGAAGACCGATCCGACCTTCGACCTAGCGGCGGCCCAGCGAAAGCTGCGGGCACTGATCGCAGACGAGCCGGACGGTGAAGACCGGACCTTCGCCCTCGGAATGATCGAGGACCTCGCCGAGCCGCCGCCCCCGCCCCGCGAGTACGGCCCGCTCTACCACGAGGCGGGCGCGATCCATGCGGCCGCGTGGATCGCGGAGGGCACAGACGAGGAGAAGGCGGACGTACTGGCGGAGGCCCGGCACAAGATTTGGGCGATCGCCGATCGGGCCCCGGCCGACGAGGCGCCTCATATCCGGGGCATGACGCGGGCGCTGCATCACCTGGAGATCATGCTGCGTGGGCATTGGCCTGAGGACTGACGGTGAGCCTCGGCCAGCGGGTGTCCCCGGACTCGTTCGTCTACCGCGAGGTCGAGCGTCTGTATCGGATCGCGCGCTCGCTGCGGCCGGCGGCAGCCGACCGCTGGAACCGCGAGCTGTACAAGACGAGCCTGGACACGTTGGGCGGTCTTGATCCGAAGACTGGCGTCCTCCGACTGTCCGAGAGTCGAGTGTTGCTGCACCTGACGGGATCTGTCCTCCCTGGTCAGATGGATGACCAGGCCGAGGCATTGGCGACGGTTCTGCACGAGGCGACGCACGGTGCGATGCAGATCAAGGCGCCCGGTGAGCCGAACGCGGTGTGGACCGAGCACTCGCGCGGCGTCATGGAAGGCTTTGCCGAGGTCCGCACGTCCGCCGACTTCGAGCTCTTCGCGAAGCGTGCAGGGTACGGTGCCTTGGCCTTCGGCGATCCGCGCTACCCAGGGGCGTTCGCGGCAACTCGAGAGCTCATGGCCCACATCACCGGACCGGCATACCCGGAGAACGCCTTGATCAACGATGCCTGCCGGGGACCTGGACTGCTGCATTTCGACCAGTTCGCTCATGCCGTCGTGGCCAACCAATTGAATGAACTGACGCACCGCGACCGACCAACCCAACAGGCCGTCCGGGCTCAGCTCATAGAGCCGATGCTGCACAACTACTGGCCGACGCTTCCGGGCGCGTCGGCGGCCACGGGCCAGATGGTCGCCCGCGAGATCCGATCAGCCCTGGACGCAAAGGTCGACGAACTCCGCCGCCACTACCGCCTGACCGGCGGCGACCAGCCCACTCCCGCTTCTGAGCGCCGGCCGGCGTCATCCGCCGCCCGCCGAGACACCCTCGACGGCCTCCGCTTCCTGGCCTCCCAGCCCTCACCCACAGGCGCCATCACCCACCGCCCCCAACTCGGCCAAGGCACCCGCCACGCCACCCCGACAGTCAATCCCCACACTCGCCCGGGCCACTCGCCGCTCCGAAACTGACCCGTCAACCGCGCCACCTGAACCGCGTGAGAGTCAGCGCCCAGGGTCCACGAGGACCGGCACGGCTTCGCGGACAAGGAGCGGCGTGGCGGGCCCGGTCGCGGAGATGGTGCCGGCGACGTACTGCCAACCTGTGTTGGCGACGTTGAAGCGGGCGGCGTAGTTGGTCGTCACGGTGAGGGCGACCGCCCCTCGCCTCATGTACTTGTGCGTGATCTCTTTCGACGGGTAGGGGTTGCCCGGACTGCTCGTCGTCAGGGCCGGGCTTCCGTCCCCGAAATGCCAGGTGTAACTGATCGGCGTTGCCTGGACTGTTACCGGGAAGCCGAGCAACGTCACGGTCGACGTCGACACCTTGCTCTCGTCGGTGTAGACGATGGTGTCGAGATTTACCAAGGTCCGTCCGTCGGGCTGCACCTTTACCGAGAGGCCGGGAAATACCAGGCTCTTCGTCTCGGATCGAACCTCTTCCCAGGTGACGTCTTCCGGTCGCGGTCGCACGATCCGGCGAACTGTGGCCCGCTTGATGGGGTTCTCGATCTCGGGCTTGTCCGGGGGACAGATGTTCGGGGCGTCGACCTTTCCCTGCATCTGTGTCGGTTTACAGCCGGCGTCGTGAATCCGTAGGTCCTGCTTCGCATCCGACGTATTGACTCGTTCTTCTCTAGGAGGCGTTCCGGGCGCAGGCTTCTTGGGATTCTTTCGCTGAGTGCGAGCAGGCGGAGGGTCGCCCAGCCGAGAATTCTGCTCGCGCTGCGTGCCCCTGAGCCGGAGCGTCTCCCGGTCTGTGGTGGCCGCCGTAGTGGGAATCGGCTTGCGGGGATGCGGCGATGGGCTGGCTGCCACTCCCGAACGCGGGGCAATTGCCGCGGCGTGCACCGTGACGGCCGTCAACAGCGCCGGTCCGGCGACCACGGCAACGAGGAGTTTCGCCCCGAGACTCATGATCGGCGCTCCTCGAGTTTTATCTCGAACATGATCCAATTGCCCTTGCTCGGCGACAGAGCGACTTGTTCCGTGTAGCTCGTGGCCTTGCTTGTGACTGGTGCGGCGGACGCTGAGCCCTTCGTCGTGTACGACCCGATCGTGACGGCCGCGGATCCACGGAGATGGCCGCTACTGCCTCGAACCAGTCCACTGACCTCGGACACGCGTTCGAAGTAGTCCCCACTGAGGCCGCCATTGGCGGCGTTCACCTTCGCGGCGAAGTCGGCATATTGCCTGCAGCCCTCGCAACCGGCCTCGCTGGCGGTCAGGAGCGGGCCGCCGTCCCCGGTTTGGGAGGCGTAGTTCATCAGGTCCACGTAATGGCGGACGAACGCTTCGGCCGCCGCAAGCGAAAGACCGTCGGCCTCCGCCGGCCGGGTCGGCGGACCGGTTGGCGTCGGTGTCGCTGCTGTTGACTCGCTGGGGTGCGGGTTGCCGGATGACGACGCGGTCGGCGGGGCCGTGTTAGGTCTGCCGGCCTCTGGGCTTTCCTGGGTGCAGGCGGTGAGGAGTGTGGCGGTGGCTAGGCAGGCCAGGAGTGCGGTTGATGGCCTGTTGCGGTGTGTCACGAGTGTCAGCCCTCCGTAGTCGTCACGATCGTAACGGGCGGTGGGCGGAGGGCTCTATGTCAAAAGGTGCAGGCTGTGGACAACCGGGTTTGGGGCCAGGAGCCGCCCGGCTGGGGGGTAAGAGGCTCGGACGGCTCCTGGTTGCTGGTGGGACGGGGGTGGGCTGGGTTTATGACGCGGAAAGCTTTTGTGATGTCGTTCACAAGGAGCGCGGGGCGTACTGGACGTCCAGGGCGGCGGTGGTGAAGCCGAGCGAGTTGTAGAGGGCTCTTGCCGCGGTGTTGGTGCCGTCTACGTAGAGGACGATCTCGTCGAGGTCGCGGGTCGACTGGAGGTAATGGAGTCCCTGGAGGGTCAGCGCCTTGCCCAGGCCCAGGCCCTGGTGGGTGGGGGAGACTCCTACTACATAGACCTCGCCTACCCCCTCCTCGACCTTGGTCCAGTGGAAGCCGGCTACGTCGCCTGCGGCGTCGACGGCGAGGAAGAAGCCGTTCGGGTCGAACCATGGCTGATGGAGGCGCTCGGTCAGGTCGGCTTCGGTCCAGCTGCCCTGTTCGGGGTGGTCGGCGAAGGCTGCCGCGTTGACGCGCAGCCAGGCGGCGTCGTCCTGTCCGGGAACGAACGTCCGCACGTCGATGCCGTCGGGCCAGACCGGGGTCGGGAGGTCGGCCCTGGTACGGCGGAGGAAGTACAGCTCCCGCGCTACCTCGAGGTCGAGGCGGTGGGCCAGCTCGTCGGCGCCGGGCAGCCGGCCGTGGGCCCAGACGCGGGTACGGCTGCCGCCGTGGTCGAGCAGCATCCGCAGGAGCGCGGCGCCGAAGCCTTGCCGGCGGAAAGGTGGGGCGACGAAGAGTTCGGCCGAGCCGTCGGGGGACAAGGCGCCGTATCCGACGAGGTTGCGGGCGCTCTGCAGGCCGGTGACCTCGATCGTGCCCGGATCGCCTTCGTAGGCGAGGACGTGGACGTCGTCGGGGTGTTCGCCGTCGAGGTGCAGGAGGGTGCGTTCGGAGAGCGGGTTGACGCCGTCGCTGTGTGCTGCGGCGCGAGCGAGTTCCGTGACGGCGGCGGCGGTGGCCGAGGGCAACGGTGAGGGAACGGCTTCGAGAGTCACCTGAATACCGTAAAAGGTCCGGTTCAGTTCATGCCCAGGTCCTGGCGAGGGCGCGTCGTCACCGGTAACTTTCCCGGCACCGCGGAGGATTTCGCGGCATCGCAAACAGCGGTGACCGAGACGACGACGGAGAAGAAATGGCCATCACAGGACGAGGCAGGGCGCGGTGGGGGCGGGCAGTGGGGCTGCTCGCCGCTGGGACGGCCGCGGCGCTCGCCCTGGCTGCGGGGGGATCCGTGAGCCAGGCAGGAGCCGCGACGCAGGACGCTGCGGCGCAGGAGAACGCACAGGCGCAGGCCAAGCCGAAGCCGACGCACAGTCAGATCCAGTTGCTCGCGATCAACGACTTCCACGGCAACCTCGAGCCGCCGTCCGGCTCGAGCGGCAACATCAACGGCACCCCGGCCGGCGGCGCGGTCTACTTGGCGACGCACCTGAAGCAGCTCCGGGCGGCTGCCGCCGCGAAGGGGCAGGACTCGGTGACGGTCGCGGCCGGTGACCTGATCGGCGCGTCGCCGCTGCTGTCGGCGGCGTTCCACGACGAGCCGACGGTCGAAGCGCTGAACGGGATGGGGCTCGCGGCTGCGTCGGTGGGCAACCACGAGTTCGACGAGGGCTGGCACGAGCTGCTCCGGATGCAGACCGGCGGCTGCCTCCCCGACGGTGACGGGCAGAACAACCAGAACTCCTGCCCCGACGCGGCGCACCCGTTCGAGGGCGCGAAGTACAAGTACCTGTCCGCGAACGTGTTCTTCGAGAACACCCGCAAGACCCTGTTCGCGCCGTACACGATCAAGACCTTCAAGGACGGCAAGAAGGTCGGCTTCATCGGTATGACGCTGGAGAACACGCCGAACATCGTGACCAAGTCCGGCGTCGCGGGGCTGACCTTCAAGGACGAGGTCGACACCGCGAACGCGCTGGTCCCGGAGCTGAAGAAGAAGGGCGTGGAGTCGATCGTCGTGCTGCTGCACGAAGGCGGCTTCCCGGCCGACCCGAAGGCGTACGACAGCTGCCCCGGGATCTCCGGCCCGATCGTCGACATCAACGCCGGCCTGGACCCGGAGATCGACGCGATCATCTCCGGCCACACCCACCAGGGCTACAACTGCTCGCTGCCGGACAAGGACAAGAACCCGCGGCTCGTCACCAGCGCGTCGTCGTTCGGCCGGCTGGTCACCGAGGTCCGCCTGAGCATCGACAACGCGACCGGTGACGTCGACCGCCTGAACACCATGGCGAACAACCAGATCGTCACCCGGGACGTCGTGCCGGACACGAAGACCGCGAACCTGATCGCGAAGTACAAGACGCTGGTCGCCCCGATCGAGAACAAGGTGATCGGTCACCTCACCACCGAGTCGGTGGTGCGGACGAACGACGACTCGCTCGAGTCGCCGCTGGGCAACCTGATCGCCGATGCGCAGCTCGCCGACCCGAGCGTCGTGACCGGCGGGAAGACCCCGGTCGCGGCGTTCATGAACCCGGGCGGCATCCGCGCCGACCTGCTCTCGACGAACGGTGAGGTCACCTTCGGGAAGGCGTTCACGGTCCAGCCGTTCAACAACTTCCTGGTGTCAATGGACATGACCGGGACGCAGATCAAGGCTCTGCTGGAGCAGCAGTTCTCCGGGGTGAACGGTCCGGAGGCGCCGAAGTTCAAGGTGCTCCAGGTCGCGGGCATCACCTACACCTGGAACCCGGCCGCACCGGCGGGCTCGAAGGTGGTGGCCGATTCGATCAAGATCGGCGGGCAGCCGCTGGTCGACGCCACGACGTATCGCATCGTCACGAACAACTTCCTCTCCGACGGTGGCGACGGGTTCCCGGCCTTCACCACGGCGACGAACAAGTTCTTCGGCGGGCTGGACATCGACGCGTTCGCCAACTACCTGACCGCGCACGACCCGTACACGCCGGTCGCGACCGACCGCATCTCCGTCGGTTCCTGATCGCAGCCTGCGGCTGAAACGAGGGCCGGTACGTCGCGCCGACCGCGGCGTACCGGCTTTTCGTTCTCGTCAGAGTTGCTGGTACCTTGCGTACTCAGGTACTTACGGAAGGTGAGCGATGGCGCACGTTGCTCCGACCTCGCACCGGCGGGCCACCAGGGCTTCGCATCGCGGGCATCGCAGCGCGGACGGGCCGGTGCAGATCACCAGTTGGCTCGGGTTGACATTCGCGTTCGTAGTTGGCTGGCTTCTGACGCTGCAGTCGCACGTCGGCGTTCACGCGGCCGGGGTCACGTTGCTGGTGATGCTGGTGCCGATCACGATCGGAGTGTTCGTGGCCGCGGTCCGGCAGGGCATCGGGTCCGGGAAGGCGGCGCTCGCCACGGCGGCCGCGCTCGCCTTCACCCTGCTGAAGTTCTTCCTCTGAGGTCCTTTCAGGACCTGGCCTCGGCGGGCTCGCGGGTGGTGGGGGCCGGCGGGACGACGAAGCGGTAGCCGACGTTCCGCACGGTGCCGATCAGCGCCTCGTGCTCGGGGCCGAGCTTGGCGCGCAGGCGCCGCACGTGTACGTCGACGGTGCGCGTGCCTCCGAAGTAGTCGTAGCCCCAAACCTCTTGGAGCAGTTGTTCCCGCGTGAAGACCCGGCCTGGGTGCTGCGCGAGGAACTTGAACAGCTCGAACTCCTTGTACGTGAGGTCGAGCGCGCGGCCGTTGAGCTTCGCCGTGTACGACGCCTCGTCGATCACGACGTCGCCGCTGCGGATCAGCGTGGACTCGGGCTCGTCGTTGCGGGTTGCGGCGAGACGGCCGATGACGAGTCGCAGCCGGGCCTCGATCTCGGCGGGGCCGGCGGTGTCGAGCAGCACGTCGTCCGCGCCCCAGTCGGCGTTGACCGCGGTCAGGCCGCCCTCGGTGACGACCAGGATCAGCGGGACGTCGATACCGGTGGTGCGGATCAGCCGGGAGGCGCTGCGGACGGCGACCAGGTCGCGGCGGGCGTCGAGCAGCACGGCGTCAGCGTCCGGCGCGTCGACCAGCGCGGCGACCTCGGCGGGCAGGATGCGGATCTGGTGGGGGAGCAGGGCGAGCGACGGCAGCACCTCGGTGGAGGCCTGCAGGGCGTTCGTCAGCAGAAGCAACGTGCTCACGCCGTCTCCTTGTGCTGATCGTCGGATCCAGAACCAGCGATCCGGTCCTCGTGCACGTCAGGCCCCGACGGCGTCGTTGCCGGGGGCCTGAGACACACTGGGTCTAACAGCAAGCTGACATAATAGCCGAGACTTAACCGATTAGTGAGGCGCGGACCAGATGCCGGAAGTGACCATCAGGTACTTCGCTGCCGCCCGTTCCGCGGCCGGGGAGTCGACGGCGACCGCCGACGCGGGCTCGATCCGGGACCTGGTGACGACCGTGTCGACCGACCGGCCGGAGCTGGCGCGGGTGCTGTCGATCTGCACCTTCCTCCTCGACGGCGAGCGCGCCGACCCAAGCACGCCGCTCACCGACGGCGCCCTCGTAGACGCACTACCCCCCTTCGCCGGCGGCTGACCGACGCCTGACCGGCGGCGGGCTGGTGAGGACTTGTTGGGAGGTAGATTCTTCGCCGTGGCGATGGAGTCGGGGACGTTGCTCACTACGGTGGGGCGGGCGGGGGTTCTGTTCGGTAAGGCTTGGCCGCGCCTGCTGGCGGTGTTCCTAGTGGCGCAGTTGGCGCACCGGGGCCTGCAATGGGTGGCGGTCGAGGCGGGTGCCAAGGCGCAGGCAGCCGGCATCGCCGTGCTGGCGCTGCTTGTCGTGGTCTCGCTCGCGATGTACGTGACGATGTTCCTGGTCCTGCGCGGCGAGCTCCCGTTCCACCGCCGCGCGGTGGCCGAGGGCGTGCTCGCCCCGGATGGCGTGGAGCCGGGCCGTGAGAATCAGCTGCTCGACGCGATCGCGGCGGCGCTGCTGCCGTTCTTGGCGTTCTACGCGGCGTACAAGTTCCTGCAGACCGAGGCGCTCGACTACGAGTACCAGCTGGCCGTCCACAACGTGAACGAGACGGCGGCGACGGTGCTGACCGGTGGCACGGTGGCGCCGCAGTCCACGGGCCTGCAGTCGCTGTCCACCTGGCTGTTCATCGGCCTCGGCGTCACGGCGTACCTGCTCCGCTTCGTGTTCAAGAAATGGAAGAAGGACAAGGAAGGCCCGGTCCGCAAGCTGTTCGTCACCTACCTGGAGGCGCTGTGGATCTTCGTGGTCATCTACCAGGCGTCCTCGTACATCCCGTCACCGAAGACCTGGCTGAAGGAACGCCAGGTCTGGCAATGGCTGCACGACGGGTACACGTGGGTGCTCGACCACGTGCTGGGCGTCGACCAGGTCCGTGAGGTGTGGGACACCGTCACCGGGTTCGTTGCCGCCGGCATCGCCGACCTCTGGGACGCGGCCGTGCTCCCGCTGATGTGGATCACGATGACCGCGGTGATCTACGGCCGTGTCGTGCAGAAGCTCGACAAGCCACGCTGGCGGTTCGACCGCATCACCCATCGCTGGCAGCAGACGCCGCGGATCGTCCGCGTCGCCGGGAACTCGGTGGTGTCGGACTGGAAGGATCGTTGGACGCCCGTCGTGGAGGCGTTCCGGCTGGTGGTCCGCTCCGGTCTGCGGCCGATGCTCGGGTACTTCCTGGCCTGGGCGGTCGTCACGTTCGCCGCGAGTGGCGTGTGGATCGCCCTGAAGGTGTGGGTCCTCGGGCCGCACACGCTCCAGTTCTGGCAGGTCATCGACGAGCCGCTGAACCTGGTCACCGACGGCCTGAAGATCATGCTGCAGGTCAGCCTGCTCGCCGCGGCGTACGACCGGATGATCGGCGGCCTGGCCGGCTACCTGACCCCGCGGACCCGGGCGGTCCATGAGCAGCCGGCCGGTGACCACGGCGTCACCGACCTCAGCGCGGCTACCTCGGGAATGCCAGGTACTGAGGGAGCTTCGTAGCCCAGGTGATCGTCGGCTGCACGCTGCCGGCGACCGACGACGGTACGACGAACACCGCCACCGTCTCGAAGGGCTTCCCCGCCACCGGCTTCAGGTAGTACGGCGCCGCGGCGCCACGCCAGCTCGATGGCTGGTCGTCGCTGCCGCCCGTGCAGCCGGTCGGACGATCCTGGTAGTCGTCCGCGAGCTGGGTCTCGTCCCAGATCCGGCCGTCGGGCGCGCGGAGGTGCATACGGCATCCGCCGAGCCCGTCGAGCGCGGACAGGTTGTCGACCTGCAGCCGGAAGTACACCCGGATCCGCGTCGTCCCGTCGGGCAGCTCGTCCTGATCGGAACCGGCGCGCGACGGTCGCGGGCTCTCCTCGACGCTCGCGGCGTACCAGGTCGCGCCGTTGTACGACGTACCGCCGGCCGCCACGTCGACGGCGTCGCGGGGCTCGTCGTCGTACCAGGACTTGTAGTCGCTGCGCGTCGTCCACCACCCGGCCAGCGGGATCGCCACCACCAGGGTCGCGAGCGCGACGGTGTTCTTGCGGAACCACCCGCGCCGGGCCCGCCGGGCGCCGGTCACGTGTCGCTCGCAGCGGTCAGGGACACGACGTCCTCCACCGCGGGGGCGTCGTCGCCGAGCGGCACGGTGACCTGCGGCTCGAGGTCGTTCAGCATCGACTTCTCCATCACCAGCAACGTTGCCCCGGGCACCTTGTCGGCCGGCATCTCGATCACGAACGAGCCGCGGACCGGGATGTCCGGCGCGAACTCGGTCCCGGTCAGGTCGAACTGGTCCAGGCCGCTGCGGTTGGCGCCGAGGTACGTGACGCCGTCGGCGGAGCGGATCCGGACGTCGAAGATGTGCATCGGCTCCCGGTTGGCCGTGACGGTGGCGTCGACGACCACGAAGGCGGTCAGCGAGTCGCGGTCCGGCGTCGAGCGCGGGATCCGGAGTTTCTTGCCGGCCCGTACGTCGTCGACGGTCAGGTCGAACCGCGGCGTGTGCACGACCCGCCCGGGGATGCCCTTCACCGCGGTCGGGTCCTGGATGTCCTTCTGCGTCGGCGTGAGCCGGTACAGACCCACGATCGCGACCAGGACGGCGAGCGTGAGGCCGGCGTTCAGGAGTTTCCGCCGGCTCACTTGGTGTTGTCCTTCACCTTGACGGTGCTGTCCGCGACGATCGCGTCCGGCAGCCACTTCTCGTGGTGGTCCAGGATCGACTCGTCCTCGTGCTGGTAGCCCTGCACGGTCAGCTTGACCTCGGTCGGGAGCTGCTTCGCGTTGGGCAGCTTCCAGACGTACGCGACGTCCTCGGCGGCGTCCGGTGTGAGCACCGGGTTCATCGTGGCGTCGCGGAGGTTGGTGGTGCCGAGCGGCGGATCGGTGTCCTTCACGCCGGGGACGCCGATCAGGCGGATCAGGTCCGGCGGAGGCGTGGTGCCGGTGTCGTCGGTCACCTTCAGCTTGGTCACGACGCCGATCAGGGCGCCGCCGTCGTCCGGGGTGAACAGCGGCTTCAGATCCTTCACGGTGACCACCCGCTGGATCGTCACCTCGAACTGGCCGGCGTCGATCGCGGTTCCGGCGTCCACCTGCGGAGTCTCGTCGCCGGCTTTCTTCAGTCCGCCGAAGGCCGCCGAGATCGCCAGCAGGACGGCGCCGGCGCTGAGCCCCCAGGTCCGCAGCGAACGCCCGCGCACCTTGAGGTCCTGGAACTCCGGAAGCTCCTCCGGCTCATGCTGCTCAGATCCCCCGCTCCCCGTTTCCTGCACGGCGGAAGCCTATCCAGCCAAAGGGCCGCGCTAGTCGTTCGGGCGGCCGCGCAGGCGCTTGGTCTCGCCGCGGCGCTTCTTGTCGTCCAGCCGGCGCCGTACGGATGCCTTGCTCGGCTTCGTCGGGCGTCGTTTCCGGGGCGGCGGAGCGATCGCTTCGCGGACCACGACGGCCAGCCGTTCCCGCGCCGCCTCCCGGTTGCGCCACTGCGACTTGTACTCCGACGCGGCGATCGTGAGTACACCGTCAACCAGCCGCGACCCCAGCCGCTCGAGCGCCCGGGCCTTCAGTACGTCGCTCAACGCCGACGTCCCCGCGACGTCGAAGCTGAGCTCGACCCGGCTGTCCGTGGTGTTCACCGACTGCCCGCCCGGTCCGCTCGACCGGGAGAACCGCCACGCCAGCTCGGCCTCGGGGATCACCAACCCGGACCGCACCGTCACTCCGCTCTCCACAGGACCTATTAGACCGGAGGAGAATCGACAGATGGATGCCTGCGTCTTCTGCGGTCTGATCTCCGCCGACTCGGCCCGCTGGATCGCCAAGGAGGACGTGGCGGTCGCGTTCCTCCCGTTGCCGAGTGAGGAGATCGCTCCGGGGCACACGCTGGTCGTGCCCCGGCGTCACACGGGTGCGGGGTTGCTGGACGCCAAGCCGGATGACCTGACTCAGGTGATGGACCTGGCCCAGCGCATCGCGCAGCGGATGGTGGAGAGGCTCGGAGCAACCGGTGTCTGCCTGCTGAACGCCAGCGGACCCGGGTCCGGCCGCAGCGTCGACCACCTGCACCTGCACGTGGTCCCGCGGTACCCAGGTGACGGCGACGACTGCCTGCCGTGGCCGACCGGCCGGTCGAGCCACCGCCTCGCTGTGGACCCGCAGGTGCTTCTCAGCACGTGAAACGGGCAGTTGAATCGTGAACGGCGCGTCGTACCGTGGGTAACTGTGAGCCTGGGCCTGTGGGTACTCGTCGCGGCGGTCGTAGCCGGCGTGACGCTGAGCGTGCTCAAGGCCTGGGTCGACGGGCGCTTTCGCGGGAAGAACGAGGTCGACGTGGAGCGGGTGACGGCTGCGGAGCTGGGTGCGGAGCTGGGCGAGCGGGCGACGCTGCTGCAGTTCTCGTCGGCGTTCTGCGCGCCGTGCCGGGTCACCCGGCGGACACTGGCCGAGGTGGAAGGTATGGTCGACGGCGTGCGCCACGTCGAGCTGGACGCCGAGGCGCACCTCGAACTGGTACGCCGTCTGGACATCTTGCGTACGCCGACCACGCTGGTGCTGGACAGCACCGGAGCGGTGGTGAAGCGCGCCAGCGGGGCTCCCCGGAAGCCTGATGTGATCGCCGCGCTGGCCGTCGCGATCGACCGCCAGCCCAGCTGACCGCGTCCGGTAGTCGCTACCGGATGGCCAATGGACCTGCAGGTAGGCAAGACTCTCCCGGTGAGCTCTCAATCAGCAGGCTGGTACAACGACCCCGAGGACCCGAACCAGGAGCGGTACTGGGACGGCAGCGCCTGGACGGATCAGCGCCGGCCGCAGGAGGGCCCAGCGCCGTACCAGGGCCAGTTCGGTCAGTCGAGGACCGCCGACGCCCCGCAGTACGGTCAGCGCGCTGAGCACGGCCAGGTGTACGGCCAGCAGGCCGAGCCGGCTCCGCAGTACGGCCAGCGAGTCCCGCAGCAGGGCGGTTACCCGGCGTACCCCCAGGCCGACTCGGGCTTCGGGTACCAGGGACAGAGCTCCGGCACCACGCCGGACGGCCAGCTGCTGTCGGGCTGGTGGCGGCGTGTCTTCGCGCTCATCCTCGACTCGATCATCGCCTGGTTCATCGCCTTGCCGCTGACCGGATACTTCTACTACCAGTCCAGCCAGGTGATGACCTCTTGGCTGGAGGACGTGATGGACGCCGCGCGGGCAGGCAGTACGACTCCGGTCGCGATGCCGCCCGAGGTGTTCAAGTACGCCATCCCGGCCTCGGTGATCGGGTATCTGGTCTTCTTCGTGTACGAATACCTGTTCCTCGTCACGAAGGGCCGCACGCCGGGCAAGATGGCGACCGGGATCGCGGTCCGGCTGCGGGACGTCCCGGGCCCGCCGCCGCGCGGCGCCGCGGCGAAGCGCTGCGGTTTCGACCTGGTTCTTTACCTCGCCGGATCGATCCCGGTCTTCGGCATCTTCGCCTCGCTGGCCATCCTGCTCAACTACCTCTGGCCGCTCTGGGACGACAAGAAGCAGGCGCTGCACGACAAGGTCGCCGGCACCAACGTGGTCCGGGTCTGACGCACGGGCCGTCCACGATTTGATCAGTTGTCTCATGTGATGGGACCACGGGTGGTGGGTCCGCCCGGGTTCCGTAGTCTCAATGCGTGGTTTACACGACTTGGCTGACGAAGCGGCGCGCGGTGGACAACTGCCGCGTGCGCTCGTCGCTGTGTCGACGCCGCTGACCAGGCGGCGTCCAGAGCGCTGCGGAACCGGTCGCTGAGCACGGTTCCGCGTACGTCGCCTCCCGCATACCCGGGCGGGTTCCGGCTCGACATCCCTCTCCTCCGGGAGTCGTCATGTCCGAAAAGACAGCCAAGGTGGATCCGCGCGGGCTCCGGTTCGCCGCGGGTGTGACCACCGTCGTCCTGGCGCTGACGCTCGTCCTGAACAACCCCTGGCCGCTCGCGGTGCAGGCCGTGGTGTTCGCGGTGTCGGTCGCCTTCGGCGTCGGCGCGTCGCCGTACGGGCTGCTGTTCAAGCGGCTGGTCCGGCCTCGGCTGGGGCCGCCGAAGGAGCTGGAGGACGCGGCGCCGCCGCGGTTCGCCCAGTTGGTCGGCCTCGTCTTCGCGGTCGTCGGCCTGGTCGGGTTCCTGACCGGCGCCACCGTCCTGGGCGTGGTCGCCACCGGATTCGCCCTGGTCGCCGCGTTCGTGAACGCGGCCGTCGGGCTCTGCCTCGGTTGCGAGGCCTATCTGCTGATCCATCGCATTCGTACGCCAACCACCGCTACCAACTGAGAAGAGGCAGCACACATGAGCAGGGAATCCGCGCTCGTCTCGGCCGACTGGGTCGAGGAGCACAAGTTCGACGACGGCGTTGTCCTGATCGAGGTCGACGAAGACGTCTCGGCGTACGACGCCGGCCACATCGCCGGCGCGATCAAGATCGACTGGCAGGACGACCTGCAGGACCCGGTCCGGCGCGACTTCGTCAGCAAGGAGCAGTTCGAGGCGCTGTTGTCCGACCGTGGTGTCAAGAACGAGGACACGGTCGTGCTGTACGGCGGCAACAACAACTGGTTCGCGGCGTATGCGTACTGGTACTTCAAGCTCTACGGCCACGGTGACGTCCGCCTGCTCGACGGTGGCCGCAAGCGCTGGGAGCTCGACAGCCGTGAGCTGACCGACGAGGTCGTCAAGCGCGAGGCCACCCAGTACACCGCGCAGCCGCAGAACCTGGAGATCCGCGCCTTCCGCGACGAGGTCAAGGACGCCATCGGCGTGAAGAACCTGGTCGACGTGCGCAGCCCCGACGAGTACGCCGGCCGGCTGCTCGCCCCGGCCCACCTGCCGCAGGAGCAGGCGCAGCGTGCGGGCCACATCCCGACCGCGGCCAGCATCCCGTGGAGCAAGGCGGCCAACGACGACGGCACGTTCCGCGCCGACGACGAGCTGAAGCAGCTGTACGCCGACGCCGGCGTGGACTTCGGCAAGGACACCATCGCCTACTGCCGGATCGGCGAGCGCTCGGCGCACACCTGGTTCGTGCTGCACGAGATCCTCGGCCAGGCGAACGTGAAGAACTACGACGGATCCTGGACCGAGTGGGGTTCGCTGGTCGGCGTACCCGTTGCCCTCGGCGACGAGCCCGGAAAGGCGTGACACATGTGCGGAGCTAAGCAGGGCGGCCTCGACCTCAAGGGCGTGGACGTCGACAAGGAAGCCGTGATCCAGGGCCAGGTGCTGCGCGGCGAGGAGCCGGTCGGCGGCGCGTACGTACGGCTGCTGGACGCAGGAGGTGAGTTCACCGCCGAGGTGCCGACCTCGGCGACCGGGCACTTCCGGTTCTTCGCGGCCCCGGGCAGCTGGACGCTGCGCACGCTGGCCCCGAAGGCCGACCCGGTCGACCGTCAGGTGGTCGCGCAGTACGGCGAGGTTGCGGAAGTGGCCGTCACCGTCTGAGCAGTCGTTCGTTACTGAAGGTGCCACCACCACCCGAGGTGGCCCACCCTGAAGTAAGCACCGAGGGGCCCGGACCTTGCGCGTCCGGGCCCTTCGGCATGTCCGGAATCGCTCAGACGACAAGGGGTTTCGGTCATCGCAGCCGAGTTACGGGTGTGGCCGGGAAATCTCGTGGAGCGAGCGGCAAGGTAACGGTTTGGTCTCGGAGCGGGGTCGGCTCGTCACCTACCGCAATCGGCTGAGTTGTGTCTGTGTCCTGACCCGCGCTGCGGGTCACGTCATCACTCAGGGAGGAGGGGTCAATGCGACCCCGCATCGGATACAAGAAGCTCGCTGCCGTCGGAGTTGCGGCGGTTGTCGGCGTGGCTTCTACGATCGCGCTGACCTCGGGTTCCGCGTCCGCCTCGCCGGTTTTCGGCTACAGCGGCTACTCGTACGGGACCGATGTTCAATCCGGGCTGGCGAACAGTGGCCCGCAGGTGATCAGCAAGTTCGGTTGCACCACGGACGCCAACAAGGCTGACAAGAACGACATCGCCGCGGCGAACGTGAACGGGCAGGCGATCGCGCGCTCGGTGAAGACCGACACGCACGGCTTCAACAACGCCAGCGGTACCGGCGTCACCAGCACCGCGGTGGCCGCCGACATCCGCGTCGGCAGCCTGCTCACGCTGACCGGCGTGAAGACCACCACCACGTCGAAGTACTCGAAGGGCCAGCTGTCCTACACCGGCAGCACCACCTTCGCGGGCGTGCGGATCGGCGCGATCTCGGTGCCGTCGCTGCTGAACCCGAAGCCGAACACCAAGGTCGCGGTCCCGGGCCTGGGCTACATCGTTCTGAACCGTGTCGGCGGCGTGAAGACCGCGTCCGGCATCTACTCGTACGCGCAGGCGGTCGTGCTGCACGCGACGGTGAAGAACCAGTACATCCCGCAGGGCGTCGACGTCGCGGTGCTGAAGACCCGCGCGGAGATCTCGAAGCCGGCGACCGCGCTGGTCATCGGTGACGCCTACGGCACCAAGGCCACGGCCGACAAGCTGGTCGTCTCCGACGCCACGTCGCTTCAGACCACCTGCCAGGGCACCGAGGGCAAGACGGTCCGGGTCGCGGTCGGCGAGCTGAACATCCCGAAGGTCGCCTACGTCGGCGGTGTCTACACCACCAAGAACGGCGCCATCGGCGAGGGCAAGTCGTACATCAACTTCACCTCGCACGTCGCGGGCGTGAAGGTCGGCACGCTGTCCATCGGCGCCGTCGAGTCCTCGGCGTCGGCGTGGAAGACCAAGGACGGCAAGGCCGGCGTGAGCTCGTCCTCGACGATCGCCTCGATCAAGGTCGGCGGCAAGACCTACGCGGTCCCGACCGGCGAGAACAAGACGCTGGAGATCCCGGGCATCGCGCGGCTGACCTTCAACCAGGTCATGCGGCAGAAGCGCTACATCTCGGTGAACGCGCTGGTCGTCGAGGTCCAGGGCCTCAACACCAAGGTCGTCGTCGGCCACTCGGCCGCCGGTGTCGTCGGCTGATCTCAGCAGACATGGTCTGAGTCGAACCTCACCGACCCAGAATCCTGGCCCCCGGATCCCGCACGGATCCGGGGGCCGGCTCTGTTATGCGTCCAGGATGAGCGTGACCGGGCCGTCGTTGGTCAGCGTGACCTGCATGTCCGCCCCGAAGACGCCGCGCTCCACCTTGGCGCCGAGGGCTTCCAGTGCGGCGCAGAACGAGTCGTAGAGCGGCTCCGAGACCGGGCCGGGGGCGGCTGCGCTCCAGGAAGGGCGGCGGCCCTTGCGCGTATCGGCGTACAGCGTGAACTGGCTGATGGCCAGGATCGGGGCTTGTTCGTCGGCCGCGGAGCGTTCGTCGTGGAGGATCCGGAGGGTCCAGATCTTGGCGGCCAGCGCGGCGGCCTTCTCGGGGGTGTCGTCATGGGTGACGCCGAGCAGGACCACCAGCCCGGGCCCCTCGATCGCCCCGACCACCTCGCCGTCCACGGTGACCGACGCCCGGCTGACTCGCTGTACTACGGCTCTCATGGCGACATCTTCTCCTGCCGGAGATCGTCCGGTCATCGGACCCTCCGACCGGCAAATATCCGTTTCGAGACCCGATCTGGCAGGATTCGTCCATGGCGTCGACTCTGATCACTGTTGCTCCCACCGGTGCCGAGACCGCGAAGGCGGACTGCCCGGCGTTGCCGACCACGCTCGACGAGCTGGTCGAGACCGCGAAGCGCTGCGAGGCCGCGGGAGCGGCGATGATCCACATCCACATCCGGGACGGCGAGCACCGGCCGACGCTGGATCTCGGCCGGCTGACCGACACCGTCGCCGCCGTCCGTGAGAACACCGCGCTGATCGTCCAGCTGTCCACCGGCGGCGCGGTCACCGATCCGTACGAGGACCGTCTCCGGGTGCTCGACGCCGCCCCGGACTCGTGCTCGCTCACGATGGGCACGGTCAACTTCGACGACGACGTGTTCATGAACCCGTGGCCGTTCGTCACGCAGCTCTTCCAGCTCACCCAGGAGCGGGAGGTCGTCCCGGAGTTCGAGCTGTTCGACCTCGGCCACGTCGCCGCGCTGCACCGGCTGTTGGACAAACACGGCCTGCCGTACGGCGGCCGCGTGCACTGCGACCTGGTGATGGGTGTCCCCGGCGGCATGCCCGGTACGGCGGACGCGCTCGTGGCGGCCGTCAACGCGTTGCCGGGCGCGGTCACGTCCTGGTCCGCCACCGGCATCGGCCGTACGTCGCTGACGGTCGCGCTGGCCGCGCTGTCGAAGGGCGGCAACCTCCGTGTCGGCATGGAGGACACGCTGACGCTGGCGAAGGGGCACCCGGTCACGCACAACGCCGAGCTGGTCGAGCGCGCGGCCGCGCTGGCGACTCTGGCTCAGCGGCCGCCGATGTCACCGGACGAGGCCCGCGACCTCCTGAACATCAAGCAGAGGTAGCCGACCGCGACGATCGTTGCTTCCAGCAATAACCAGTCGCGCAGATAGTCGCGGGGGAGGACGGTCGGATTCGCGCCCGTGCCCTGCCGTAACAGCAACGGCAGGGCGATCAGGCTGGTGATTCCGACGTACAACAAGGTCGTCCGCACCACGCCGACCGTACGGTGCCGCCCTGGCCCCGCGGACCAGCGAGTCACCAGCCAGCCGATTCCGACTGTCAGTGGCACGATCACGAAGTCGTCTGCCACCACGGCTCCGCCCAGCCAGAGCGGCAACCGCACCAGAGCTGGAAGGTCCACGGCCCTGATCAACTCCCAAACACCCCACAGGGCCGTCACCGCGCCGGCAGCCAGGAATCCGATGCGCAACCTCATGTCATGACCTCCAGTGAATGCACCCACTTGGTCTGCAACACCCCGGGCCGATTCGGCGCGATGATCCGCGCCGGAAACCCGTGGTCAAGTGCGAGTTCGGCACCGTTGAGCCGTAACGCCAGCAACGTCAGCGGGTCAGCGGCGAACTCCTCCGGCAGTTCACTGGTCGCATAGAAGCCGCCCTTCTCCATCGACACGACCCGCACTCTCGAGTTCGGCGCGGCACCGGCGGCCGCGAGCAGGTCGCGCATCCGTACGCCCTCCCATCGCGCGCCCTGACTCCAGCCCTCGACGCACGCGATCGGCAGGTCCGAGCGGCTCTGCGGCAGCGCGCGCAGTTCCTCGAGCGTGTAGGACAGTTGCCGTGGGCCCACGATCGTGAACCGCCAGTCCGCGTCGATCCCGGTCACTCCGGCGGCTTCCGCCGTACGGTTCACCGGCAGACCCTGCGGACCGACGTTCGGCTTGCGCGGCGCGAGGACGGCGACGGGGCCGAACGCCGGTGCAGACTGGCCGACCGAGGTGATGCCGACGAGCGTGGCCGCACCGGCGACTGTACGGAACAGGCCGCGGCGGGTCAGGCCGGTCGTTTCGGCGGGCAGTGACTCGGGCGCGGGTTCCGGCGTACGGCGCCAGTTCGCGCGAATCAGCGGGAGCTTCACGGCCAGATGGACGAGGAGCGCGCCGACGATGATCCACGCGAGCGCATAGTGCGTCTGCCGGAACGGGAACGGCCAGGGGTACCACTGCAGCGTGTTGACGAACCCGATGAAGAGTTCAAGTGCCATCGAGGAGACCAGCACCAGGATCGACAGCCGCTCGATCGCCGGACGGATCGCCTTCGGATCGAACTTCGCGAACAGCTTCGGATAGACCGTCCACAGCTTTGCCAGTAGCAGTGGGACGGCGACGATGCCGCTGAGTACGTGCAGGCCCTGCGTCACGCGGTACAGGTTCGCGGGACGGCTGGGGATCGGCAGCCAGCTCGGGGTGTCCTGCAGGAAGTGGCTGTAGAGCCCGGTCAGGAAGCAGACCGCCACGGCGGTCCCGAGCCAGCGGCCGATGACGGTCGCCACCCGCGGATGGTGCAGCGGCGACGCGAACGACTTCTCCGTCGGTGGTGCCGGAAGCTTCATGATTCCACTACAACGCAGCCGGAGCCGTGCTGGCGGCGTTCATCGGTTACTGCTCGCGAACGGCGACGTCGGAACCAGTTATCCACAGGTCTGCGTCTGTACGTCGGCCGGTGGCACCGATCGGGGCATACTCTGGGCAAACTTGACGGAAGGAGAGTGGCGGCGTGAAGACGCAGGAGCGGTCGTCCGACGATGACGAGCGGGCGATGGCGGATCTGGCCGAGGTCGTCGACTGGCGACCGATCTGGGGACCGCCGGCCACGGGGATGGACGCGATCCGTGCCCTGGTCAACCGCGTCACCACCGCCACCGGCTGGCGTCCGTGGGCGCCGGGCAACATCGACCCGGATCGGTACACCTGGGGGCTGGTCACCCAGCGCGAGACGGTGATGCTCGTGCTGCCCGACGCGGTCCTGCCGGAGAGCCCGCAGAGCGGCTGGTCGGCGTACGAGATCGGTGCGTCGGAGCTGGAGCTCGCCGAGGAAGGTCTCGACGCGCACTGGCCGACCCAGCTCGAGCTCGCCCGCCGCTACTGGGGGCCACCGGTATATGTGGGGCCGGGTGACGACCTGCGCATCCCGCCGGAGTGGCGCGGCCGCCGCCGGCACCTGGCGGTCTGGCTCCGGCCGGGCGCCGAGTTCCACCTGTACGCATCCCAGCCGGGACCGGACGACACCGCCGCCGGCTTCGGGTACTCCGTCTATGCCAACGAGGTGGCCTGATGGCTGAGGAAGTCGACGCCGATGACCTGCTCCGGATCATGGTCTCCGAGCTCCGGAAGTTCGTCCGGACCGCTCGGGTCCGCGGGCAGCAGATCTGGCGGTTGCTGACCAAGGGGCAGCGGCGTCGCTCCGCGATCGAGCGCGGGCTCAACCAGGACCGCTGGGGCCCTGACCGCGAGCGCGACGACGCCCGGGACCGGACCGCCGAGCTCGAGCGCGAAGCCGCGCGGGCCGAGCAGCAGGTCGACGATCTCGAGCGGCAGAACCGCGAGCTGGAGGGCGATCTCGAGCGGGAGCGCCAGCAGCAGGACACGGATCTCAACAACGACCGCGACCGGGACGGGATCGACGACCGGGTCGAGAACCGCACCGACCTCGACCGGGACCACCGCGACGACGCGACCGAGCGCCGCGACGAGATCGACCGGGACAACGACGACGCCAACGACCGCGACGGAGACGGCGTCGACGACGGGGTCGAGCGCCGCGAGGACGAGCGGGAGCAGGCCGACGAGGACCGCCGCAGGAGCGAGGAGCAGGACCGCCAGCAGCGCGACCGCGAGGACGGCATCGACCCCGCCACCGCGGCCGGCGCAGCAGCCGGCGCCACGATCGCGGCCGACGAGATCGGCGACCACCTGGACGAAGACCACGCCGAAGACCGCGCCGAGGACCTCGACGCGGAAGCCGACAACGCACTGGACGACCCGTCGACCGAGGCGGACTCCGGCCAGGACACGGACGTCAGCGCGGAGCAGGACGGCGTCAGCCCGTACGTCGCGGAGGAAGGCGCTCTCGATGCGACCGACCGCGCGCAGGAGTCCGACCTCGCGCAGGACGATCAGCAGGAAGACGCGACCCTCGACGCGGACACCGGTCAGGACAGGGACGTCAGCGCGGAGCAGGACGGCGTCAGCCCGTACGTCGCGGAGGAAGGCGCCCTCGATGCGACCGACCGCGCGCAGGAGACCGACCTCGCGCAAGACGATCAGCAGCAAGACGCCACCCTCGACGCGGACACCGGCCAGGACACGGACGTCAGCGCGGAGCAGGACGGCGTCAGCCCGTACGTCGCCGAGGAAACCGGCCGTGAGGGCACCGACCTGAACCAGGACGGGACCGACCTCGAGCAAGACGGCACCGACCTCGACCAGAACGGGACCGACCTCGGGCAGGACGGTCAGCAGCTCACCGGCCAGCAGTTGAACGGCCAGCAGGTCGACGCCCAGCAGGTTGAGGCTCCGCAGGTGGACGGGCAGCAGGTGGACGGGCAGCAGGTGGACGGGCAGCAGTTGAATGGCCAGCAGCTGAACGGGCAGCAGGTGGAGGCTGGGGAGGTCGAGGGGCCGCAGGCTGACACACAGACGCAGCAGGTGCAGGGCCGTGAGCAGGGAGCCGACCAGGTCTCACAGGCGAAGGGCCCCGACACACAGCAGCTCGCGAACGCCTCCCAGTCCGCGGTCGACGAGACCGCCGGCCTCGGCCAGGACGGGCAGGACGGCCAGAGCCCGGGTGGTCAGACCGATGGCCGTCAGACAAGCGAGGTGCAGGGCTCACAGTGGCGCCCGCCGGAGGACCCGGCGATCGCCGAAGCCCGCCAGGCGAACCAGCCGAAGAGCGGCCCAGGCCAGCAACTCCCGCCCGACGAGCGAGCCCAGCTCGACCACATCAGGCAGGACCAGAAGCCCCTCAGCGCCGTCAAGGTCGAAGGCGGCAACGTAGCCACCACCGAGCGCCCCGGCACCCCCGCCGCCCAACGCGACCAAGACCGCACCCGCTCCGACCGAGGCCGAGGCGACGACGGCGGCCGCAGCCGCTAACCCACCCCGCCCGGCGCCCCACCCCAGGCGCGCCGGGCCCACCAGCTGAGCGCCCACGAACGCCAGCCGCCACTTCAGCCATCGCCCCGCGCCTACTACCCCCTACAACCGGCACCGGCGCGGCCACCCGCACACGCCGGCACCTGCGCGCCACCCGCGCCTAGTGCCGCCGTACGCCGGGCCTATGACGAGTGCTGTGCCGCGTGCGTACGCCGTACCTGGCTGACTACCTCGTACCGCCCGTTGGCCTCGGGTGGGGTGGTGGCACGCGGCCACGATGTCCGCTGGCCTTGGTCGGGCGGCGTGTGAGGCGACATGTGTCCCGAGCTGTCCGCCTGCCTCCGCCGTCCGCCTGCTGCCCTCGCCGGGCGCCTGTGGCAGGTGCTCTGTGCTGTGCTGCGAATGGACGCCGTCACCGGCTGACTGGCCCGTACCATCCGTGGCCACTGCGCCGGGTGGTTGGTGGCCTGCGGCCGCGCCGTCTGCCGGGCACGCGCGTCGGTGGGGGCGCGGCCGTGACGTATGCGCCGCCGCGGTGCGCCTGCGCGGCACGGGCGTACACCGGGCCCCGACCCGGGCGCCACGTGCGTACGCCGACCTGAGCCGGCTGCGTGTGTGTGGGGATGCTGGTCGCCCGTGGGCACGTCGGGTGCTGGACGTCTGCCTCACGCGCCCTCACCTCCGCCCGGCCGCCGGGCGCCACGTGCGTACGCCGACCTGAGCCGGCTGCCTGTGTGTCGGGCTGCACGACTACCCCGCCCACGCCCTCACCAAGGCGTGGTGAGGCTAGTAGACGATTGCCTGGGTGTTGTCCGTCAGGATTTCTTCGGTGAAGGCGGGGGCGCCGGCGATTCGGGTGCCGGGGTGTAGGTCGGCTTCGGTGAGGGAGCGGCGTTTGGCGCATTGGGTGCAGACCGTGAGTTGGCCGCCTTCCAGGACTGCGGTCAGGAGGTCGGTGAGGGGCGCGGCGTGGGGGAGTTCGACGGTTTCGGCGCGGCCGGGGACGGCGAACCAGACGGCCTCGCCGGTCAGCCACAGGGAGACTGTGGCGCCGGACGCGACGGCGGTGGCGGCGACGGTGAGGGCCTGGTTGGCGCGTTCGGGTTCCTTGGCGCCTGCGGTCAGTTTGATCACCAGCGTGCGGGGCATCACGCCACCGTAGCCGAGACGGGCGTGCGGGATGTCACGGTGGAGCCGGGCGAGGACCGGCGTACGCATCCTCTAGACTGACCAGCGTGCTGCATGTCGTCTTCACCACGTTGCTGGTTCTGGTCTGTGTGTTCATGGGCTGGTTCTCGGCGTTCGTCGTCTACCGGCTGTACCGCGGCCGCAGTGCGAACTGAGTGATCGCATGCCGTTCGAGATCCCGCAGGACCTGCACCCGGACCTGATCCCGCTCGCGTGGCTGCTCGGCCGCTGGGAGGGCCGCGGGCACGGTGACTACCCGACGATCGAGAAGTTCGAGTTCGGGCAGCAGATCGACTTCACCCACAACGGCAAGCCGTACCTGCATTATGTGAGCCAGACGTTCGTGGTCGGCGAGGACGGCACCAAGGAGCGTCCGCTCGCCGTCGAGACCGGGTTCTGGCGGCCGCAGCCGGACAACAAGGTCGAGGTCATCCTGGCGCACCCGACCGGTATCGCCGAGATCTGGTACGGCGACATCGACGGCGCGAAGATCGAGCTGCAGACCGATGTCGTGGCCCGCACCGTGACCGCGAAGGAAGTCACCGCCGGGCACCGGCTGTACGGTCTCGTCAACGGCGAGCTCCTCTGGGCGTACGACATGGCCGCCGAAGGCCAGGCGCTGCAGCCGCACCTGTGGGCGACGCTCGTCCGCTCCTAACTCTCGGCCACCCAGGAGTACTCGACCTTCGGCCGTCCGCTGCGCCCGTCGTAGCGCTGGGTCCGCAGCGCCTGCCCCTGGTCGGCCAGGTGCTCGAGGTAGCGCCGCGCGGTGATGCGAGAGGTGCCGAGCGAGGTCGCGACCTCTTCGGCGGTCCACCCTTCACGGTTCGCGAGCAGCTGGACGACGCGGTCGAGTACGCCGCCGGCCAGGCCCTTGGGCACGGACGAGACGGTTGCCGGGTGCAACAACCGGTCGACTTCCTCCTGATCCGCGACGACCTCGCCGAGCGCGGCGGCCCGCCGCTGTCTCGCGTACGCCGTCAACCGGTCCCGCAACGTCTCGAACGCGAACGGCTTCAGCACGTACTGCACGACGCCGATCCGCGCCGCCGCCTGCACGGCCGCGACCTCGCGGGCCGCCGTCACCGCGACCACGTCCGTTTGGTTGCCGAGGGCCCGCATTCGGCGGACGATGTCCAGCCCGTGCCCGTCCGGGAGGTGCATGTCGAGCAGTACGACGTCGACGTCGCCGCGCGCGAGCACCTGCAGCGCACGCCCCGCCGTACCGGCGATTCCGACGCAGGTGAACCCGGTCAGCCGTTCGACGTACGTGCGATGGGCCTCCGCGGCGACCGGGTCGTCCTCGACGACGAGGACCCGCAGGTCAGGCACTGGCGCCCACCGCCCGCGGCAATCGCACCCGCACGGTCAGCGCCGGTACGTCGTCCAGCTCGGAATCCGGATCCACCATGAGTGAACCTTGCCACCGCTCGACCGTGCTGCGCACCAGCACGAGCCCCAGCCCGTGGCCCGGCTCGGCCTTGGTCGTCCAGCCGCGCTCGAACATGTGCGCCAGCTCGACCGATCCCAGCTCGGCGGCGGTGTTCGTCACGATCAGGTCGACGGCGTCCGCGGTGGTCGCGGCCCGGAACTCGACTTTCCGCGGCGCCGGGCCGCCGCGCGCGGCCTCGATGGCGTTGTCCAGCAGGTTTCCGACGACGGTCACGACATCCTGCGCCGGCAGCCGGGTGTTCAGCGCCTCCTGCCCGAGATCGAGGGTCAGGACGACGCCGCGCTCCTGGGCCTGCGCCAGCTTTGCCAGCAGCAGCGACGCGAGGACCGGGTCTCCGACCGTGCCGACGACGCGGTCCGTCATCGCCTGGGCGAACTGCAGCTCCGACACCGCGAACTCCCGGGCCCGTTCCGGCTTCCCGATCTCGATCAGGCTGACGACGGTGTGCAGCCGGTTCGACGCCTCGTGGTTCTGTGCCTGCAGGGATTCCGCCAGGCTGCGTACGGCGTCCAGCTCGCCGAGCAACCGCTGTAGCTGGGTGTGGTCCCGCAGCGTGACGATCCGCCCGCGCCCGGACGGCTGCTGGTTCACGACCACGACGCCCCGCGCGCCCAGGTGCAGCTCGTCGTACGCCGTCCGCCCGGTCGCGAGCAGCTCGGCCAACGGAGCGCCGAGGTTGAGCTCCTCCAACGGCGTACCGGGATCGACGGCGCGCAGCCCGAGCAGCGTCAGCGCCTCGTCGTTCGCGAGCTGGACCCGGCCGTGAAGATCCAGCAGGATCAGCCCTTCGCGCGCCGCGTGCAGCACGCCCTCGTAGAAGTCGAGCATCCGTGCCAGCGACTGCGTACCCACGCCGCGGGTGGCTCGCCGGACCCGCCAGGTGACGAGCGCGTTGCCGGCGATCGCGACCCCGAGCATCAGACTGGCGATACCGAGCATCGAACGGAGGTCGAGCCGGGCCAGCTCCCACCAGCCGGGGACGGGGATCCCGCTCGCGGCGTGGTCGCGCAACGCCTGGGCGCGGGAGCGGCTGACCATCACGATCCACACCATCGCGATCAGTACGGTGACCGTGACGGTCTGCAGCCAGAGAACCTGGCGGCGCAACTCCCACGGCCGACGTTTCATGGCGAACAGTCTGCCCCGACTTCACGCGGCGAACGACGCGGCGAACGATATGGGCGAACGATATGAACGAAATGCGCGGTTCTCCTGTGCGTCACGTCACAGTTACTCGAACACCCCTCCGCCAGGCCGATACAGGGAGTCCCGACCATGTCGAGCCCGACCGAACCCCGCCCGACTCCGGTGCGCAACGACCGGACCCATTTCCTCTACATCGCCGTCATCGTCGCCGTCCTGCTCGGCATCGGTGTCGGGTTCCTGTTCCCGGACTTCGCTGTCGAGCTGAAACCGCTCGGCACCGGGTTCGTGAACCTGATCAAGATGCTGATCAGCCCGATCATCTTCTGCACGCTGGTGCTCGGCATCGGCTCGGTCCGCCAGGCCGCCAGTGTCGGCAAGGTCGGCGGGCTCGCCCTCGTCTACTTCCTGGTGATGTCGACGGTCGCGCTCGCGATCGGCCTGCTGGTCGGCAACCTCGTGCAGCCGGGCTCCGGACTGAACCTGACCGACAAGCTCCGCGAGGCCGGCCAGAAGCAGGCCGCCGGGGCGCACGAGACCACGACGGAATTCATCCTCGGGATCATCCCGAAGTCGCTGCTCTCGTCGCTGACCGAGGGCGAGGTCCTGCAGACCGTCCTGGTCGCGCTGCTCGTCGGCTTCGCGCTGCAGGCGATGGGCGCCAAGGGCCAGCCGATCCTGACCGGCATCGGTCACATCCAGCGGCTGGTGTTCAAGATCCTGTCGATGATCATGTGGACCGCGCCGATCGGCGCGTTCGGCGCGATCGCCGCGGTGGTCGGCGCGACCGGCTGGGACGCCCTGGTGAGTCTCGGCAAGATCATGCTGGCCTTCTACATCACCTGTCTGCTGTTCGTGATCGTTGTCCTGGGCACCATTCTCCGGATGGTCACCGGGGTGTCGATCTTCCAGCTGCTGCGCTACCTCGGCCGGGAGTTCCTGCTGATCGTGTCCAGCTCGTCGTCGGAGACCGCACTGCCCCGGCTGATCGGGAAGATGGAACACCTCGGCGTCGACCGGTCCGTGGTCGGTATCACCGTCCCGACCGGCTACTCGTTCAACCTCGACGGGACGGCGATCTACCTGACGATGGCGTCGCTGTTCATCGCGGAGGCGATGGATCAGCCGTTCTCGATCGGTCAGCAGATTTCCCTGCTGTTGTTCATGATCGTCGCGTCGAAGGGCGCTGCCGGCGTCACTGGAGCCGGTCTGGCCACGCTGGCCGGCGGTCTGCAGTCGCACCGCCCGGACCTGGTCGACGGCGTCGGCCTGATCGTCGGCATCGACCGGTTCATGTCCGAGGCCCGGGCGCTGACGAACTTCGCCGGCAACGCGGTCGCGACCGTGCTGGTCGGCCACTGGGTCGGCGAGTTCGACAAGGAACAGGCCCGCCAGGTGTTCGCCGGTGAGGACCCGTTCGACGAGGTCGCCTTCGCCGCCGGCGACACCCACGCCGGCGACGTCCCGCTCACCGCCCCGGTCGGCGACGCGCCGGCCGGTCACTAGCCACCTTCCCACCCCTCCAAGCGCTGCCCGCCGGGCCACAGACCGGCGGGCAGCGCGCTGTCTGCAGCTCGACAGTACGTATGCGTCCACTACTGCCGCTGCCGGCCTGTGCCCCCGCTTGGCGTGACGCGCAGTGGGCCTATACGTACTGTCGAGCTGCAGGCCTACTTGCCGTTCAGCAGCTGGACGACCGGGGCGAGGTCCTCGAGGTACGTCGCGTTGATGCTGATGTACGACGTGCCGAACTCGTCCCGGCGGCGCTGCAGTTCGTCGGCCATCTCCTGCGGCGTACCGCGCAGCATCATCAGCGAGTCGCTCGCCTCCAGCACCTCGGGCTCGACGCCGGCCGCGCGCTTGGTCCACGGCGGCAGCTCGCGGGTCCCGGCGGCGAACAGGTTCATCGCCAGCTCGATGTCGTCCGCCCGCGAACCGGCCAGCTCCCGCAGGTCCCGGACCAGCTGAGCGACCTCCGCGCGCGGCGTCATCGCGTCCTTCGCCAGCGACACGATGTCGGCGCGGGCGGCCGCCAGGGCGAGCGCTCGCGGGCCACCGGCGGCCAGCATGATCGGCGTACGGCGGTCGCCGTCGAGCTGCTGCAGGTGGTCGAGCGTCTGGCGCACCTGATCGCGGCGCTCCTTGGCCGATCCCCACGGCAGGCCGAGCTCGGCCGTCTGCTGCTCGGCGACCGGCCGCCCGGTGCCGATGCCGAACTCGAACCGGCCGTCGGTGAGCACGGTCAGCGTGTGCGCCTCCCACGCGGCGGCCCGCGGCGTACGCAACGGAGCGGCCGCGACGAACGTGCCGACCCGGACGTCCGCGACCGCGGCGGCCATCGCCAGCGACGGGAACGGTGACGGCAACTGCAGCCCGTCGGGCATCAGCACGGTCGAGTACCCGAGGTCCGCCGCCTGCCGAACCGTCTTGATCCACTCCGAACCGGTCGTCGGACTGCCGACCACACCGAACCGGAACTGCTTGTCGTTCATCACCCTGCTCCCTTCGCCTGTCGTACTCACAGCGTCTCCGGGCAGGGGGTCTGTCCACATCCCACGACGGGAGGCGTTCGCCGTACGCCGCTCGACGTACTCTGGTGACATGTCACGCAAGCGCAGCCCCCTACTGGACCGGCCCGGCGCGGTCGAGGCCGACGGACTCGACGCCGGTGTCGCGGCGCACTACGGCTCCGACTTGCGCGAGCAGCGGGCGCTGGTCGCCGGTGAGGCGTTCGTCGACCTGTCGCACCGCGACGTGGTCACGATCACCGGCCCGGACCGGCTCACCTGGCTGCACGCGCTGACCACGCAGTACTTCGAGGGTCTCAAGCCGGGGACGTCGACGACGGCGCTGCTGCTGTCGCCGACGGGCCACGTGGAGCACGTCATGTACGGCGTGGACAACGGCGAGACGTTCTGGTTGCACACGGAGCCGGGCGCGGCGGCTGCGCTGGTGGAATGGCTGCAGAAGATGGTGTTCATGTCGCGCGTCGAGATCACCGATGTGACGGACGACTACGCGATCATCTGGAAGTCAGGCCCTGCTCAAGGTGACCGCCTGACCCGCAGCGGCGAGGACTCGCTCGGCGGTCACGAGGTGTTCCTGCCGCGGGCCGAGCTGGCTGGTCTGGAGGGCCCGGCGGCCGGGGTGTGGGCCTATGAGGCGTTGCGGATCGAGGCGGGCCACCCGCGCTTCGGGCTGGACACCGACGAGCGCGCGATCCCGAACGAGCTGGGTTGGCTCGGCGTCGGCGTACACCTCAACAAGGGCTGCTACCGCGGCCAGGAGACGGTGGCCCGGGTGCACAACCTCGGCCGCCCGCCGCGCCGCCTCGTGCTGCTGCACCTGGACGGTTCGGTCGACCACCTCCCGGCGCATGGGTACGCCGTCAAGGCCGGCGACAAGCAGGTCGGTTTCATCGGCTCCGCCGCCCGTCACCACGAGCTCGGCCCGATCGCCCTCGCCCTGGTCAAGCGCAACGTGGACCCCGAGGCCGTGCTGGAGATCGTCGCCGAGGACCAGCCCACGGTGACCGCCACACAGGAGCTCCTGGTCGACCCCGAGGCCGGCCTGCACGTCCGCTCGCGTTTGTGAGGGGAATCATTCGCAACACGGCGTTTTGCACCTGTACAGTTCAGCCGTGACCGAACCTGTGCTCCTGGCCGACGTCGTCCGCAGCGACTTCGTCGAAGGCCACCACCGCGGCTCCGTCGTGGTGACCAACCCCGACGGCACCGTCGACTGGGCCGTCGGCGTCGTGGACCAGCCGATGTTCCCGCGCTCGTCCAACAAGCCGATGCAGGCCCTCGGCATGCTCCGCCGCGGTCTGCCGCTGACCGACGAGCTGCTCGCGCTCGCGGGCGCGTCGCACTCCGGTGAGCAGTTCCACCTGGATGGTGTCCGGAAGATCCTCGCGGAGGCCGGGCTCGAGGAGTCGGCGTTGCGGACGCCGGTCGCGTACCCGCTGGACGACGACACCCGGGACGCCTGGGTGCGCGGCGGTCACGGCAAGGAGCGGATCGTGATGAACTGCTCCGGCAAGCACGCCGCGATGCTGCTGACCAGCAAGCTCAACGGCTGGTCGCTCGAGGACTACCGCTCGCCGGATCACCCCCTGCAGAAGGAGATCCGGACCGCGATCGAGGACACCGCGGGCGAGCAGGTCTCGCACGTCGCGGTGGACGGTTGCGGTGCACCGATCTTCGCGCTGACGCTGGCCGGCCTGGCGCGGTCCTTCGGACGCTTCGCCGGCGCGGCCGCGGACACGCCCGAAGGCCGGATCGCCGACGCGTTCCGGGCGTACCCGGAGTACGCCAGCGGGAGTACGCGTGACGAGGCCGAGCTGATGCGGGCCGTCAACGGCCTGTTCTGCAAGGCCGGTGCGGAGGGCGTGTACGCCGTCGGTCTCGCGGACGGTACCGGGATCGCGCTGAAGCTCGAGGACGGTACGCCGCGCGCCCGCAAGGTCGTGATGGCGGCGACCCTCCAGCGTCTCGGCATCACCAACGAGACGATCGAGAACCACCTGCACTTCGACCTCACCGGCGGCGACGCAGTGGTCGGCGCGGTCCGGCCGCACGCCCCGACTTTCGCCTGACCCGCCGGGGCTATTTGGCGCGCAGGCGGTCGACCGGGGGTGACGTGATCGGCAGCGGTACGGCGGGGGCGGGCAGGTCGTACCCGGCGTACAGGCGGCGGCGCATGTCCTCGAGCGGGAAGGTCTCGCGGTAGATCGCGAGCTTGACGGTCACGCCCTCCAAGGTTGCTCTGAGCAACATCTCCTCGATCGCCGGGTCGGCGGCGTCGCGGGCCGCGAAGACGTCGCGGATGGCATCCTCGACCAGGGACAGCCGATCGGACTTGGCCTGCTCGACGCGGGCGAAGACGTCGTGGGTGCTGGGCTGCATCATCAGCGTGATCGCCAGCCGCTGGATCGGCAGTGTGGTCGCGGCGGCCATCAGCGCGCCGTCGATGATGCCGGCCAGACGTTCATCAGGAGTTCCCTGGATGGACAACAGGCCGGCGATGCCGTCCAGCCAGCGGTCCAGGAGCTCGGCGGCCAGTTGTTCCTTGGTGGCGAAGTAGTACGACACCAGGCCGCGGGAGACGCCCGCGGCGGTCGTGACGTCGGAGATCGACGCGGCCTCGTAGCCCTTCGCGGCGAAAGTTTCCAGGGCCGCGGCCAGGATCCGTTCGCGGGAGCGTTCCCGCAGTTCCTGATTGACGGTGGCCGATCGCGGCACGAATTCCTCTTCCGAAGGTCGAAGCCTGAAGCGCCGGGCAACCCCTCATTCACGTGCCCGGCGCCCCGGGCTGACCCCCCGTTGTTGCGGCCCCTCCCCAGGCGCCGCTTATAGACTGGACGTCCAGTCAACGAATGTAAAGGGCTTGCCCGATTCGTGGGACACGATCTGTGACGGGTAGGATGTGAGGGCTGCGCCCTGTGTCGAGTGGCACGTGAAACCAGCCGTAGCCACCGCCTAACACCCATCGATGACTTGGAGCGCTCCTTCATGCCTGTCCGTAACGACCTGCGCAACGTCGCGATCGTGGCCCACGTCGACCACGGGAAGACCACCCTCGTCGACGCGATGCTGTGGCAGTCCGGCGCCTTCGGAGCCCACCAGCACGTGGACGAGCGGGCGATGGACTCCGGTGACCTGGAGCGTGAGAAGGGCATCACGATCCTCGCCAAGAACACCGCCGTCCGGCACAAGATGGCCAACGGCGAGCAGATGACGATCAACATCATCGACACCCCCGGCCACGCCGACTTCGGCGGCGAGGTCGAGCGCGGCCTGTCGATGGTGGACGCGATCGTGCTGCTCGTGGACGCCTCCGAGGGCCCGCTGCCGCAGACCCGCTTCGTGCTCCGCAAGGCGCTGGCCCGGCAGATGCCGGTGATCCTGGTGGTCAACAAGGTCGACCGACCGGACGCCCGGATCGCCGAGGTCGTCGACGAGACGTACGAGCTGTTCCTCGACCTGCTCGACCACGACGCCGACCAGTCCGCCCTGGACTTCCCGGTCGTCTACGCCTCGGCCCGGGCCGGCCGCGCCTCGCTGAACCAGCCCGCCGACGGCGGGATGCCGGATTCGGAGGACCTCGAGCCGCTGTTCGAGACGATCCTGAACAACGTCCCGGCCCCGGAGTACACCGAGGACGCGCCGCTGCAGGCACACGTGACGAACCTGGACGCCTCGCCGTTCCTCGGCCGGCTCGCGCTGGTCCGCGTGCACGAAGGCACGCTGAAGAAGGGCTCCCAGGTGGCCTGGTGCCGCCACGACGGCTCGATCCAGAAGGTCAAGATCACCGAACTGCTGGTCACCGAGGCGCTCGAGCGCGTCCCGGGCGACTCGGCCGGCCCGGGTGACATCGTCGCGATCGCCGGCATTCCGGAGATCATGATCGGCGACACCCTGACCGACCCGGACAACCCGAAGCCGCTGCCGCTGATCACCGTGGACGAGCCGGCCATCTCGATGACGATCGGCACCAACACCTCGCCGCTGGCCGGCCGGGTCAAGGGCACCAAGGTGACCGCGCGGCTGGTCAAGGACCGGCTCGACCGCGAGTTGGTCGGCAACGTGTCGCTGAAGGTGCTGCCGACCGAGCGTCCGGACGCCTGGGAAGTGCAGGGTCGTGGTGAGCTCGCGCTGGCCATCCTGGTCGAGCAGATGCGCCGCGAGGGCTACGAGCTGACCGTCGGCAAGCCGCAGGTGGTCACCCGCGAGATCGACGGCAAGCGGCACGAGCCGGTCGAGCGGCTGACGATCGACTGCCCGGAGGAGTACCTCGGCACGGTCACCCAGCTGCTCGCGGTCCGGAAGGGCCGGATGGAGCAGATGACCAACCACGGCACCGGCTGGGTCCGGATGGAGTTCCTGGTCCCGGCCCGCGGGCTGATCGGGTTCCGCACCGAGTTCCTCACCGACACCCGCGGTACCGGCATCGCGCACCACGTCTTCGAGGGGTACGAGCCGTGGTTCGGTGAGCTGCGCACGCGGCCGTCCGGTTCGCTCGTGTCCGACCGGGCCGGCGCGGCCACGTCGTACGCGATGATCAACCTGCAGGAGCGCGGCACCATGTTCGTGGAGCCGGCCACCGAGGTGTACGAGGGCATGATCGTCGGCGAGAACTCGCGCTCCGACGACATGGACGTGAACATCACCAAGGAAAAGAAGATGACGAACGTCCGCTCGAACGCGGACGAGTTCGAGAAGCTGGTGCCGGCCCGGAAGCTGTCGCTCGAGCAGTCGCTGGAGTTCTGCCGCGAGGACGAGTGCGTCGAGGTCACGCCGGACGCGATCCGGATGCGCAAGGTCGCCCTCACCCAGATCGAGCGCGCGAAGCTCGGTCGCAAGACGAAGAGCTGAGAGATGCTGGATCGTGCTGTGATCGACGGGCTGTTCCCGACCGACCTTCCGGAGTCGCAGCACTGGGAGGACCGGTATCCCCTCCGGCAGCTGCCGGAGGGGGCCAAGGTCACCCGCCTCGGCCCCTCGCCGACCGGTTTCATCCACATCGGCGGCGTCTACGTCGGCATGATCGACCGGGACATCTCGTCGAACACCGGCGGGGTGTACCTGGTCCGCGTCGAGGACACCGACCAGTCCCGTGAGGTCGAGGGTGCGCTCGAGCAGTTCGCGCGTGCCTTCGAGTACTTCGGCATCAGCTCCGACGAGGACCGCGACCACGGCTCGTACGGGCCGTACCTGCAGTCGCAGCGCGAGCAGATCTACCTGACGTACGTGCGGCATCTGCTCCGCCAGGGCAAGGCGTACCTGTGCTTCGCCACCAAGGACGAGCTGGCCGACATCACCGCCCGCCAGCAGGCCTCGAAGGTCCCGACCGGGTACTACGGCAAGTGGGCGATCTGGCGCGACGCGGACCCGTCCGACGTCGCGGCCAAGCTCGCCGAAGGTGCGCCGTACGTCGTGCGCTTCCGGGCACCTGAAGGCGAGACGCGGACCAGCTTCGTGGACGCGATCCGCGGCCGGCTCGAGCACGAGGCGAACCGCAACGACGCGGTGATCCTGAAAGCCTCGGACCTGTCGCCGCGGCTGCCGACGTACCACTTCGCGCACGCGGTCGACGACCACCTGATGCGGGTGAATCTGGTGATTCGCGGCGACGAGTGGATCTCCTCGGTGCCGCTGCACCAGCAGCTGTTCGCGGCGCTCGAGTTCGACCCGATCACGTATGCGCACATCGCGCCGCTGATGAAGCAGATCCCGGGCGGCAAGCGGAAGCTGTCGAAGCGCAAGGACCCCGAGGCCGGGGTGGACTTCTACATCGGCGCGGGCTACCCGGCCGACGCGGTGCTGTACTACCTGCGTGGCTTGGCCAACGGCCGGCTCGCCGAGATGCCGCTGGCCGAGGCGCTGTCGACGCCGATCGACCTGGGCCAGTGCGGTGTCGCCGGTCCGCTCGTGGACCTGGTGAAGCTGGAGGACATCAGCGCCGACCACATCGCGACGCTGAGCGGGCCCCAGATCCTCGAGGCAGTCCGGGCCTGGGCGGTGGAGTACGACGCGGACCTCGTTCCCGTGCTGGACAACGAGAAGGAGCTGGCGTTGCGGGCGCTGGCGGTCGAGCGGGACGGGGTCGACAACCCGCGCAAGGACCTGCGCAAGTGGTCGGACTTCCGCCCGGCGTACGGCTTCTTCTTCCCCGAGCTGTTCGTCCCGGTCGACGGGCCGTCCGACGAACGGCTGGTTCCGCTCGGGGTGGCCGCGGACGTGGTGACCGCGTTCGCCACGGACCTGGTGGAGAACTACGAGCATCTGGACGACCCGCAGGAGTGGTTCGACCAGATCCGTACCCTCGCCGGCAAGCACCGGTTCGCGCCGAACGCCAAGGAATACAAGAAGGATCCGGACGCGTACGTGGGCTCGATCCGCGAGGCCTCGCAGCTCGTCCGGGTCGCGATCACCGGTGCCACCCGAAGCCCCGACCTGCACGCGACCGCGCAGGCGCTGGGCGCCCCGGAGGTCCTGCGCCGGCTGCGGGCGCTGGCCTCCTAGAACACGAACTGGAAACGGTCGCCGACGGAGCGCGCACACGGCTCCGTCGGTGTGATACTCATTTCTCGGTCAGTGGCGGGGAAGAAAGTTTTGATTCGTTACCAACCAGACGTGAAGTAGCGACGTCTGTCTTGTGGAAGCACTCTTTGGGGGAAGGACAAGGGAAACATGGGCATTCTGCGTAAGTTCGGCGCAACCCTGACGGCCGCCGCGTTCGTGGGCGTCGGCGCACTGTCGGCGACCACTACGGCTGAGGCCGCGCCGCAGGTCGCGACGTCGGCGCAGAAATCGACGACGGCTCCGGCTCCGGTCGGTCTGCCGCCGAGGGCCGCGGCCGCGACGGCGAAGGCGACCTCGACCAGCAAGCTCATCGCGAAGTACCGCATCGACAGCCGCTGCATCACCAAGGGGCGGGTGCTGTGCATCAACAAGAAGACCCGCAAGCTGGTCTACATGGTGAACGGCAAGCCGGTGCAGGTGCTGGACGTGCGGTTCGGCTCCAGCAAGACCCCGACGCGGAACGGCGTGTTCCGCGTCTACCGCAAGTCGAAGAACCACGTCTCGTCGCTGTACCACACCAAGATGCCGTACGCGATGTTCTTCAGCGGCGGCCAGGCGGTGCACTACTCGTCGGACTTCAAGGCTCGCGGCTACAACGGCGCCTCGCACGGCTGTGCGAACGTCCGTGACAAGAAGAAGATCGCCTGGATCTTCGCCCGGGTGAAGGTCGGCGACCGGGTGGTCGTCTACAGCAAGTGAGATCGGCGTACCGACAGCGGCCGGGGAGCTAGTCCCCGGCCGCTGTCGCGTTCTGGAAGGCCTTGTAGAGCCGCGGTTCCACCAGGCAGAAGGTGGCCTTGACGACGCTGCTCGGCGTCCGGCGCACCGTCTGTACGGCGATGTCGGCCGCCGACTGTGCCGGCCAGCCGTAGATCCCGGCCGAGACCGCGGGCAGCGCCATCGTCCGCACCCCGAGCTCGTCCGCGATCCGCAGTGCGTTGCGGTAGCAGGACTCGAGCAGCGCGGGATCCCGTTGGCCGGCGGTGTAGTTCGGCCCGACGACATGGATCACGTACGACGCCGGCAGCGCACCGGCTGTGGTCCAGACCGCCGTACCGGTCGGCGTGCCGTTCGGGTACCGCTCGATGAGCTCGTCGAGGATCTCGCGGCCGCCGGCCCGGTGGATCGCGCCGTCGACGCCACCGCCGCCGCGCAGAGCGTGGTGAGCGGCGTTCACGATCGCGTCCGCGGGCACCGTGGTGATGTCGGCGGTGCTCAGCACGATCTCCATGGGCAGCTCCATCCTTCACACGGTGGGGATCCAGTCGAGGAGCGCGGCGGAGATCTCCGTCGCCGAGTCCTCGGGCAGGAAGTGCAGTCCGGCGACCGTCACCTCCCGTTGGTTCGGCCAACGGCGGCACTGCTCGCGCAGCGGTCCGTTCAGCAGGGCACCCGGATCGGCGTTCACGAACAGCTTCGGTACCCGCGACGTGCCCATCCACTCGGCATTCGCCGCGACGATGTCGTGGACGTCGCCCGGGACGCCGTCGATCGGAATCTCCCGGGACCAGGTCAGCATCGGACGTCGGCTCTCCCCGGGCTCGACGTACGGCGCTCGGTACTGCGCCAGTTCGTCGCCGGTCAGCTCGCGCAGCGTGCCGCTCGGCAACACTGTCTCGACGAAGATGTTGTCCGTCAGCACGAGCTGCTCACCCTCCGGGCTCCGGAGTCTGCGGAACAGCTCCGGAGCGGGAGCGTTCGGGCTGTCCCAGGTGACCGGTGCGACGAGCGTCTCGAGGTAGGCGATCCCGCGAACGGCGTGCGGGTGACGCCGGGCCCAATCGACCGCGAGCACGCCGCCCCAGTCGTGGCCGACCAGGATCACGTCGTCCGTCAGCCCGAGTGCCTCGAGGAACGCGTCGACGTAGCGCCGATGGTCGACGAACCGGTATCGCAGGCTCGCGTCCGCGTCCGACGGGCCTGATCCGCCCATCCCCACCAGGTCCGGCGCGATACAGCGGGCGATCGCGGAGACCGGGCCGAGAACGTTCCGCCACAGGTACGACGACGTCGGGTTGCCGTGCAGGAACACCACCGGACGCCCGCTGCCGGCCGAGCGGTAGGCGATCGGCGTGCCCAGGTTCACAGTGTCGACAACGGTCTCCATGCGGTCATCCTCCAGGTACGCTGGGCCAACCGAAATGGCTGTGAGGACGTCCTACAAGTGTAGGAACGGGGCTACCGGAGGGGTTTGTCCGATGCGTGGGCTCATGATTCGCAAGGTGCTGAGCGGGCTGGTCGTCGCGGGCACGATTGCTGCACTCCTGAGTTCCGGAACCAGCGCGACCGCGGCCCCGCAGGACCTGAAGACGGTGCCGTTCGAGGTCAGCGGCGAGCTGCCGATCTACCCGAAGGCGCTGTGGAAGAACGGCTCCTCCGGCGTGAACGTGCGCAAGGTCGAGGCGCGGCTGGTGCAGCTCAAGGTGCTCGAGAAGCGCTACCTGGACAACGAGTTCGGCACCATGACCCGGTCCGCGGTGAAGAAGTTCCAGAAGGCGCACGGGATCCCGGCGCTCGGGTACGTCGACCAGAACACGTGGGACCAGCTCGTCAAGCTCACCCACGAGCCGACGCAGACCGAGCTGTACCCGCCGGTGCCGGTGGTGAACGGCAAGACGCTCGACGCGCGCTGCGCGACCGGGGTGGCGCTCTGCATCGACAAGACCAGCCGCAAGCTGCGGTACGTCGTGGACGGCGTGGTCAAGATGCAGCTGGACGTCCGGTTCGGCGCCGTGAAGACCGCGACCCGCGAGGGCAGCTTCACGGTCGGCTGGAAGAGCCGCAACCACGTCTCGAAGCTGTACGACTCGAAGATGCCGTACGCGATGTTCTTCAGCGGCGGCCAGGCCGTGCACTACTCGTCAGACTTCGCGGCCCGCGGCTACAACGGCGCGTCGCACGGCTGCGTCAACGTCCGCGACCTCGCCAAGATCAAGATCCTCTTCGACGAGGTCCACGTCGGCGACAAGGTCATCGTCTACCGCTCGTAGGTCAGAGCGGGCGGGGGCCCCGGCGGCGGCGGAGCGCGCCCCAGCCGCCGCGGCCTCGGCCGGTGGCGGCGCGAAGGGCGGGGCGGGCGTCGACGAGGTAGACGGCCGAGGCGACGATGCCGATCAGGCCGAAGAAGCTCAGCCAGCCCTGGAACACCTGGCTGAGGGTGAACACGGTCAGGATCAGCACCCAACCGGGCTTGGTGAGTTTGTCGGCGGCGATGAAGACCGCCCGGGGCCGGAAGACGGCGTCGGCGAGCGCGACCAGCTTGATCGCAAGCAGCACCCACCAGATGACCGACAGCGGATCGTCGAACCCGGGGATCAGGCTCTGGAAGGTGATCATGCTACGAGCCTAACCGACAGACCGGGCGGCCCACCGCTGCTCAGGCGCAGCTGTGGACCGCCCGGTCCCAGGATTCACCGCGAAGTGGGCGAATCGTCACTGTCTGTGGTGAGGCGAGACCTTCAGTCGCCGACCTTGTCGGCCGCGGACTGGGCGGCCTTGGTGGCGGCCTTCGCGGTCTTGCGGGCGCTGGTCGCGGTCGCCTTCACGGTCCGGGTCGCGGACTGAGCGGTCTTCCGGGTGGTGGTCCGGGTGGCCTTGGCCTTGCTCGCGGTGGTCTTGGCAGAGGTGACCAGGTCCTCGGTCGCCTTCTGGTGGCGGATCCGCTCGACCAGGTCCTTGCCGCGGCCGGCCAGGTCCTCGTAGGTCTCCTCGGCCTGGCCGAGGACGACGGTGAAACCGGCCTGCGCGGTCTTCGGCAGCTCGCGCAGCTTGGCCGGGGCGGTGCGCGCGTCGGCGACGATCGCCTCGAACCGCTTGGTCAGCTCGCCCTGCGCCTTGGTCAGCTCCTTGGTGAGCTCGGCCTGCAGGGTCTTCTGGTCCAGCTTGGCGAACCGGGCGGTCACGTCCTCGCCGACGGCGCGGACCTTCTCGACCGCGAGGTCGCCGGCGCCGGCGATCGCGTAGAACGGGGTAACAGGCGTACGGGTAGCCATCAGGCTTCTCCTCGGGATATCAGCAGGTACGGGGTCATTCGGCAGGGGTGTTCTCGCGGACGAACGACGTGTAGACGTCCAGCAGCACACGCTTCTGCCGTTCGTTCAACGCCGGGTCGAGCAGGACGGCGTCGACCACACCGGAGGACTGCTTGCCCTCCTGGCTCTCGTCCGGATCGAGGATGCCGGCCCGCACATACAGGGTCTCCGCGGAGATCCGCAGCGCCTTCGCGAGCTGCTGCAGCACGTCGGCCGACGGTTTCCGCAGGCCGCGCTCGATCTGGCTGAGGTACGGGTTCGACACTCCGGCCAGGTCGGACAACTGCCGCAGCGACAACTGCGCCTGCCGCCGCTGCTCGGCGAGGTACTCCCCGAGGGAGCCCACCGCCCCAGCTGCCCGATCACTCAACTTGGCCATGTCCCCAGTGTGCTAGCAGGGTGCTTGCAATTGCAAGCACCCTGCCCGTGAGACGGCTCACGTGAACCGTTTACTGCTTCTTACTGCTCCCGGAAGACCTTGTGCTGGGCGGCCTGGGCGCGCGGGCGGACCGTGATGCGGTCGATGTTCACGTGCGCCGGGCGGGTGGCGATCCAGGCGACGATGTCGGCGACGTCCTCCGACGTCAGCGGCTCGCGGACACCGGCGTACACGGCGTCGGCCCTGGACTGGTCGCCGTCGAAGCGGGTCAGTGCGAAGCCCTCGCTGCGGACCATGCCGGGCGCGATCTCGCTGACCCGGACCGGCTGGTCGTACAGCTCGAGGCGGAGCGTGTCGACGACGGCCTTCGCGCCGTGTTTCGCGGCGACGTACCCGCCGCCGCCCTCGTAGGCGACCTGGCCGGCCGTCGAGCCCATCACGATGATCGTGCCGCGCCCGGCGATCAGTGCCGGGAGCAACGACTTGGTGACGGCCGCGACCGCGATCACGTTCACCTCGTACATCCGCCGCCAGGCATCCAGGTCGGCCTCGGCCACCGGCTCGAAGCCGAACGCGCCGCCGGCGTTGTTCACCAGCACCTGCAGCTCGTCACCGACAGCCGCGGTCAGCGCGGCGACGTCGTCGGCCGACGTCACATCGCACTGCACCGCACGGCCGTCGATCTCCTTGGCCAGCGCCTCGATCCGATCCAGCCGCCGCGCGGCGCAGATCACCTCGAAACCTTCGCGGGCGAGGTAGCGCGCCGACGCCGCCCCGATCCCACTGCTAGCACCGGTCACCACGGCCAGAGGACGCTCGGAAGTCATAGCCCGAGTCTCTCAAACCCGCTGGCCGCGGAAGCCGGGTGTCTCAGGACCGGCCGGCTCCGACAGGCTGCCGCGACGCCGCGTGCGCGGGTACGGCGGGACGCCGGCGGGCGGATGCGATGACACCCGCGAGTGCCACGGCACTGACGGCCAGGAATCCGCCCAGCATGGCCAGCGTCTGCCCGTCCGGGTGGATGAGCGCCTGCCCCCGGAAGGCCTGGACGGTCACGGTGAGCATCACGCCGGTGTAGCCGAAGGCCGCGACGCCGATGAGCCGGTTGCGGACCCGCTCCGGCCGCAGCCACTCGATGCGGGCGGCGAGCAGGCTCAGCGCCAGGACCGCGAGCAGCAGGAAGTGGATCGCGTGCAGTCCGACGAAGTGCGGGATCCGCAGGTCGCCGCCGACCGTGCTCCAATTCGTCAACGGCATCCCCGGACCGCCCGCCTCGACGCCGATGCCGTGGCTGCCGGCCAGCGTGACCGGGTGCCCGTACGCGTCCGTGACCTCCTGCCGCTGACCCTGCGAACCGACCAGGTAGAACGCGAGCGCCATCCCGGCCACAGCCAGCCCCAGGCCGACCCGGATCGCCCGATTCAGTGGCCGGTCACCGATCCGCTGGAACAGCAGCATGATCGCGACCACGAGGCTCGCGCCGAACAGACCCAGGACACCGGACATGAAGACCTTCTGGCCGACCTGGTTGAACGTGTCGGAGTTGTCGTTGAAGTGGCTGAACGTGCCGCGCGCGGCCTGGACGGCGATGAACCCGACATCGACGATCCCGGTCACCGCGAACACCGTCCCGGTCCACCAGCCGAAGCGTTTCGCCTTGCGCAGCTTGGAAAGCAGCCAGGCGAGCGTCCCGCCGTACAGCACGAACGACAGGCCGAACTTGAACGGCTTCAGCCACACGGACTCGTTGAGGATCTCGCGGCCGTCGACCAGCAGACCGATCCCGGACACCGCGACGAGACCGGACATGACGAGCACCATCAGCACCAACGGACGATGCCAGGACCTGACTTCTTCGAGGACTGTACGCATGTCCTCAATGCTTTCGGCGCGGCGCCCGGGAAGCAGTGGTGCGAGTCCGCCAGTGGGGGTGGACGTAGCCCCACCAAAGGTCAGGCCTGGCGGGTCGGCAGCGCGATGATCTGGCGCAGGTTCAGCTCCCGGCGCCGGCTCACCGCGAACGTCACCACGTCGGCGATGTCGTCGGCGTGCAGCGGGCCGATCTGCTCGTTCATCGACGCGATCAGGTCCTGGCCCGGGGCGTCGAGGTGCGTCGCCAGTTCGGTGTCGGTCAGCCCGGGCTCGATGTTCGTCACACGGACGTCGTACGGCGCGAGGTCGGCGCGCAGCGAAGCGGACAGATGGGTCAGCGCCGCCTTGGTCGCGCCGTACACGGCGTACCCCGGGAACACCACGTGCGCCCCGATCGACGAGATGTTCACCAGGTCCGCGGTCCGGCCCGCGCCGGCTGCCGCGATCAGGTCCGGCGTGAAGGCCCGCACCAGGCGCAGTACGCCGGTCAGGTTCGTGTCGATCATCCGGGTCCAGTCGTCGAGCCGCCCGTCGGCGACCGGCGCGGCCAGCATCACGCCGGCCGCGTTCACCACCAGGTCGACGGTCTCCAGCCGCTCGTGGATCCGCGCCAAACCGCCGTCCACGGACTCCTGCGACGTGACGTCCAGCCCGACGCCGAACGTCCGCGGTCCCAGCTTGCCGGCCAGGTCGTCGAGGCGGTCCTGCCGCCGCGCGACGAGCGCGACCGACGCGCCGGCATCGGCCAGTTGGGTGGCGATCGCGGCGCCGATTCCGCTGGCGGCACCGGTCACTACAGCGTTGCGAATGCTCAAGTTGGTCATGGCACCGATCCTGGAGCGGCCGCCGAGGCTTACCCAGGTGTCTGCTGAGCCTGGTTCTGGCAGGACCAGGTTGGGGGCCCGGGGGATCTGGATACTGGAAGGCATGGATCGCCGTGCGGAGCTGACCGAATTCCTGAAGTCGCGCCGGGCACGCGTGCAACCGGAGGAGCTCGGCATCAAGGTGTACGGCGGGCGGCGCCGCGTACCCGGTCTGCGCCGCGAGGAACTCGCCCAGGCCGCCGGAGTCAGCGCCGACTATTACGTCCGCCTCGAACAGGGCCGCACCGACAATGTCTCGCAGGAGATCCTGGACGCGGTCGCCGACGTCCTGAAGCTGACCGAGGACGAGCGCAAGCACCTCGCACTGCTCGCGAAACCGGTCCGCCGCCCTCCGCGGCGCCGCCCGCAGCAGCGCCTGCGCGCGGGAATGCAGCGGCTGCTCGACTCGATGCCGGACGTGCCCGCGTTCGTCCTCGGCCGCCGCATGGACGTCCTGGGCTGGAACCGGCTGGCCGCGGCGCTGATCGCCGACTTCGGCAGCCTGGACCGCAAGGACCGCAACATTCCGCGGCTGGTCTTCCTCGATCCGGCGTCGCGCGACTTCTATCCGGACTGGGACGCGGTCGCGGAGGAGACCGTCGGCTACCTGCGGATGTACGCGGGCCGCTACCCGGACGATCCGGAGCTGACCGAGCTGATCGGCGAACTCTCGATCCGCAGCCCGGAGTTCCGGGAGCACTGGGCCCGGCACGACGTGAAGGACAAGACGTTCGGCACGAAGACGCAGCACCACGCGCTGGTCGGCGACATCACCGTCCAGTACGAGACGCTCCAGCCGCCGGGTGAACCGGACCAGCTGCTGGTGACGTACACCGTCGAGCCGGGCTCCACCTCCGAGCAGAACCTCCGGCTGCTCGCGAGCTGGACCGCCGCGGATAGGGAGAAGTCCCGATACCCCGCCGAGACCCCGGAGTTACCCTGACCAGGTGACCGACTTCTCCGCCGACCGTCCACTCCGGCGGGTCGCGATGATCAGCCTCCACACGTCACCGCTCGACCAGCCCGGAACCGGCGACGCCGGCGGCATGAACGTGTACGTCGTCGAGCTGTCCAAACAGCTGGCCGGACTGGGCATCGAGGTCGACGTGTTCACCCGGGCGACCGCGTCCGCGCTGCCGGCCCGCGTCGAGCTGCTGCCCGGCGTGGTGGTCCGCAACGTTGCCGCCGGCCCGTACGAGGGCCTGACGAAGAACGAGCTCCCGGCGCAGCTGTGCACGTTCGCCCGGGCCGTCCTGCGCGCCGAAGCGATCCACGAGCCCGGCTGGTACGACGTCATCCACTCGCACTACTGGCTGTCCGGGCAGGTCGGCTTGCTCGCCCGCGATCGTTGGGCGGTCCCACTGGTCCACACCATGCACACGATGGCCAAGGTGAAGAACGCCAGCCTCGCGGACGACGACGTACCCGAACCGCCCGCGCGGCTGCTCGGTGAGGAGCAGGTCGTCGAGGCCGCGGACCGGCTGCTCGCCAACACCGACGACGAGGCCCGCGAGCTGATCGACCTGTACGGCGCCGCGCCGGCGAAGGTCGGCGTGGTGAATCCCGGTGTGGACCTGGAGCTGTTCAGTCCGGGCTCGCAGGAGGCCGCGCGGCAGGAAGTGGGCTTGCCGGCCGATGCCGTCGTCCTCGCGTTCGTCGGCCGGATCCAGCCGTTGAAGGCGCCCGACCTGCTGATCCGGGCCGCGGCGCGGATGCTCGAGCGGGACCCGTCGCTGCGGTCCCGGCTGGTGGTCGCGATCATCGGCGGGCCGTCGGGCAACGGGATGGAGCACCCCGAGTCGCACGCCGAGCTGGCCAGGGCGCTGGGGATCTCCGACGTCACGCGCTTCGTGAAGCCGATGGAGCGGGCGCGGCTGGCCTCGTGGTACCGCGCGGCGTCGGTCGTGTGCGTCCCGTCGTACTCGGAGTCGTTCGGGCTGGTCGCGCTGGAGGCGCAGGCCTGCGGTACGCCGGTGGTCGCGGCGGCCGTCGGCGGCCTGAGTACGGCGGTGCTGCACGGGCGGACCGGGTTCCTCGTCCGTGGGCACGGCGTGGACGACTTCGCCGACGCGCTGTCGAGGATCGCGACGGATCCGGCGACCCGCGAGAGCATGAGCCACGCGGCGGTCGAGCACGCCCGGGGATTCGGCTGGGAGCTGACCGCCCGCAAGACGCTGGCGGCGTACCGGACCGCCACGCAGACGATGGCGGCGGAGATCGCGGCGGAGGTAGCTGGGTGAGAGTTTCGGCGGCGGACGTGATCCGCCAGGTGCTGACCGAGAACGAGCTCGACTTCACCGAGAGTGAACCGGGCGCGTTCGTCGTGGACCTGCCGGGGGAGCGGAAGCTGAAGACCACGGTCTCGCTGACCGTCGGCCCGCAGGCGGTTCAGGTGCACGCGTTCGTCGCGCGGCACCCGGACGAGAACCACGCGGCCGTGTACCGCTGGCTGCTGGAGCGGAACCTGAAGATGTACGGCGTCGCGTTCGCCGTCGACCACCTGGGCGACATCCACCTCGACGGCCGGGTCCCGCTGCACGCGATCACCCCGACCGAGGTGGACCGGCTGCTCGGCGCGGTGCTCGAGTACGCCGACTCGTCGTTCAACACGATCCTCGAGATGGGGTTCGCGTCATCGATCCGGCGCGAATACGAGTGGCGGGTGGCGCGTGGCGAGTCGACTCGAAACCTGGACGCGTTCAAGGGCTGGCTGGAGCCTCGATAACATGCAGGTATGACCTATCGCCTGATCCTGCTCCGCCACGGCCACAGCGACTGGAACGCCAAGAATCTGTTCACCGGCTGGGTCGACGTCGACCTGAATGCGCAGGGCGTCGAGGAGGCGCACCGCGGCGGTCAGCTGCTGCTCGAGCGCGGGCTGCTGCCCGACGTGCTGCACACGTCCGTGCTCCGGCGCGCCATCCGGACCGCGAACATCGCGCTCGAAGAGGCCGGGCGCCAGTGGATCGACGTACGGCGGTCCTGGCGGCTGAACGAGCGGCACTACGGTGGCCTGCAGGGCAAGGACAAGAAGCAGACGCTGGAGGAGCTCGGCGAGGAGCAGTTCATGCTGTTCCGCCGGTCGTACGACACCCCGCCGCCGGCGATCGAGCGCGGCTCCGAGTACGACCAGGCCGGCGACCCGCGGTACGCCGGACTCCCGCCGGAGATCCTGCCCGCGACCGAATGCCTGAAGGACGTCGTCGAGCGGATGCTCCCGTACTGGTACGACGCGATCGTGCCCGACCTGAACGCCGGCAAGACCGTCCTGGTCACCGCCCACGGCAACTCACTCCGCGCCCTCGTCAAGCACCTCGACAACCTCGACGAGAAGACCGTGGTCGGCCTGAACATCCCGACCGGAATCCCGCTCTACTACGAACTCGACGACAACTTCAAGCCCGTCACCCCCGGCGGCGAATACCTGGACCCGGCCGCAGCCCAAGCCGCCATCGAAGCGGTGAAGAACCAGGGCCGCTGACCTACCGGAGCTCCGCCGCGCGGAGATAGTCGAGCCGCGCCTGGAGTTCGGGGCGGTCGGCGACGATCTCGGGACTGCCTTCCAGGAGCTCGAGCTCGGTCTTCATAAGCTCCCTCATCCGCTGCTCGACCGCGTCGAGATGCTCCAGCATCTCGGCGCCGGTCAGCGCGGACAGATCGGTGTTGATCAAGCGGTCGGTCTCGGACGCGTCAGACATACCGACGAATCTATCCGCGCCCGCCTCCGTCATCCAACGGGCGGGGGGCGTGCACGCAAAGGCACCCCCGGCAACTTGCCGGGGGCGCCTGTTGGGGGTTGGGTCAGTTGCCGTTGGGGTTGGGAGTGGAGGCGCCGGCGCCGGAGCCGGCGGCGGTGCCGCCGACGGCGACGGGGAGTTCGCCGGTGACGAGGTAGACGACGCGGCGGGCCATCGCGACCGCGTGGTCGGAGATGCGCTCGTAGTAGCGGCTGAGCAGGGCCATGTCGACGGCGACCTCGACGCCGTGCGGCCAGTGGTCGTCCATCATCAGCCGGAACTGGTTGGAGCGGAGCTTGTCCATCTCGTCGTCGCTGGCCTCGAGCCGGCCGGCGGCCTCGACGTCGCGGGAGGCGATCACGTCGCCGGCGGCGTCGACCATCTTGCCGGCGACCGAGCCCATCGACTCGATCACGTCGTGCAGCTCGGCCGGGATCGCGGGCGCCGGGTAGCGCAGCCGGGCGATCTTGGACACGTGCGCGGCCAGGTCGCCCATCCGCTCGAGGTCGGCGACCATCCGCAGCGCGGCGACGAGCATCCGCAGCTCGTTGGCGACCGGGGACTGGCGGGCCATCAGCTCGAAGACCTTCTCCTCGACGCCTTCACCGGCGGCGTCGAGCTGGATGTCGGCCGCGATGACTTCCTCGGCCTTGCGGATGTCCGCCTCGAGCAGGGCCGACGTCGACCGGCGGACGGCGGTGGACACTGTCCGCGTCATCCGCTCCAGCTCGGCGAGGATGTCGTCGAGCTGCTCGTGGTACGTGTCACGCATGGTGTTCGAATCCGATCTGTGGTGTCCGGTGCCGCGGCGGGACCGGGTACGCTGCCCCGCCCAACGGTGACCGTACGGCGTCGAGGTTGCCGGACGGCGACTGGTGGTGAACGCCTGATGAACAGTTGAGTCGTGTCCCGGTCATCCGGTGCTCATTCGGTCTTTCCCTGCTGGTCGCCCGCGTAGCATCGTTGCCGTGGACCCCACGCTGGCGGCGGTGCTGGGCGGCGTCATCGGCGCGGCCCTGGCTCTGCTTTCGCTCGGCGCGATGATGCTGTCGGAACGCGCGCAGCGCAAGATCCCGGAGTCCCCGGAGCCGGCTGTGCCCTCGGGTGTCGCCACGGTGCTGTCGGTGCTGCGGTCCTCGGCGGTCGTGATGGGGCCCGAGGACCAGGTGCTCCAGGCCAGCGCCCCGGCCCACGTGCTCGGCATCGTCCGTGGCGAGCGGCTCGTGGTCGACGACATCCTGACGATGGTCCGCCAGGTCCGCCGCGACGGCGAGATCCGCCAGCAGGACCTGGAGATCGTCCGGGGCCGGCTCGGCGCCACGCAGTACGTCAGCGCCCGGGTGGCGCCGCTGGGCAGCCAGCTGGTGCTGGTGCTGGTCGAGGACCGCACCCGGGAGCGCCGCCTGGACGCGATCCGGCGGGACTTCACCGTCAACGTCAGCCATGAGCTGAAGACCCCGGTCGGCGCGCTGATCCTGCTGGCCGACGCGGTCTCGGAGGCCTCGGACGACCCGGAAGCGGTGCAGCGGTTCTCGGACCGGATGCGGGTCGAGGCGTCCCGGCTGAGCCGGCTGGTCAAGGAGATCATCGAGCTGTCCCGGCTGCAGGGCGACGACCCGCTGGAGAATCCCGGTCCGGTCGACGTCAACGCGGTCATCGAGGCGGCGGTGGACCGCTGCCGGATCGACGCCGAGGGCCGCGACATCAAGATCGTGGTGAAGACCGAGCCGGAGCTCGAGGTGCTGGGCAGCGAGGACCAGCTGGCGATGGCGATCGGCAACCTGGTCGAGAACGCCGTCAACTACAGCCCGGACGGCACCCGGGTCGCGGTCACCGCGCACCCGATCGGCGACCTGGTCGAGGTGACCGTGTCCGACCAGGGCGTGGGCATCCCGAGCGGCGACCTGGAGCGGATCTTCGAGCGGTTCTACCGCGTCGACCGGGCCCGCAGCCGGGAGACCGGCGGCACCGGCCTGGGCCTCTCGATCGTCAAGCACATCGCGTCGATCCACGGCGGTGACGTGCGGGTCTGGAGTGTCGAGGGCCAGGGCTCCACTTTCACCGTGAGACTTCCGTTGCGGCTCGACCCCGCTTCGGGACAAGCCGACTCCGCCGGCCAGGAGGAGGCGGCAACACACCTGACGCCTACCCCGTCAGGTCAGATCGCAAAGGAGACAGCTTCGTGACCCGAGTGCTGGTCGTCGAAGACGAAGAGAGCTACAGCGACGCGCTGTCGTACGTGCTGCGCAAGGAAGGGTTCGAGGTCGCCGTCGCGGAGACCGGACCGGACGCGCTGGACGAGTACGACCGCGCCGGTGCGGACATCGTCCTGCTCGACCTGATGCTGCCGGGTCTGTCCGGCACGGAGGTCTGCCGGGCGCTCCGCAGCCGGGGCAACGTCCCGGTGATCATCGTCAGTGCCAAGGACACCGAGGTCGACAAGGTCGTCGGGCTCGAGCTGGGCGCGGACGACTACGTGACCAAGCCGTACAGCCCGCGCGAGCTGCTCGCCCGCGTCCGCGCCGTACTGCGGCGTGGGCAGGACGTCGAACTGCTGCCGGACACGCTCGAGGCGGGCCCGGTCCGGATGGACGTCGAGCGGCACGTGGTGACGGTGTCCGGGACCGAGATCCGGCTCCCGCTGAAGGAGTTCGAGCTGCTCGAGATGCTGCTGCGGAACACCGGGCGCGTGCTCACCCGGGGGCAGCTGATCGACCGGATCTGGGGCGCCGACTACGTGGGCGACACCAAGACCCTCGACGTGCACGTCAAGCGGCTGCGCTCGAAGCTCGAGAAGGACCCGTCGAACCCGCAGCACCTGGTCACGGTGCGTGGTCTGGGCTACAAGTTCGAGTCCTGAGTCACACGCCCGCGGGTCGCGACGGCCCGCCGGGTTAGCTTAGGCTCTCCTTAGTTGAGGCAAGCTAAGGAGAGTCATCCATGTCCTGGTCCCGTAGCAAGGTCGTCAGTGCGGTCAGTGCCGTACTGCTCGCCACGACCACGCTGGCCGCCTGCGGCAACGACGGCGACAAGCAGGCCGAGTCGTCGGCCGGCGCGGCACAGTCCGGGTTCCCGGTCACGCTGAAGAACACGTTCGGCGAGACGACCATCACCACGAAGCCGGAGCGGATCGTCACGCTCGGCTGGAACGCCCAGGATGTGGTCTACGCGCTCGGCGAGACCCCGGTCGGGATGCCGAAGGTCACCTACGGCCCGACCCACGAGGGCGTCACGGCCTGGGACGCCGGCACGTTCGACAAGTCGAAGACGACACTGCTGGACACCGGCGACAAGTACCCGTTCGAGCAGATCGCGGCGCTGAAGCCGGACGTCATCCTGGCCCCGTACGAGGGCTTCGACGAGGCGACGTACAAGACCCTGAGCGGGATCGCGCCGACCGTCGCGTACCCGGGGGCGCCGTGGCAGACCACCTGGCAGGACCAGACGCTGCTGGTGGGTGAGGCGCTCGGCCGGAAGGCCGACGCGGAGAAGCTGATCACCGGGATCCAGGACAAGATCAAGCAGGTCGCGGCCGAGCACCCCGAGTTCAAGGACAAGACCATCACGGTCGGCTCGTTCGGCCCCGAGAACTACATCTACATGCCGGGCGACCCGCGCGTGCAGATCCTGAACGAGATGGGCTTCAAGAACGCGCCGGGCGTCGAGGCGCTGGAGAAGACCAATGCGAAGAAGGAGTTCTCGCTGGCGGTCAGCAAGGAGAAGGTCGCCGATGTCGACGCGGACGTGCTGATCGCGTACGTCGACGGGATCGGGACCCAGAAGTTCCTGGCCGACCCGGTCTACTCGTCGCTCGAGGCGGTCAAGACCGGTGGCGCGTACCCGCTGCAGGACCAGCAGGTGATCTCCGGGATGAGCGCGGTCAGCGTGCTGAGCGTCCCGTGGGTCCTCGACAAGGTCCTGCCGGGCCTCTCGAAGGCAGCCTCGGCCGGCAAGGGCTGAGCAGGAAACGGGCCGTCCCGCGCTGGGGCGGCCCGTTCTGCTGTTTCGTTCGGGGCGGGGAGAGTTACTCGGCCGGGGACGCGGACGGCGAGTAGTGGTCGTCGGTGAGGACCGGGATGTAGGTGGAGATCGGCGCCGCGGTGCCGAAGGTGATGGTCACGTTGACCATCTGGCCGGGCTTCGCGCCGGTCACGACGACCGTCGGCCCGCCGTCCTCGGCGCCCGGGGTCGGGGCCGACGGCGTCTCGGTCGGGGTGTCCGTCGGAGTGGCGGACGGGGTCGCGCTCGGGGTCTCGGCGCCGGTGCCCGGCAGCAGCAGCGCGGAGTGCGGCGCGAGGTCGACCGGCTCCTTGATGCCCTCGAACGTGACCTCGGTCGGCTGGTCGCCGCCGGCCTGGCCGTCGGAGGTCCCGGGCGGGGCCTGCTTGATGCTGACCAGGGTGTCCGCGGTGTCGCCGTCGTTGACGATCACGCTGTGCAACTCGCCCTTGCCCTCGGCATCGGCCAGCACCAGCATGTTGCGGATCTTCAGCTGGCCGGAGTCGACGTTGGTGCCCTCGGCGGCCTGGTACGGCTGCAGGGTCGGCGCGGAGAAGCTCGCGCTGCACGCCGCCAGCGCGATACTGAGAGTGGCGGCGGCACCCGCCAGCGCGGTACGCCGGGCGAACCGCGAGGACAACGTGATCGGCACTGGAATCCCTCTCGTGCAAGCTGTTTCGGGTCTGTCGCGGCACGGTGTGCGGCGACTGCGGACCGTCTGTGGATGCCGTCAGGCAGCGGCCTCCGGCGCACCACAGCGTAGCCCTCGGGGTCGGCGAGCCGGACGCCGGGATACCTCCGGAGGGGGTCCGCGGCGGTGTCCGGAGCAGCTGTGCGCGCGCGCACGAGGCATGCGACCGATCGTTTGTCAAGGCGAGATGTGGGCCCTGACCAGCGCAAACGCCCCAACCGGACCACCGACCGCGTGGTAGGATAGATCTTGGAAAGGGGCACTTCACACATGACTTTCACAGTCGGCGAGACGGTTGTTTACCCCAATCACGGAGCGGCCGTCATCGAGGACATCGAGACCCGTCAGATCAAAGGTGAGGACAAGACCTATCTGGTCTTGAGGATCGTCGCTCAGAACGACCTGGTCGTCCGGGTCCCCGCGTGCAACCTCGATCTCGTCGGCGTGCGTGACGTCGTGGATCAGGCCGGGCTGGAGCGCGTCTTCGACGTGCTGCGCGCACCGCACACGGAGGAGCCGACCAACTGGTCGCGACGTTACAAGGCGAACCTGGAGAAGCTGCACTCCGGTGACGTGCTGAAGGTGGCAGAGGTCGTTCGCGACCTGTGGCGCCGTGAGCGTGACCGCGGCCTGTCCGCCGGTGAGAAGCGGATGCTGGCGAAGGCTCGCCAGATCCTCGTCTCCGAGCTGGCCCTGGCCGAGCACACCAACGAGGACAAGGCCGAGGCCATCCTCGACGAGGTCCTCGCCTCCTAACAGCCGAACGCAGTCCGAAGCAGCTTTGTATGAGTAGCGCGGTCGTGATTCCCGCGGCCGGGCTGGGGCTGCGACTCGGTGGTGAGACCCCGAAAGCGTTTCGAGAGGTCGGTGGCGACTCGCTGCTGGTCCACGCGGTGCGTGGGCTGAAGGCAGCGGCCGCCGCCGACCTTGTCTGTTTCGTGGTCGCGGTGCCGGCCGGCTCCGAGGAGACGGTCGCCAAGGAGCTCACGCCGTACGTCGGGGACGCCCAGCTGCTCGTGGTGGCCGGCGGCGGTGAACGGGCCGACTCCGTGCGGGCGGCGCTGGACGTGGTGCCGGTCGACGGGATCGACTGCATCCTGGTCCACGACGCGGCGCGGGCCTTCGTACCGGTCGAGGCGATCGAGCGGGTGGTCGCGGCGGTGCGAGGCGGCGCCGAGGCCGTCGTACCGGTGGTGCCCGTCACGGACACGATCAAGCGGGTCGGTCCGGCGGGTGAGGTGGTCGACACGCCCGACAGGTCGAGCCTGGTCGCGGTGCAGACGCCGCAGGGCTTCGCACCCGACGTGCTGCGACGTGCGCATGCCGCCGGTGCGGACGCAGGCGTGACCGACGACGCGATGATGTGCGAGAGGCTCGGGGTGACGGTGCGGACGGTCGAGGGCTCGCCGGATGCGTTCAAGGTGACCCGGCCGCAGGACCTGCTGCTGGCCGAGGCGCTGCTGACGGAGAGGCGGCTCGGGTGAAACTCCCGCGGGTCGGCAACGGGATCGACGTCCATCCGTTGGAGGAAGGCCGTCCGATGTGGCTGGCCGGCCTGCACTGGCCGGAGGAGACGTCCGGCCCGGCGGGTCATTCCGACGGTGACGTCGCGGCGCACGCGATCTGCGACGCGCTGCTCAGCGCGGCACGGCTGGGCGATCTCGGCTCCAACTTCGGGACTGCCGAGCCCGAGTGGGCCGGAGCGTCCGGCGCGGCGCTGCTGGCGGAGGCGGCCCGGCGGGTCCGCGCGGCCGGCTTCGAGATCGGCAACGTCACGGTCCAGGTGATCGCCAACCGCCCCCGCTTCGCTGCCCGCCGCGAGGAGGCCGAGAAGGCCCTGAGCGCCGCCTGCGACGCCGAGGTGTCGGTCAGCGCCACCACCACCGACGGCCTGGGCCTCACCGGCCGAGGCGAAGGCGTCGCCGCCCTCGCCACCGCCCTCATCTACTGACCCTCGCCTCCACCCCGCACCGCGCGTCTCGTCTTTGGGCGCGCACCAACCATTTCTCGGTCCGGTTCATGGTTGGTGCGGACCCAAGGACGGCAAGTCGACGGGGTCGGGGGAGAAGCGGGCGGCGCGGGGGGCGAGTTCGTTGCCGAACCGCTGGGTGAGTGGCGTGTAGAGCTCGGGGCGGCGGCCGCGGAGCCAGCGGCGGCCGGTTGCCAGCGGCACCAGATCGAGGTCGAGGTCGGCGGTGACGACGGCCTCGTCGGGAACCGGCGTCTCGGCGACGATCCGGCCGTACGGGTCGAGAATCATGCTGTTGCCGGTGCGGACCTCGTCGTCGTCCCGGCCGACGCCGTTGCTGAACAGCACGAACAAGCCGTTGTCGTGGGCCCGCGCCGGCAACCACCGCATCAGCCAGCCGCGCCCGCTCGGCCCGTCGAACGCTTCCGCCACAGCCGCAGGATCCGCAGCCCGGTTCTCCCACACGGACAACGGGATCGGCTTCATCCCGTACGGACTGCGGGAGTCGGTCCCGCCGGTCTGATGCGGCGCGAGCAGAACGGTTGCACCGAGCAACGCGGTGATCCGGACGTTCTCGACCAGGTTGTTGTCCCAGCAGATCAGCACGCCGGCCCGGAACCCCCACGGCGTGTCGAACACCGTGTACGTCGACCCGCTCGCGATCTCTTCGTGCTCGAACGCGTGCAGCTTGCGATGCACCTCGACCCGCCCGTCCGGCAGGCACACGGCGTACGCGTTGAACAACGTGCCGTCGGCATCTTCCAGGAACCCGACGCCGATCCCGGCCCCGAGTTCCTTGGCCAGAGCAAGCACCCGGCCGACCAGCGGCCCGTCGGCGGGCTCCGCGAGTTCCCGTAGCCGTGACGGCGAATGGCGCCGGAGATGCCAGTAGCCGAGCAGGCACATCTCCGGGAACACGACCAGCCGGGCGCCGTCGCCGACCGCATCGCGGGTCAGTCGCTCGACGGTGGCGAGATTGGCGGCGGGATCGTCGGGGGTCGGCTCGAACTGGACAACGGCTGCGCGGAAGGACGTCATGTCCCTATCGAAACGCGCAGGCATCTATGACGTCCAATAGTCGTTCGGACCGATTCCATATCCTGAGGTTATGGATCTTCGTCTGCTCCGGGCGTTCGTCACGGTGGCCAGGCTGCGGAACTTCGGCGCCGCGGCCGCGGAACTGTCGACCAGCCAGCCGGCGCTGACCAAGCAGATCCAGGTGCTGGAGCGCCGGGTCGGCGCGGTCCTGTTCGACCGTGGCCGTCACGGTGCCCGGCTGACCCCGGCGGGTGAGCTGCTGCTTGCTGACGCTCTGGAGTTGCTGGACCGCTCGGAGGCCTTCGAACGACGGGCCGCGCAGGTCGCCTCCGGCGCCGAGGGATCGTTGGCGATCGGGTTCGGGCTGTCCGGGATCGAGCTGGCCCCGCGGGCAGTGGCACTGTTCCGGAGCCGGTGGCCGGGAGTGACGATCTCGCTCGAGGACATGTCGTCGGCGAGGCAGTGCGAGCGGTTGCTCGCGGGCAGCCTGCACATCGGGTTCGTCCGGCTGCCGGTGCCCGCGGGGCTCGAGCACCTTCGGTTGCGACGGGACCGGCTCGCCCTCGCCGTACCCGCCGATCAGGAGTTGCCGCGCGATCTCGTCGGCTGGATCGACGCGCGGCCGCTCGTCCGCCTGACGCCGAGCCGCGGGCCGGGGCTGACGGCGCAGATCAACACGCTGTACGCCGAGCTTGGTTGCCACCCGCAAATACTTCAGGAAGCCGGTGACCTGCAGACCGTCCTGGCTCTGACCGCGGCCGGCGTCGGGCCTGCCGTCGTACCGCAGACCGCGGAGCGGATCGCCCCGCCCGAGATCCGCCTGGTCCCACTTCCCGGCCGTGCCGCGACCTGGTGGACAGGCGCCGCCTGGGCAACCAGGACCCCGCTGACGGAACGCTTCGTGAAAGCCGCCGCCGAGGTCGCACGAACTTAGCCCAGACGAGACCTAGCGCCGACGCGGCAACGGCGGCAGCTCGTACGAGTCCAGCCAGGCGGCGAAGAGGTGCCGCAGGGCCTCCTCGTCCGGGCTGAACGTCGAGGCGAGCGCGATGAACTCCGCCGTGGTGACCGACCCGTGCCGGTGCGTCTTGGTCCAGGTGCGGAGCAGGTCGAAGAACGGGGCGTCACCGAGGTGGTTGCGCAGCACGTGCAGCGTGATCGCGCCGCGCTTGTACAGGCGGTCGTCGAACATCAGGTCCGGCCCCGGATCCGACAGCATCAGGTCCTGCGGCAGACCCTTCAACCGCGAGTACGCCTTGGCCACCTGCTGATCCGCGGTCAGCCCGCGCGACTCCTCCGACCACAGCCACTCGGCGTAGCAGGCGAAGCCCTCGTTCAGCCAGATGTGCTGCCAGTTCGCCGGCGTCAGGCTGTTGCCGAACCACTGGTGTGCCAACTCGTGCGCGACCAGCCGCTCCGAGCCGTTCCGCCCGTCGACGTGGTTGCTGCCGAACACCGAGATGCCCTGCGCCTCGAGCGGGATCTCCAGCGGGTCGTCGGTCACCACGACCGTGTACCCGCCGAACGGGTACGGCCCGAACTGCCGGCAGAACAGCTTCATCATGTCCTGCTGCCGCCCGAAGTCGTGCCGGAACTCGCGGATCCGGCCGGCCGGCAGCACGCCGCGGATCGTCACCGGCGACACCGCCAGGTCCACCTCGTCGTACCGGCCGATCTGCACGGTCGCGAGGTACGTCGCCATCGGCGCGGCCTGGTCGAACACCCACGTCGTACGGCTCGCCTTCACCCGGCGGGACACCAGCCGCCCGTTCGCGACCACCTGGTACGGCGAGTCGGTGGTGATCGAGATGCGGTAGTGCGCCTTGTCGCCGGGGTGGTCGTTGCACGGGAACCAGGTGGCCGCGCCGCTCGGCTGGCTGGCGACGATCACGCCCTCGGTGAGCTCCTCCCAGCCGAGCTCGCCCCACGGGCTGTCCTCGGGCCTCGGGTTGCCGCCGTACTGGACGTCGACCGAGAACTCGGCGCCGTCCGGGATCGGCGTCGCCGGGGTGATGTGCAGCTTGCCGCCGCGATGGGCGTACCGCTGCGGCCGGCGGCCGTTCACCGACACCTTCGAGACGCGGAGACCGGACAGGTCGAGGCTGAAGCGGGACAGCGACTGGGTGGCGTAGGCGGTGATCGTCGCCTTGCCGGTCAGGCGGTTGCTGTTGACCCGGTAGTCGAGCTCGAGCTCGTACGACTCCACCTTGTAGTCGGTACTTCCATGGCTCGGTACATAGCGGTCAACCATCAGCCCTGCCAGGGAGCGCTGTGCTGCCATGGCGCAATGGGGTTCCCGGCCCAGCGCGTACCCGCCGGCACACCTTCACCACGCATCACGAGCGACACCGGGCCGATGGTAGCGCCTGCTCCTACCGCGGCGGCCGGGAGGACGATGCCGTGCGGGCCGAGGGTCGCCCCGGGGCCGAAGGTGACTGTGTTCATGGAGAGAACTCGATCATGAAAAAGGTGCGTCTGCAGCACGCAACCGCGATTCACCGTGGCGCCGTCGCCCAGGGTGACCAGATCCGCCTCCGGCAACCAGTACGTCTCGCACCAGACGCCCTTGCCGATCTTCGCTCCGAGTGACCGCAGCCAGAGGTTGAGTACCGGTGTACCGGCGGCGGCGTTCGCGAACCAGGGCGCGGAGACGAGCTCGACGAAGCTGTCGACCACCTCGTTGCGCCAGACGAACGAGCTCCACAGCGGATACTCGACGGCTCGGGTCCGGCCCACGATCAGCCACTTGGCGACCGTCGCCATCCCGCCCGCGACGGCGCCGGCGGTGAGGATCACCGCGCCGGACAGCAGCATCGTCCACCACGGCCCGAGCCAGAGGTCCAGCGCCTGCAGCGCGAACAGCACGCCGAGCGCGATCAGCACCGTGCACATCATCGGGACGAACCGGCACAGCTCGACCAGGGCGCGCGCGACCTTGAGCTTGTACGGCGGGTTGAACGTCCGGCTCTGGTCACCCGCGACGGCCTGGCGGCGCAGCTTCACGGGCGGCGAGCCGAGCCACGACGTACCGGCCTTGGACTTCTTCGGCGCCGCGGACAGCACCGCGACCAGGCCGTTCTTCGGCACGCTGCGGCCGGGCGCGGTCATCCCGGAGTTTCCCAGGAAGGCGCGCTTGCCGACCTTCGCGCCGGCCACGTGCAGCCAGCCGCCGCCGAGCTCGTACGACGCGATCATCGTGTCGTCGGCGAGGAACGCGCCCTCGCCGACAGTCGTCATCTTCGGCAGCAGCAGGACAGTCGACGCCTCGACGTCGCGGCCGATCTTCGCGCCCAGCGTCCGCAGCCACCACGGCGTCAGCAGGCTCGCGTACAGCGGGAAGAGCAGCGTCCGCGCCGAGTCGAGCAGGCGCTCGGTCGCCCAGACCTGCCACCCGATCCGGCTACGGACCGGGTAGTGACCGGGCTTGATCCCGATACCGAGCAGCCGGACGCCGGCCAGCGTCAGAACCGCGATGGTGGCGAAACCGACCAGCGTCATCAGCGGCACCGCACCGAGGGCCTGCAGCGCCGCATCCTGCAGATCCTGAGTGCCGCGCACCGCGTTCCCCAGGACTGCGAACGCTGCGGCCGCACCCGCGACCGGGATCAACGACATCGCGGCCGACTGGGCACCGTACGCCGCCACCCACCACGGAGCGCGGGCGGGACGGTGGTCGGGCCACGGGTGCCGTGCGCGGCCGATCCGGGCCGCGGGGGAGCCGGACCAGCGTTCGTTCTCGGGGACCTTTCCGGACACGGCCGAGCCGGCCATGATCTCGGCGTTGCGGCCGATCTCCACGCCCGGGAGCAGCGTGCTGCGGGAGCCGACGACCGCCTCCGCGCCGACGGTGACCTGGCCGATGTGCAGCTGGTCGCCGTCGATCCAGTAGCCGGCCAGGTCGACCTCGGGCTCGATCGAGGCGCCGCGCCCCATGGTGAGCATGCCGGTCACCGGCGGCAGCGTGTGCAGGTCGACGCCGCGGCCGATCTTCGCGCCGAGCGCGCGGGCGTAGTACGCGATCCAGGGAGCGCCCGCGAGGTTGGCGGCGCCGGCGGCGTCGGCGAGGTTCTCCGCGGCCCAGAGCCGGACGTGGACGGTGCCGCCGCGCGGGTACGTCCCGGGTTTCACTCCCCGCAGCAGGATCCGGGCGCCGACGACCGCGATACCCATCCGGCCCGCGGGGCTGATCAGGATCAGCCAGCCGGCCAGGATCCACCACCAGGACACGGTCCGCGCCCACGGGAGCGGGTCGATCAGTGCGGCGAGGAGGTTGTTCAGCGTGAACAGGTAGACCAGCCAGCGGAGGCCGACCACGGTCTGCAGGATCAGCGTCAGCCCGGTCTGCAGGACCTGCGTGCCCTTCGGGGTCGGCCGGATCTCGCGGACCTCGACCGGCTCGAGCGCGACCGGCTGGACGTCGTCGAGCCGTTCGGCCAGGGCGCCGAGGCGCGGGTACTCGTAGATGTCGCCGACGGTGACTTCCGGGTACCGCTCACGCAGGGCGGACACGAGCTGCGCCGCGGCGAGGCTGCCGCCGCCGTGCAGGAAGAAGTCGTTGTCGGCACCGGTGACCGTGGCGCCGAGGACCTTCGTCCAGCGCTCGGCCAGCCAGCCCGCCGTACCGTCGAGATCCGCGGCCGGGCCTTCGCTGTCCATCCCGGCCAGCGGCCAGGGCAGCGCGTTGCGGTCGACCTTGCCGGAGGTCCTGGTCGGCAGGGTGTCGACGACGGCCAGCAACGGTACGAGCGCGGCAGGCAGCGCCTCGCGCAGCCGCTCGGTGGCCTTGGCGGTCTCGAACGCGTCCGGCTCGTCCGGTACGACGTACCCGACGAGGAGCTGATTGCCGGCGGCGCTGTTGCGTACGGCGGCTGCCGCGCCGGAGACGCCCGGGAGCGACTGCAGGGCCGCGTCGACCTCGCCGAGCTCGATCCGCCGGCCGCCGAGCTTGACCTGCTCGTCGGCCCGGCCCTGGAACAGCAGGCCCAGTGGGTCGGACCGGACCAGGTCGCCGCTGCGATAGGCGCGCTCCCAGCCGAGCGTCGGCATCGGGGCGAACTTCTCGGCGTCCTTGACCGGGTCCAGGTACCGGGCCAGGCCGACGCCGCCGATGATCAGCTCGCCGATCTCACCGTCCGCGACTTCGTTGCCTGCAGCATCTACTACGGCCAGATCCCAGCCATCCAGCGGCAGGCCGATCCGCACGGGTCCTTCGCCGGTGAGCTGGGCCGCGCACGCGACGACGGTGGCCTCGGTCGGGCCGTAGGTGTTCCAGACCTCGCGGCCGTCGACGGCGAGCCGCTCGGCCAGCTCCGGCGGACACGCCTCGCCGCCGAAGATCAGCAGCCGGACCTGGTCGAGGGCGTCCGGCGGCCAGAGCGCGGCGAGCGTCGGCACGGTCGAGACGATGGTGATGCCTTGGGCAACCAGCCAGGGACCGAGGTCCATACCGGTACGGACCAGTGAGCGGGGTGCGGGCACCAGGCAGGCGCCGTGCCGCCAGGCCAGCCACATCTCCTCGCAGGACGCGTCGAACGCGACGGACAGGCCGGCCAGGACCCGGTCGTCGGGCCCGAGCGGCTCGCTCTGCAGGAACAGCCGGGCCTCGGCGTCGATGAACGCGGCCGCCGAGCGGTGCGTGACCGCCACACCTTTCGGTACGCCGGTCGAGCCGGAGGTGAAGATGATCCAGGCGTCGTCGCTCGGCTCGGGGCCGGCTGTGCCGCGCGGGGCGTCGGTCGTGCTCGTGGCGTCCATGCGGGCGGAGTACGGGTAGTCGAAGGCGCCGTTGGCCGCGTCGTTGTCGGCGAGCGGCGGCTGGTACGGGCGGGTGAGGGTGAGCTCGAGCTCGTCACCGACAGTGGCCGCGACGGCTGCCTCCCCGAAGACCAGCTCGGCGCGCTCGTCCGGGTCGTCCGCGTCGACCGGGACGTACGCGGCGCCGGCCTGCAGGGTGCCGAGAATCGCGACGTACAGGTCGTTGTGCCCGGACGAGATCCGGATGCCGACCCGGTCTCCCGGTCCGATCCCCGCCGCGGTCAGCCGGGCGGCGAACTTGGTGGTCTGGGCCAGCAGTTCGCGATAGCTGAGGCTGACGCTGCCGTCGTCCAGCGCCGGCTCGTCGGCGTACTGGCCGGCCGTCTCCTCGAGCACCTCGACCAACGTCCGCGCCGCCGCTGCCAGCCTCCCGCGTCGCAACGTCACGGCCGAATATTACGCCGCTCGGTTACCACCCCGATAACCCGAAGCGAACAGTGGGTGCGTCCATCAACCGCTTGTTCACGACGCGGTGGAGCGGATCGGTTACTTCACCAGGTCCGCCGGTACCGCGAACGTGTCACACGCCTTGTTCTCGCCGATGTTGAAACCGTTCTGGATCCAGAAGCCCTGGCTGGTCGCCAGACCGTGCGTCCGCTCGTCCTCGGGTGTGCTCGGAGACTCGCCGAAGCTGTTGCTGGACTGCTCCTTGAACTCGTCCAGCCGGTCCGTCAGCGGGTACGACTTCGCGACCGCCTTGCTGAAGACGCCGCCGAAGCACGACGCCTGCAACTCGTTGCGCCGCGAGCTCTCCAGCTTCTCGTCCGGGTGGTCCTGCAGATAGGCCATGCGGGCGTAGAACAGCCCGGTGACGCCTTGGACGTGGTGACCGTACTCGTGCGCGATCGTCATCAGATAGGCCAGGTCCTGCTGCGGCCCGAACGCCTTGTTCATCTGCTTCACGTCGACGTACATCACCTGGTTGCCGTAGCAGTAGAACGCCAGCACCCGCCCGGACAGCGGCTGGAAGTTACCGCATGCGGTGGTCACCGGCTGGTCGAAGACGACCAGGCCCGGGTCCGGCTTGTCCTGGCCGAGTTCGTGGAAGGCCGGGCGCCACGCGTCGTTCAGGCACTTGAAGAGGCGCTGGTAGTAGACCTTCTGCGCCGCCAGGCCGGCGCTGCCGAGGTTGGCCGCGGGGCAGTTCTGCTCCGGCAGCGGACCGGTGCGGTAGACGTCGGCGTTCAGCAGGAAGTCCTCGGCGGTGCCCTTCTCCGGGGTCGTCGTGGGCGTCGGCACGATCGACGGGCCACCGCTCACCGTGGGCTCCGCCGTCGTGTCGGTGCCGCTGGAGCCCAGCAGTGCGGCCAGCACCGCCACGGACACGCCGATGAAGGTGAGGAGCACGAAGCCGAGCAGAACCAGGCGCAGCGGTCCGCCCCGCTTCCGCGGCGGCTGGAACCCGTTGAACTGACCCGGGCCCCCGTAGTACGGCTGCCACTGGGGCGGATACTGCTGGCCCGGGTACGGCATACCTTGCGGAGAGCCCTGCATCGGCCCAGGTGCGTACTGGCCCTGCTGCGGCGGCCACGGTGCGGACTGCGGTGGGGGCAGGACACCGGGCGGCGGGCCGACCGGCCTGCCTTGCGGTGCGCCCTGCGGCGGTCCGCCGTAGCCGTACGGGCTGCTCACGCTCTGGCCTCCATGTGGTCGGTCGGTCGAGTTCGCTGCGCGAACCGGCACGAGACTACTCTCGACCCATGTCACCGAAGCGCCGCCTCCTCACGGCTGCCCTGCTGATGCCTCTGACCGCCCCACTGGTCGTTGCCCTCGGCATGCTGCCTGCCCAGGCCGGGATCCTGGCCGACGACCAGATCACGGCGTACTCCGCGGAGGCGACGCTGACCAAGGACGGTGAGCTGCAGGTCAAGGAGACCGTCGACCTGACCGCCGGCGGTACGACGTTCAGCCGCACGCTGGCCGACCGGGTCCGGTCCGACGCCGAGCGCGACCGGACGTACGAGCTGAAGGACGTCTCCGCGACCGTGAACGGGCAGCCCGCCCAGGGCTTCCAGAACGAGAGCACCGACGACGGCCGCAAGCTGACGCTGAACGTGTCCGGCGAGTCGAAGATCGTCTACAGCTACACCGTCGGCAACGTGGTCGCCGACTCGATCGACGGCCGCCAGGTGAGCTGGCCGATCGTGCAGGGCTTCGGTACCTCGATCCCGAAGGCCGAGCTGAGCGTCGGCGTCCCGTTCGCGACCTGGGTGACCTGTTTCGCCGGCCGCGCCGGGTCGAGCATGCCGTGTACGTCGTCGCAGCTGGGCGAGTCGGCGGCGCTGGAGATCGAGCAGAACGGCGTACCCGCCGGTGGCCGGGTGACGTTCCTGACCGGGCTGAGCGACCAGGCGAGCGTGCAGCCCAACGCGCAGTACTCCACCCGCTGGTCGCTCGGGCGGGCGTTCACCGTGGACACGACCACCGGCGGCCTCGCGGTGCTGGTGTTCGGGCTCGGGCTCCTCGGTGCGGTCGGCCTGTGGTTCTTCCGCGGCCGGGACGCAGCGAAGGTCGGTGACGGCGCGCCGGAGCGTCCGGTGCTCGACGGCGCCAACGGCCCGCAGTTCGCCGCGCCGGACGGCATCCGGCCGGGCCAGGTCGGCACCGTGGTGGACGAGACGGCCGACGTCGTCGACATCACCGCGACCCTGCTGGACCTTGCTGTGCGCAACTACCTGACGATCGTCGAGCAGCCGCGCGAGTCGCACTTCGGCAAGCTGGACTGGGAGCTGCAGCGGCTGCACCCAGGCGGCCCCGAGCTGCTGGCGTACGAGAAGGCCCTGCTGGATGCGGTGTTCGCCGACGGCGACTCGGTCCTCGTCTCCGCACTCGGCCCGTCGCTGCGGCCGCGCCTCAACCTGGTCCGCGAGCAGCTGTACGCCGATGTCGTCACGCAGGGCTGGTTCAACAACCGTCCGGACGCGGTCCGGAACCGGTGGACCACCGCCGGCGTGGTGCTGCTCGGTGCGGGCGTCGTGCTGACCATCGTGCTCGCGATCGTCAGCAAGTTCGCGTTGGTCGGCCTTGCGGTCATGGCGGCCGGTCTGGTGCTCGCGCTCGTCGGACAGGCCGCACCGGCCCGCACCGCGCGCGGTGCCGCCGTACTGGGCCGGGTGGCCGGTCTGCAGCACTACCTGGCCAACGAGTCGTCGGCCGACCTCCCGGACAGCCACCGGCTCGAGTTCGCGTCCCGCTGCCTGCCGTACGCCGCGGTCCTCGGGCTGACCGAGAAGTGGGCGCTGGAGATCGCCGCGACCGATGACGACGACGACCCCGACGCGGGCATCGGCTGGTACTCCGGTCCGGAGAACTGGCACCTGTCCGACATCGGGGAATCGCTCAGCAACTTCGTGACGTCGTTCGGCGGCTCGCTGACCACCGCCCGCCGGCTGTTCGGCTGACGGGCGGCGGTCGCCGTACCGCGGTCTAGTTCACCCGGACGTCGGCCGCGGTGAAGGTGTTGCAGGAGTCCGGCTTCTTGGTGTTGTAGCCGGCGAGCGACCACTGGTAGTTGCTGACCCGGTTGCCGTGGTCGTGCACCCGCGGCCGGGCGTAGTCGTCACCCGAGTGCGAGATCAGGAACTTCCAGTTGTTCAGCAGCACGCCGTTCATCGGGACGTACGCCGCGTTCGCGCCGAGGTAGACCGCGCCGAGACAGGTCGCCTGCAGCTCGCGCCGGCGGCTCTCGGTCAGCTTCTGGTTCGGCGTCATGCTCTGCTGCCGCGACATCGACGCGGCGAGGATCCCGCTCAGCTTCTGGACGTGATGGCCGTACTCGTGGACGAAGTTGTTCAGCATGATCGCCCGGGTGTAGGCCGGGTTGCTCTTGTAGTACGCGTTGTCGCGGCTGAACGGCAGGTAGATGGTCTCGTTCGCGGTGCAGTACGCCGCCCGCGCGCTGCGCTGGATGCCGCACGGCGAGGGGACCTTGCCGACGTACACGACGGCCTTCGGGTTGCGGAACGGCAGGTTCGCCTTCTTCATCGCGAGCCACCAGGTGCGGTTCAGGCAGGGCAGCAGACGGTTGTAGTACTGCTGTGCCGCCGCGACGGTGACCGGTGCGAACGGCGGCTCCGCGCACTTCGACGCGGCGACCGGGCCGATCGAGTACAGCCGGCTGCCCTTGACGACCTCGTCGACCGTCGGGCCGCGCGGCGTCGACGGGGACGGGCTCTCCGAGGGCGTCTGGGACGGGGTCTCCGAGGACGGGGCCGTCGTCGGAGTCTGCTTCGCCTCGGGTTCGCCGCCGCTGAGGCCGCGGACGAGGAGCGTGACGCCGCCGCCGACGACCAGGACCGCGAGTACGACCAGGCCGATCAGCAGCACGCGGGACATCTTCTTCTTACGCCGCCGCCGGCCGCCCGGCGGCTGCGGGATCGGGATCGGCGGGTACTGCCAGTTCGGGGACTGCTGGACCGGCTGGCCCATCGGACCGAGCTGGTTGCCTCCCTGCGGGGCGGCGTGGCGCGGGCCGGACTGCTGCTGCGGCGGGAGGGCGTTGCTCCACGGGGAGGCCGGCTGCTGGCTCTGTCCACCTTGCGGGCCCCAGAGATAGGAGCCCTCTGAGTGCGGCCCGCTCTGCTGCGGCCGTGCCGGCTGCTGCGAAGGCGAAGCCTGCCAAGCACTCGACTCCGACTGCCCCGTAGCCGACCACCCCGGCCCACCCGGCCCGCCGGACTGTGGCGAGTCGCCTTGGGTGCTGCCGGTCTGCAGCGTCCACGACTGGGTTCCCCAGGAAGCTCCCGCGGCCTGCGAGGCCTGGTTCGGTGCGGGCTGGCCGGGCCGGCCCTGGTTCGGCTGGGAGAGACCGGACTGCGAGGGACCGGACTGCGAGGGACCGGGCTGGGCAGCCGACTGCTGCGGGCTCGACTGCCACGGGCTGGTTGCAGGCGGCCCCGACGGGCTCGCCCCGGACTGCCAAGAACCAGACTGCCCAGGACCGGGCTGCGGTACCCCCGGCCGCCCAGACCCCGACCCACCAGAGCCACCCTGCGCCGAACCGGCCTGCCCAGACTGCCCGGGACCGCTCTGAGTCGGACTACCCCAGGACGGGCCCGCGCCGGACTGCGGCTGGCTGCCCCACGAAGGGCCGGGCTGACCCGGACCCGATTGACCTGAGGCGGACTGGCCCGGTCCGCCCTGCCTCGGGCCGCCGTGCGTCGGGCCGGGTTGGGATGGGCCGGCCCACGGGGAACCGGACTGCGGACGGGCGGACTGGCCTGGGGCGGGCTGGTCTGGGTGTTCTCGGCGGGTGGGGTCCCAGCCGCCGTCGAACCAGTTGTTGGCGGGTTGTTCGGACTGGCCCGGGTTGCCGAACTCCCGCTTGGCGTCGGTGTCGCCGGTCCACCAGGTGGCCGGCTGACCTTCCCCACGGCCCTGCTCACCGGGAACGTCCCCACGAGGTCCGCCCTCGTTGTCCCGGGAGCCGAACCACCCACGACCTTGGTCCTGACCGGGAACGGGCTCCTGCGGGCGGTCCGGCTGATCGTCAGCCGGGTCGCTCCCCGGGGGCTGGTTCCTGTTGTCCGACATCGATGCTCCTCACGACCTTGCTTCCGACAGCTCGTTGGTGGGGCGCCGAAGCCGCCTCCCCCCGGACATACTTTGCGCGATCCGGATCCACCAGGCTAGCTATCTCGGCCGGTCGCCCCGAACTGGACCGCTCCAGCCCCTCACTGCACCTTGGCGGCAGGTGCGACGAAGGTGTTGCAGGCGCTCGGGTTGCGGGCGTTCCACCCGCGGGTCGCCCAGTACTGGTGGTTGTTCGCGTCGCCGTGGTCGTTCGCGTCGTCGGTCACGTGCCCGATCAGCCAGCGCCACTGGAACAGCGACTGCCCGGTGATCGGGTAGCTGCGCCGGTTCGCGCCGATGAAGATGTCGGAGAAGCAGGACGCCTGGAGTTCGAGCCGCCGGCTGTCCTGCAGTTCCATCGCGTACGTCGGCCGCTCGTACCGGATCCGCGCGTACGCCTGCAGGATCCCCATGTTGTTCTGGACGTGGTGCCCGTACTCGTGGGCGAACTGGTGCAGCATCCACATCCGCGCCCACACCTTCTGGTAGCTCTGCGGGTAGCGGTTGTAGTTGCCGATGTCCTCGGTGAGGTTCATGTAGATGGTGTCGGTGGTGCCGCAGAAGAACGGCGGCCCGGAGTCGCTGTGGGTCCCGCACGGCGTCGTGATCGTACCGCTGAAGATCTGCACGGCCGGCGCCCGGAACCGCCCGCCGGCCTTGGTCACCAGCGGCGCCCATGCCTTGTTCAGACAGCCCACCAGGTTCTTGTAGTTGGCCCGCGCACCGGCGACCGTGCTCTGCCGTGCCCTGGACTCCTTGCAGCCCACCGAGGCCATCGCGCCGGCCTTGTACAGCCTGTTCCGCAGCACCAGATCGCTGTCGGTCGGCCCCGGGTTCGTCGTCGGCTTGCTGGTCGCGGTCGTGGTCGACCGGGACGTGGTCGGCCGCGGCGCCTGCGTGGTCGGCCGGGTGGTGGTCGGCTCGGCGCTGGTCGGGCTGGCGGACGGCTTCTGCGTCGGCTCGTTCGTCGGGCTGTACGACGTCGTGGTGGTCGGTTCCGCGTACGACGGGTCGCCGTTGTGCTTGAGCACCGACGACACGATCCTGAGCCCGATCACACCGACCACGAGCACACCGAGCAGCACGAACACGGCGATCAGCCCGCCGCGTCCCTTCTTCGGCGGCTTCGGTCCGCCAGGCGGAGCGCCCCAGCCGAACTGCGGCTGCCCAGGCCCCGGGAGCGGCTGCCCCTGGTACGACTGTCCGTGGAACGGCTGCCCGGGAAACGGCGGCCCCTGGTAGGGCGGGCCTTGCGGCGGCCCCTGGTACGGCGGGCCCTGGGGTGGTCCTTGTGGTGGGCCAGGCGGTCGACCAGGAGGCGGTGTACCGCCGTACCCCGGCCCTTGCTGCCAGGGCGGAGGCGGCTGCTGCGGCGGGTACTGCTGCCCGGGCGGTGGGCCCCATTGGTTGCCTGACACACCCGGGACGCTACCGGAGCCAGGGCTCAACTTACTCGGGCAGGCGACGCGGACCAGGTGTTGCAGCTGGCCGGGTTACGGCTCTGGAAGGCCGCTCGGCTCCAGGCTCCGTGGTTGGTCGTGCTGCCGTGGTCCCGCGGGTACGGCGGCCGGTCGCCGCTGTTGTTCACGTCGTACAGCCACATCTGGTACGCGTACCCGGTGATCCCGTAGCTGCCGCGGTTGGCGCCCAGGAATACGTTGCCGAGACAGGAGGCCTGCAGTTCGAGCCGTCGGCTCAGCTGCAACGTTCCGGCGGCGGACGCGTCGTACCGGAGCTTCTCGTAGGCCACGCCGAGCCCGGTCATCCACTGCACCGCGTGCGCGTACTCGTGCGCCATGGTGAAGGTGCCGACCATCCGGCCGAACGTCGGGTTCTGTTTGTAGAAGGTGACGATCGACGGCGACTCCATATAAATGGTGTGTGTGGTCGGGCAGTAGAACGAGCGGCCGACGCCACTGCCGCACGGTGTAGTAACAGAGCCGCCCCAGACGATCAGTCCGGGTGACCGGTAGCGGCCGCCGGACGCGGCGACCTGCTTGGGCCAGGCACGGTCGAGGCAGGTCTTGATCGCTTTGAAGTAGGCCAGCGACTGTGAGCCGTTGCCGAGCCCGGTCCGGGCCTGCTTGCAGTTCACCGTCCGCATCGCACCGGTCTTGTACAGCCGGTGCGTCGCGTTGAACGTCGCCGGGCTGACGGTCTGCACCGGCTTCGGCGGGGTGACCTTCGTCGTCGTGGTGGTCGTTGCCCGAGGCGGAGGTGCGACGGTCTTCGACGGCACGGTGGTGGCCGGGACAGATGTTGTTGCCGGCTCAGGCGTTGCGGACTCCGTGGCGACTGGCACGGTCGCGGCCGGTCCGTCGCCGCCCTGTGTGAGTTTCACAACCAGGAACACGCCGCCGGCCGCGACCACCGCGAGGAGTGCGACGACGAGCAGCGCGGTACCCCCAGACTTCTTCCGGGGCGGCGGCAACGGTCCCCATCCGTACTGCGGGCCGGGCGGCGGCGGAGGCGCGTAGTACTGCGGGGGCACGGAGTACTGCGGCGGAGGACCACCCTGGTAGCCCTGCTGCGGCGGCGGGCCGAATTGGCCGGGTCCCGGTCCCCATTGGTTGCCTGACACTCCCCAGACGCTATCGTGCCCGGTGTCAACCTGACCCTCTCTCTACGGTGTGATTGGGCGATGCGTCTACGTCTCCTCGGGCTATCCCTGTGTGCCCTCGGCCTGCTCGGCCTGTCCACTGTCCCAGCCGGTGCGAGCAGCGCCGCAGCCGCGGACGCAACCAGCGCCGCCGCCGATCCGGTGGTGACCAACTACGACGGCCAGGTCCGGGTCGAGCGCGACGGCCTGCTCCGGGTCTCCGAGACCTGGAAGCTCAGCAATGTGAACGGGACCTTCACCCGGTTCATCGTCACGCGGGACCACCTGCCCGACGACATCGACCACGTCCAGGAGATCGGCGACCTGACGGTCAAGGCCGGCGGCCAGGACAAGAAGGCCGAGCTGAAGACCGAGGGCGACGTCACGTCGATCGCCGTCCCGGACGTCAGCAGCGGTACGACGCAGCTCGACTTCACGTACACCGTGAAGGGCGCGGTGGCGAAGACCCTGGACGGCACCGAGGTGCGGTTCGCGCCGCTGACCGGGATCAGCCTCCCGATCCAGACCGCGAACGTGGTCTTCAGCGTCCCCGAGGTCTCGCACGTCTCCTGCTTCGCGGGCCCGATCGACAGCAACATCCCGTGCTCGCTGGCGCAGATCGGCGAGACGTCCGGCCCGACCTTCCAGCAGACCGCGCTGCCGCCGGGCAACACGGTCCGGATGGCCGTCGGCTTCCCGAAGGGCCAGATCGCCGACAACTCGATCATCGAGTACCGGCACACCTTCAAGCGCGCCTTCTCCACCGACACAGCCCAGCTGATCACCGCGCTGGTGGTGCTGCTGCTCGGCGCGATCGCGCTGTTCGCGCTGTACCGGCTGCGCGGCCGGGACCAGGTCGACCCGCGGCGCGTCGTCCCGGCGTCGCTGTTCAGCCTCGGCACCGACGCGCGGATCGACTTCACGCCGCCGTCCGACCTGCGCCCCGGTGAGGTCGGCACGCTGATCGACGAGCGGATCGACCCGGTCGACGTGACCGCGACGATCATCGACCTGGCCGTCCGCGGTCACCTGACGATCACCGAGCTCGAGCACAGCACCGAGTTCGCGCGGCCGGACTGGGAGCTGCGCCGGGTGTCGAGCGCGCCCGCCGAGGAGCTGCAGCGGTACGAGAACGTCCTGATCCGCGCGATCTTCGGCGACGCCGACTCGGTGCTCGTGTCGGAGCTGGGCAAGCAGGTCCGCGCGAACCTGGCGCAGGTCCAGGACGCCCTGTACGACGGTGTGGTCAAGCGCGGCTGGTTCACCGAGCGCCCGGACCGCACTCGGTCGCTGTGGGCAACGATCGGTATCGCGACCACGGTCGTCGGTGTCGTCGCCACCGTCCTGCTGGCCCTGCTGACGACCTGGGGCCTGCTCGGCCTGGCCATCACGCTGGTCGGTGTCGGCCTGCTCGTGGTCGGCCGCTACATGCCGGCCAAGGCCCCGGCCGCCGGTCGCGTCCTCGGCCAGGTCGCGGCGATCCGCGGCGAGCTGCTGGAGATGGACGTCAGCGAGCTGCCGACCGATCAGCACGCAGAGCTCTGCTCACGCGCCCTGCCGTACGCCGTCGTGCTCGGCGGCTCGGAGCGCTGGATCGACGCACTCGTCGCGACCGACACCACGCCGGACGAAGCGGACGAGGGCTTCACCTGGTACCGCGGTCCGAGCGGCTGGCACCTGCACTACCTGCCGGACTCGCTGCGCAACCTCACCACGAACCTGACGGGCGCACTCTTCGCCCGCTGAGGTCTTCATGAACAGTGCCCGCCACGCCGCCCCGGCGTGGCGGGCACTGTCGTTTCTGGTGGCCCTACCAGTTGTGCTGCGGATCTGTTGGCGCCGGCAACGGTGTGCCCTCGGGGTGGAGCACGTAGACCAGCCCGCCCGAGTGCGGAACCCAGGCGTTCTCGAACGCCTCCCGGTCGTACGTCGTCCGCACCTGGTCGTTGCTGGCGATCAGATGCGACGCCGGATCGTTGACGACCACGTGGCCGGCCTGGTCGAAGCCGACGATGACCATCAGGTGCCCGTTGGTCCCGTAGCCCGCGCCGGGCAGGTCGCCCTTCTTGAACGACAGCGACGCGATCAGCGGGATCCCCGCCTTGATGAACTGCTCCGCCTCGGTCAGCGAACGCAGCCGGGTGACGAAGGCGTCCACGCCGCGCGAGCCGGCGTACGCCGTGTTGAACGGCCAGTTGCCCGCACCGTCGTACGCGTAGTCGAAGACGGACCGTGCCGAATGGTCCACCTGTGGATCGGGATCGGTTGGATCGACCCATGCTGTTTCGGCCGCGGTCGGACCGGCGCCCCAGTAGTCGAGGACCATCGCCGTCGAGGTCGCCGAGCACCAGGCCTCGCCACCGCCGTCCCACTGCGGGTAGTGGCCGATGTGCGTCTCCTGCGAGTACGTCGGTACGTCGAGAACGATGCCCTCCGCGCCGCCGAGGGGGCTGACGGCAACTTTTTTGTCCGACGGCAGCCGGGATGCCATCGCCCCGACGGAGCGGACCACCGGGGACTGCGTCGTACCGCTCAGCCGGTACAGGGTGACCTTCAGCTGCCAGCGGTCCAGCCACTTGCCGGTCGCGGCCTGGAAGGTGTCGACGGCAACGGAACCGTCGGCGTCGCCCTGGCTCGGCACCGACGTCCGGTGGATGTCGCCGGCCACGGTGTCGTCGCCGCCGGACCAGCGGCCGAGCACGTACCACTTCGTGGTGGTGCCGAGATTCGTCGTACCGGCCAACGAGACCTCGACCCAGGTCCCGGGCGGCGTGGTCGCGTTCCAGGAGGCGACCAGCTCGGTCAGCCCGAAGCCGGTGCTGACCTGCGGCGAGACCCAGCTGGTCCGGTCGTAGGATTTGGCGGTGCCGTCGCCGAACGGGTCGACGTACGACGTGGTGCCGGTCGACGTACCGAAGGCGAGGGCCCCGTCGGCGACCGTGGTGCCGAACTGCTGGCCGGACTGGAAGTCGGCGCTCGAGGTCCAGGTCCGATAGGCGACCTGCCGGGCCGGTGCGACCTTGACGGCTTCGCTCGGCAAGGTGCCGGCGCTGAGCACGACCACCCCGAGCATCAGGGCGGTGACGGAACGGGCGCTGGTCATGGGGCCTCCCGGCCTGGACTGAGGAGCGGAGGGAGCGCAGCGACCGGAGCGACGAGGGAAGGCCGGGAGTTACAGCCCCATGACCCGCCGCGCCGGAGGCGTGGCATCAGCACAGTCATGTTCCGACGGTAGACCGGTCGGCAGTTGCTGTCATCAAGACGGCGCGCCGTCGGCAGAAACTTACGAACGCTTGTCCCACTCGCTGTAGAGCATCGCGAACACCAGCTCGTCGGTCCACTCGCCCTTGAGGTACTCGTTCTGCACGAAATGCGCCTCCTGCCGCAGGCCGAGCCGCTCGAGCAGCTTGACCGACCCGGTGTTGCGCGCGTCCAGGCGGGCGATGATCCGGTGCAGGCCGAGCTCCTCGAAGCCGAGCCGCAGCAGCTCGGCCGACGCTTCCGCGGCGTACCCATGGCCGTGCGACTCCGGGTGGAAGACGTACCCGATCTCGCCGGTGCGCTGCTCGACGTTGTTCATGAACAGCGTGACCTCACCCAGGTGCCGGCCGGTGTCCCGCAGGACGACCGCGACGGTGAGCGCTTGACCGTCGGTGTCCATCGGGACATCGGCCAACCGGCCCGTGAGGGCCTCCTTGACCTGCTCCGGCGTCCGTACGTCGTACAGCAGATAACGGGTGACGTCGGGGTTGGACTGCAGCTTCAGCAGGTCGTCGTAGTCGTTCTCGACGTAGCGTCGAAGGGTCAGGCGGTCAGTCTCGATCGGCAGCGAGTAGCTCACCGATCGAGACTATGCGACCCCCGCAACCCGTTTAGCCGTTGGCGAGTGCCTGCAGCCGGTCGTACGCGCCGTTGAAGTGGCTCTGGTCGATCGGCGACGAGGTGAACTGCCAGAACGTGTAGAAGGGCCAGCCGCCCGGCAGCGTCCCCACCGTGGAGGAGTAGCGCGCCACCCACAGCGGGTTGGTCGAGTTGAAGGCGGTGGTGTTACCGGTGCACCGGCTCCACCAGTCGTAGTTCGTGTAGATCACCGCGTCGCGTCCGGTGCGGGACTTGTAGGTGTTGAGGAAGTCGCGGATCCAGCTGACCATCGCCGACGCGCTCAGCCCGTAGCAGGTCGCGCCGTACGGGTTGTACTCGATGTCGAGCGCACCCGGCAGCGTCTTGCCGTCACGGGACCAGCCGCCGCCGCTGCTGGCGAAGTAGTTGGCCTGCGTCGCGCCGCTGGAGCTGTTCGGCAGGGCGAAGTGGTACGCGCCGCGGATCATGCCGACGTTGTAGGACCCGTTGTACTGCTGGGCGAAGTACGGGTTCTTGTACGACGTGCCTTCGGTCGCCTTCACGTACGCGAACCGCTTGCCTTGACCCCACCAGTAGGCCCAGTCGACGTTGCCCTGGTGACTGGACACGTCGATGCCTTCGACGGTGGCCGCGGTACCCATGTCCGCGGGCGCGGCAGCACTGCTGCTGGTGGTGGTGTTCTGCGTCCAGCCCATGTAGGCGTCGCCGGCCTTGCTGATGCCGTGCTGGCGGGCCTGAGCGGTGGGCTGCGGGGTGGGGCTTGCTGTGCTGGCTTGGGCGGAGCCGGTCGAGGCCAGGATCAGGCCAAGAGCGACGGCGGCACCCGTGAAAAGGGCGGACTTCACGGTTTCCTCCAGAGCGATGAGGGGCGGACAGAGCGCTCGGCGATGGTCTTACCCGCATTCGGCAACAACCAACCCTGGAGACGGTTTGTTCGGTGATTATTTACCGGCGTCACCTCCCGTTACCCTTGACCGGTGACACTTCGCTTGTACGACACCGCAACAGCAGCAGTGCGAGATTTCGAGCCGGTCCACCCGGGCAAGGTCGGGATCTACCACTGTGGGCTGACGGTGCAGGGTGCCCCGCATGTCGGGCACATCTACAAGGAAGTGGTCTTCGACGTCCTGCGGCGCTGGCTGGAGCGGTCCGGCTACGAGGTCACCGTGATCGCCAACGTGACCGACATCGAGGACAAGATCCTCGCCAAGTCCGCCGAGCGCGGCATCCCGTGGTGGGCGCACGCCTACGAGTTCGAGCGCGAGCTGCACTGGGCGTACGACGTGCTCGGCTGCCGCCCGCCGACGTACGAGCCGCGCGCCACCGGGCACATCCCGGAGATGCTCGAGATGATCGAGCAGCTGATCGACCGCGGGCACGCGTACGTCGCGCCCGACGGATCGGGTGACGTCTACTTCGACGTCCGCTCCTGGCCGCAGTACGGCGCGCTGTCGCACCAGCGGATCGACGACATGGAGGCCGCCGAGGACGCGGACCCGCGCGGCAAGCGGGACCCGCGCGACTTCGCGCTCTGGAAGGGGTACGTCGAGGGGACGCCGCGGACCGCCTCGTGGCCGACGCCGTGGGGCCGCGGCCGCCCGGGGTGGCACCTGGAGTGCTCGGCGATGGCCGGCAAGTACCTCGGCGACGAGTTCGACATCCACGGCGGCGGGCTGGACCTGCGGTTCCCGCACCACGAGAACGAGTTGGCCCAGTCGACCGCGGTCGGGCAGAAGTTCGCCCGGTTCTGGATGCACAACGCGCTCGTCACGACGGCCGGCGAGAAGATGTCGAAGTCGATGGGCAACAGCGCGATCGTGCGGAACGTGGTCGAGCGGGTCCGCCCGATCGAGCTGCGGTACTACCTGGTCCAGTCGCACTACCGCTCGGTCGTCGAGTTCTCGTTCGAGGCGCTCGACGAGGCGGCGAAGAGCTTCCAGCGGCTCGAGGGCTTCGTGCACCGGGCCGCCGAGGTGACCGGCGGGGCCGAGCCTGCGGCCGAGCTGCCCGGCGACTTCGTGGCCGCGATGGACGACGACCTGGGGACGCCGGCGGCGATGGCCGTGCTGCACAACACCGTTCGCGACGGGAACAAGCTGGTCGCCGACGGCGACTCGGAGGCGCTGCGCGAGGTGCTGGCGGCGGTGCGCGGGATGCTCGGCGTGCTCGGCCTGGACCCGCTGGCCGAGCCGTGGGTGTCGCGCGCCGGCGGCAGCGACGCGCTCACCGAGGTCGTCGACGGGCTGGTGAAGGCTCTGCTCGAGCAGCGGCAGGCGGCCCGGGCACGCAAGGACTACGCCGCCGCGGACGACGTCCGCGACCGGTTGAAGGCGCTCGGCGTCGTCGTCGAGGACACACCGCAGGGACCGCGTTGGTCTCTCGCGACAACTACCACCGACGAAGGAAACTGACGTGCCAGGCAGCAGCCAGCGCAAGGGTGCCATCCGGAAGAAGCCGCGGGGCAACCCGACAGCCGGTTCCGGTGGCCGGGTCCGCCGCGGACTCGAGGGCAAGGGTCCGACGCCGAAGGCGGTGGACCGGGTCAAGCACCCGGCCCACAAGCGGGCGAAGGCGGCCGAGCGGGCCAAGGAGCGGGAGCAGCGTTCCCGGCGCCCGTCACGCAAGGACGGCGACTCCACGGTCGAGTGGGTGTACGGGCGGAACCCGGTGGTCGAGGCGCTGCGGGCCGGCGTACCGGCCGCGGCGCTGCACGTTGCCGAAGGCACCGAACGCGATGCCCGGCTGCGCGAGGCGCTGCTGGTCGCGGTCGAGACCGGTGTGTCGGTGCTCGAGGTGCCGCGCACGGAGCTCGACCGGGTCACCGCGGGCGGCGCCCACCAGGGCGTCGCGCTGCAGATCCCGCCGTACGAGTACGCGCATCCCGACGACCTGCTGGACCGGGCGTACGAGGCGCAGGAGGTGCCGCTGATCGTGGCGCTCGACGGTGTCACGGACCCGCGCAACCTCGGCGCGATCACCCGCTCCGCGGCCGCGTTCGGCGCGCACGGCGTCGTCGTACCGGAGCGCCGGACGGCGTCGATGTCGGCCTCGGCCTGGAAGACCTCGGCAGGCGCCGCGGCCCGCATCCCGGTCGCCCGCGCCGGCAACCTGAACCGGGCCCTCAAGTCCTACAAAGAAGCCGGCCTGCTGGTCATCGGCCTGGACATGAACGGCGCCGTCGACCTCCCGTCCTTCGAGGCCGCGACCGAGCCGCTCGTCCTCGTCATCGGCTCCGAAGGCAAGGGCCTGGCCCGCCTGGTCCGGGAGAACTGCGACCTGATCGTCTCGATCCCGATGACGTCCGCCACCGAGTCGCTGAACGCCGGTATCGCGGCCGGCGTCACCCTCTACGAGATCTCCCGCCGCCGCGCGAGCTGACCACGACTGCGCCCCGGACCAGGATGGTCCGGGGCGCAGCTGTGTGGATCAGTAGACGCTCACGCCGTAGCGGGAGAGTACTTCGGTGACGGGCTGGAAGTAGGTGGTGCCGCCGGAGGAGCAGTTGCCGGAGCCGCCGGAGGTGAGGCCGAGGGCCACCGAGCCGGCGAACAGCGCGCCGCCGGAGTCGCCGCCTTCCGCGCACACCGTGGTGCGGATCAGGCCGGTGACGGTGCCTTCGGCGTAGTTCACCGTGGCGTTGGTCGCGGTGACCGAGCCGCTGTGCACACCGGTCGTGCTACCACTGCGCTTGACCGCCTGCCCCACCGAGGCGTTGCCGGCGGACGTGATGTCCTGGGACGAGCCGTTGTAGAGGTCCACCGTTCCGGGGTGGTTCGTGTACGACGTGCTGTACTTCACGATCGCGTAGTCGTTGCCCGGGAAGCTCGACCCGTACGTGGTGCCGAGCAGGGTGGTCTTGCTGGAGTTGGCGTACCAGCTGGACGCGATGTTGCCGCAGTGACCAGCGGTCAGGAAGTAGTACGTGCTGCCGCTGCGGACGTTGAAGCCGAGTGAGCAGCGGTACTGCCCGCCGTAGATGGCGTCGCCGCCGGCGATGTACTTCGTCAGCTTGCCGGACATCTTCTCGAGCTTGATCCGGTCGCCGAACTGCTTGGTCACACCGGTCAGCTGCGAGAACTTCGCGCCGGTGACGGTCTCGTCGTACGACACGATGATGCGGCCGTTCGGGTCGGTCTGCCACGCCGTACCGGGGATCGTCGCGTTCTCGCTCAGGGCGGACGTGATCGCGGCGGCCGACAGGCTGGACGGGTTGACCGGTGCGGCCGAGGCCTGCGTTGCCAGAAGTCCGGTGGCAGCAAGCCCGGCCGCGGCCAGAACAGCGAGGGTACGGCGGAAGGGGGACATGTTCATGGTTGATGCCTCCTCACGATGAGGACGCCTTCGGGGCGGGGCGTCCTTGACTCAACCGTGACGAGTCCTACCCACTATCTCCCTGAGTATTCAGACAATCTCGGAGAGTAGGGGAAACCTGCGCTCAGTAGATGTAGACCCCGTACGCGTTCAGCGCCTGCACGACCGGCTGGAAGTACGTCACGCCGCCCGAGGTGCAGTCGCCGGAGCCGCCCGAGGTGAGGCCGAAGGCGTACTGCCGGTAGAACAGCGGTCCGCCCGAGTCGCCGGGCTCGGCGCAGACGTTGGTCCGGATCAGGCCCACCACGCGCCCGTCGCCGTAGTTGACCGTCGAGTTCAGCCCGGTCACCCGCCCGCTGTGCAGACCACTGGTCGCGCCCGAGCGGTACACCAGCTGGTTGAGGCCGGGGTTCATCGCCCGGGTGATGTCCTGCGAGCGTCCGTTGTAGAGGTACACGCTGCCGCCCGGCACCTTCAGCGGGATGTCGGTCCGATACACGACCAGCGAGTAGTCGTGGTACGGGTACGCGGCGTGGTGGACCGCGCCGGTGAAGACCTTGTGGGCCGGATCCTGGTACCAGCGGGCCGCGTCGACACCGCAGTGACCGGCCGTGAGGAAGTAGTACTTACCGCGCCGCTGCACGTTGAAGCCGACGCTGCACTTGTACTCGCCGCCGTACGTCGCCATGCCGCCGCTGATGTACTTCTGCAGCTTGCCGGGCAGCTTCTCGAGCTTGACGTTCGCGCCGAGCTGCTTGGTCAGGCCAGTCAGCTTGTTCAGCTTCGTGCCCGTGACCGTCGGGTCGTACGACACCAGGACGGTCCCGTCCGGCCGCGTCATCCACGCCGTACCGGGAGTGTGGATCTGGTCGTTCAGCGTCGCGGTGATCGCCTTGGCGGACAGGCGGGGCGGTTTCACCGGGTCAGCCCCCGCCGGCGCGGCGGCGGTCAGGGCCAGGGCGGTGGCCGCCACCAGGGCCGCTGTTCGTCGGAGAGTTCTCATATCGTCAGCCTTCCGGGGCGTACGGCTCTGATGCGCGGTATGGCAGCAAGAGGACGGTCCCCAACCCTAATGGGGCCGACGGTTCAGTCGAGCCGCAGAGAGTGCAGCACGAACGAGGCCAGCTCGCGGTACGCCTCGGCGTCGTTCAGGCCGGTCCGCCGGGCGATGTCGCCGCGCTGGATCGCCTGCATGGTGTGCGCGATCATCTCGGCCGCGAACGCGATGTCGACCTGCCGGAAGGTCTTGTGGTTGATGCCGTCCTCGATCAGCTGCCGGACCCGCTCGGCGGCGATCCGGGTGTTCCGCTCGTACACCGAGCGGGCCGGCGCGAAGGTGGCCACGTCGTCCAGGAAGGTCCTGCTCGCCGGCCGCAGGGCGTCGGCGACCGCGTTCAGGTACGCCGCGATCCGCCGGTCGTGCCGGGTCTGCCGCGCGACCGCGGACTCCACCTGCGCGGTGGCGTTCTTGAAGTAGTGCTTCACCACCTCGACGGCCAGCTGCTCCTTGCTCGGCGCCAGCGCGTAGAGCGTCGTCTTGCTGCAGCGCAGCTCGGCGGCCAGGTCGTCCAGGGTGAACCGGCTGAACCCCTGCTCGAGGAACAGGGACAGGAGCCGGTCGAGCAGCTCGGACTGCCGGCGGGTGCGCCGCCCCGGAACGACTGTTGTCATATCGAGACAGCATAGAACGATACTGGACTAGGTGCTCCAGTATCGTTCCGAGTATCATTCCGGGAGTTGTTGAGAGGGGGCTCTGATGGCTGTCGACCGACTCCTGCCCACTGACGAATCCATCGATCTGCTCGCCCTGGTGCGAGACCTGTGCGAGCACGAGCTCGCTCCGCACGCCGCGCACGCGGAGGAGAGCGAGACCTTCCCGCGGTCCGCGTTCCGGACGCTGGGGAAGGCGGGCCTGCTCGGCCTGCCCTATCCGGAGCAGTACGGCGGCGCCGAGCAGCCGTACGAGGTGTATCTGCAGATGCTCGAGGAGATCGCGTCCGCCTGGATGTCGGTCGGCGTCGGCGTCTCGGTGCACACGATGACCAGCTACGGACTGGCGCACTTCGGCTCCGACGAGCAGCGCGAGCGGCTGCTGCCGGACATGATCGGCGGCGAACTGCTCGGCGCGTACGCGCTGTCCGAGCCGCAGGCCGGCTCCGACATCACCGGGATGACGACGCGGGCCGTGCGGGACGGGGACTCGTACGTCCTGAACGGGACCAAGGCGTGGATCAGCCACGGTTCGCACGCGGACTTCTACACCACGTTCGCGCGCACCTCCGACGACCGCACGCGCGGGATCTCGGCCTTCCACGTGCCGGCCGGCACCGACGGCCTCAGCTTCGGGGCCCCGGAGCGCAAGATGGGCCTGACCGGATCCACGACCACGCTGGTCAACTACGACGACGTCCGGGTCCCGGTCGGCAACCTGATCGGCGCGGAGGGCGACGGGATGCGGATCGCACTGTCCGCGCTCGATTCCGGCCGGCTCGGGATCGCGGCCTGCGCGGTCGGTCTGGCCCAAGCGGCGCTCGACGTCGCCACGTCGTACGCGAAACAGCGGCAGCAGTTCGGGCAGTCGATCGCGGACTTCCAGGGTGTGCAGTTCCTGCTCGCCGACATGGCCGCGGCGGTCGAGTCCGGGCGGGCGACGTACCTGCACGCCGCGCGGCGCCGCGACCTAGGCCGGACGTTCACCCGGGAGGCCGCGATCGCCAAGCTGGTCTGCACGGACGCGGCGATGAAGGTCACGACCGATGCTGTCCAGGTGCTCGGTGGGTACGGTTACACCCGGGAGTTCCCGGCCGAGCGGTACATGCGCGAGGCCAAGGTGACCCAGATCTTCGAAGGTACGAACCAGATCCAGCGGCTGGTGATCAGCCGCGACCTGTTGAGGAGCATGTGATGGAGTTCAGCCCGTCCGACGTCGCCCTGGTCACCGGTGGTGGTTCCGGGCTCGGAGAGGCGACGGTACGACGCCTGGCGGCGGACTGGCTCGGGGTGGTGATCGTCGACCTGCCCTCGTCCGCGGGCAAGGCCGTCGCCGACGAGCTGGGTGACCGGGTGGTGTTCGCGCCGACCGATGTCACCGACGAGACCGCGGTGAGCGCGGCGCTCGACGCGGCCGAGGCGCTCGGCACGCTGCGCGTGGTCGTGAACTGCGCCGGCGTCGCGACGCCCGGCCGGGTCGTCGGCCGCAAGGGTCCGTTGCCGCTCGCAACGTTCCGGCAGGTGATCGAGATCAACCTGATCGGCACCTTCAACGTGCTCCGGCTGGCCGCCGAGCGGATGATCGCCTCCGAGCCCGGCGCCGACGGTGACCGCGGCGTCGTGGTGATGACGGCGTCGATCGCGGCGTACGACGGGCAGGTCGGGCAGGCGGCGTACGCGTCGAGCAAGGGCGGGATCGTCGCGCTCACGCTGACCGCCGCACGGGACCTCGCCGACAAGGGCATCCGGGTCGTCACGATCGCGCCGGGCACGATGGAGACGCCGATGCTCGCCGGGCTTCCCGAGGAGACCCGCACGGTACTCGAGCAGCAGGTCCCGCACCCGTCCCGCCTGGGCAAGCCGTCGGAGTACGCCGCGCTGGTCCGGCACATCCTCGACAACCAGCTCCTGAACGGCGAGGTCATCCGCCTCGACGGCGCCCTCCGCATGCCACCACGCTGATGCGCGTCCGCGCGGCCCTGCTGCGCGCAGGCTCGCCCTTCCTCCAACTCTGGTGGCGAATCCGCCGCCCGACCACCTTCGGCGTCAAAGCCCTGCTACGCCTGGAGGACGGCCGCTTCCTCGTGGTCCGCCACTCCTACACCGACACCCGCCGCTGGGCCATCCCCGGCGGCGGCTACAACCCCGACCGCGAAACCCCCGCGCAGGCAGCGGCTCGGGAGGTGTACGAGGAACTGGGCCTGACCGTACCCGCCTCCGCCTTCAGACTCGTGGACACCGCCGTCACCACACTCCAGGGCAAACACGATACTCTCACGATCCTCACCGCGTTCACCTCCGACGACGCGCTGCACCTGTCCGCGGAGATCGCCGAGGCCCGATGGGTGAAGAACCTTCAGGAACTAGGGGATGCGCCGCTGTCGAAGTGGTTGCTCAGGGCACTCGTCGAGTAGTTGCGCACCCCTTTCGGCAGCACCCGAAACGGGGTGCGTCGCCGTGGTTCGACCGGCACTCTCGAAGTGTCAGACCCAACCACGAAAGGCACGGATCATGAACATTCGCAGGGTTTTCTACGGTGTCCTGGCCGGTGGAGCGATCGCGGCGGGCAGCCTCGCCGTACCGGCCGCCCAGGCGGCCGACGCGCCGGCGTCCCCGAGTGTTGTTGCTGCCGACAACTGGGAGTACGTCGGTGACTTCTTCTGGCAGTCCGACTGCCACGCCGCCGGTGCGGCCGGCACCAAGTGGACGAAGTACAAGTGCGTCAACGGCTCGGCGTTCCCCGGCGACGACTACGAGCTCTGGGTCGTCTACAAGTAGCTCCTCACAGCGCCGAGCTGAGCCGAAGCCAGCAGACGCCATGCGCCGGAACGGCGTACGTGCGCTCGGTCGTCGGCGCGCCGGTCCACAGGTCGTGGGTCGGCGTAGGCAGCTCGGCAGGAAGCGACATCTCCCGGGGTGAGGCACCGGTCCAGAACAACGCCGCGTAAGAGCAGTCGTCGCCCTGCGCGGTCCAGACGATCAGCTCGCCGTCATCCATCGGCTCGCGGACGATCTCGCGGCCGTCGAACGACGATCGGAGCAGCTCGGCGAGCGCCGGATTCGCCAGCAACGCAAGGGTTTCCGGGGAGCTGGTGGGCAGGTCGCCGCCCATCATCAGGGGTGAGCGGCCCATGACCCACAGGGTGAGCAGCGTCTTCTGCTCGTCGACGGTGAGGCGGCTGTCCCGGTCGGCGCCGCGCTCGGCGCGGATGCCGATGTGGCCGAGCGGCAGCATGTCTGCGTCCGCCCAACCGCCGGCCTGCTGGAACGGCGCCCAGCGCGCGAGCCGCGCGAACTGCGCGTGCACGTCCTCCCACCGATCCCACAGGTCGTCGGAGATCCGCCACAGCTGCGCGTTGGCCCGCAGATGCTCAACGTGGTGCGTCGACAGCTGGGTGCCGGGCGACAACGACAGCACGATGTCCCGCCCGCTCCGCTCGATCGCCCGCGCATACGCAGCGATCTCCCGATCGTGGTACGGCGCGAGCATGTCGTCCGCCTTCACGAAGTCCACGCCCCAGGCGGCGAACTGCGCGACCTGCGCGTCGTAGTACGCCTGCGCGCCGGGGTGGTCGTGGTTCAGCCCGAGGTTGTCCGGGTTCCACGGGCACACGTGATCGGGATCCGCGATCTGCCGCGCCGTCCACTCCGTCCCGCACACCGGGAGGTCGAGCTCGACCGCCCGCCGCGGAATGCCGCGCATGATGTGCAGGCCGAACCTCAGCCCGAGCGCGTGCACCTTCGCGGCGAGCGGCGCGAAGCCGGCGCCGCCCGCGGCTGAGGGGAACCGCAGCGGCGCCGGCAGCTGGCGGCCGTGGTCGTCCAGGACGACCGGCGCATTCTCGTTGTAGCCGTGCGAGCGGGCGGTCGGGTCGTACCAGGCGATGTCGACGACGACCGTGTCCCACCCGAACGGCAGCAACCGGTCGTGCATGACCTGTGCGTTCGCGAGGACTTCGGCCTCGGTGACCGTCGTCCCGAAACAGTCCCAGCTGTTCCACCCCATCGGCGGGGTCGGCGCGCTCACCATTCGGCGAACGAACCGTCGTCGTGGCGCAGCACGGGCGACCGCCAGCGGTGCGGCTCCGCGGCCGCGGCCCGGACGGCGTCCTCGTCGACCTCGATGCCCAGACCGGGACCGGCGGGGCGTTGCACATGCCCGTCGGTGAAGGCGAAGACGCCCGGGTCCACCAGGTAGTCGAGCAGCGCGTTGCCGCCGCCGTACTCGATGCCGAGGCTCTGCTCCTGGATCAGGAAGTTCGGGACGGCGAAGTCGAGCTGCAGGCTCGCGGCCAGGGTGATCGGCCCGAGCGGGCAGTGCGGCGCGACGCTTACGTCGTACGCCTCCGCCATCGCGGCGATCCGGCGCACCTCGGAGATGCCGCCGGCGTGCGAGATGTCCGGCTGGGCGACCGCGATCCCGGTGGGCAGCACGTCGCGGAAGTCCCAGCGGGAGAACAACCGCTCGCCGGTGGCGATCGGGATGCTGGTCGACTCGGTGATCCGGCGCAGGTCGCGGGCGAACTCGGGCAGCACCGGCTCCTCGACGAACATCGGCAGCAGCGGCTCGAGCAGCGGCAGGATCTGCCGCGTGGCGGCCGTGCTGAACCGGCCGTGGAAGTCGAGCGCGATGTCGATGCCGTCGCCGAGCGCGTCGCGGAGCGCCTCGACCCGGCTCACCGAGGCCCGGAGCTGGGCGGCCGACGGGATCGGGGGCAGCGCCTCGGACAGGTTGAGCTTGACGGCCGTGAAGCCCTTCTCCACCTTGGCTTTCGCCTCGTCGACGAGCTGTGCGTTGTCGCGGCCGTGGACCCAGGTGTAGACGCGCACCCGGTCCCGGACCGGCCCGCCGAGCAGCTCGTGCACAGGGACGTCGTGGAAGCGCCCCTTGATGTCCCACAACGCCTGGTCGATCCCCGCCAGCGCGCTCGACAGCACCGGGCCGCCGCGGTAGAAGCCGCCCTTGGCCATCACCTGCCAGTGCTCTTCGATCCGCAGCGGATCGGTGCCGACCAGGTACTCCATCAGGGCCGCGACCGCGCCCTGGACCGCCTCGGCACGTCCCTCGACAATGGGCTCACCCCAGCCGCTGATCCCCTCGTCGGTGTCGATCCGCAGGAACTGCCACCGCGGCGCCACCAGGAACGTTTCGTATCCGACGATCTTCACGAGGCCTCATTCGGTTGCCGGTCGGGAGCGGAGAGCAGGGCGGCGACCAGCTGGTCGGTCTGGCGGAGCACCAGGGCGGCGGCGCCGGACCCACCGGCGCGGGCGCCGAGGTCGAGCTCGGCAGCGACGACGTCGGCGTCGCGGGTCAGCGTCATCGCCGTCCGGCGCAGGGTGGCGCGGATCGGGTCCAGGATCAGGTCGCCCGCGCGGGCAAGCTCACCGCCGACGATGATCCGCTCCGGGTTGAGCAGGTTGCAGATGTTCGCGAGCACCCGGCCGGTCAGCTCACCGGCTTCACGGAGCACCCGTAAGGTTTCCGGCTGTCCGTCTGCCGCGGACGCGAGCAGCTCGTCGAGGCCGGCATCCTCGCCGAGCACCGGCGCCAGCGCCGCGAGCACGGCCTGCACCGACGCATACTGCACCAGGCAGCCGCGATTCCCGCACGGGCACGGCGCGCCGGACGAGTCGGCCGACAGGTGGCCGATCTCGCCGCCGCCACCGCGGGCGCCGCCGTGGTGAAGGTTGCCGTCGACCAGCAGTCCGGAACCGATCCCGGTGGACAGCCCGAGATAGAGCACGTCGCGGACATCCCGGCCCGCGCCCCAGGTGAACTCGGCCACCGCTTCCAGCCGGGTGTTGTTCTCCACCAGCACGGGCACCGCGAGATGCCGGCCGAACTCCGCCGCCACGTTCACCCCGGCCCAGGCCTGTCCCGGGAGCGACGGACCGACGACACCCGTCTGCAGGTCGAGCGGTCCGGGCACGCCGATCGCGACTCCGACCAGGTTGTCGCGCTGGCGCCCGGTGCTCTCGAGCAGCTCGTCGAGCAGCGCGATGCCGGCCGTGAGTCGCTCCTGCCATGGCGTGTCCCGCGCCGTGCGAACCCCGTCGCTGGCCAGCGTCTCGCCGGACAGGTCGGTGAGGTGGCACCAGACGCGCTCGAGGGTGAAGTCGAGGCCGGCGGCGGCACCGGCGGCCGGGTTCGCCCTGAGGAAGCCGCGGGCCCGGCCGTCGACCTCGGACGCGTCGATCCCGGCCCGGGCGACCTGGTCGCCGACCACCTCGACGACGACCCCGCCGGTGATCAGGTCGGCCACGATCGTCGACACCGTCGTCCGCGAGACGCCGCAGATCCGCGCGAGCTCCGCGCGGTGCAGCGCGCCGTGCTCCATCAGCGCGGACAGCATGCGCTCGGAGTTGGTGCGTCGCAACGCTCGCAGGGATCCGGTGTCCTTCGCAGTCACGACGACGAGTATCGGCGAACCAGCGGTGTGGAGTCAATTTCCCTGACAGTCTGTGTACGAAGACTTGACACAAACGCCGAAGTACTCGAACAATTTCGGCCACAGTCCCGGGGATCACCCGGGCCCGGCGACCGGACGACCGACATGGACGCTGAGCTGAGCAAGGCACCGCTGGTGGTGGTGACCGGCGGACTGGGGCGTGTCGCCACGGTGGTTCTGCCGTGGCTGCGCAAGCACTTCCGGGTCCGGCTGGTCGACAGCGCCGCGGCGGCGCGACGGGTCGAAGGGCTGGTGCAGGCCGACATCGGTGATCCCGACGAGGCCCGCCAGGTCCTGGCCGGCGCGGACGCTGTGCTCCACCTTGCTGGCAACAGCAGCCCATGGCAGACCTGGGACAGCGTGTACGCCGCCAACGTGTGGACGACCCAGGTCACCCTCGAGGCCGCCGCGGCCAACGGCGTGCCGAAGGTGGTGCTGGCCAGTTCCCTCCACGCCGCGGGGGAGTACAACCGCCCGCAGTACCGGCCTGTTGATCCACGGCTCGACCCGCGCCCCTGCTGTCCGTACGGGTTGGGCAAGGTCGTGCTGGAGGCGCTCGGCCGGATGCACGCCGAGCGCACTGGCGCGTCGGTTACCTGTCTGCGTCTCGGCCTCACCGGCTGGCCACCCGCAGAGCGCCGCTACCTCGGGCAGTGGCTGTCCGACGACGACGCAGGGCGGCTGATGCTCGCCGCCCTGGGAGCGCGGGAGCGGTTCGGCGTGCACTTCGGCGTCTCCGCGAACACCCGCAACCACTGGGACATCACCTCCGCCCGGCACGAGCTGGGCTACCGCCCCGAAGACGACAGCGAAGCCCTCGCGGACCGGGCCGGGCCCTCCTCCGGCCCGGTCTGCCGGCTCTTCGACCCAGAGACATCCGAATGAGAGGTTGGCCATGACCACAACGAACCCGGGGTTCTCCCGCCGCAGGTTCCTCGCGCTCGGCGGCGCCGTCGCCGGCAGTGCGGCGAGCGGAGCGCTCGCGGTGGGCTGCTCGCCCGCCTCGTCCACGAACACCCCGGCCGCCGCCGGCACCGGATCGTCCGCCAAGGGCGTGGTGACGGTGATGTCGCAGTCGGGCGAGTTCGGTCCGAAGGAGGCCAAGGCCGCGTCACAGGCCCTCGGCCTGACCGTGAAGACGGTCGAGTACGACCTCACCAAGCTGACCGCGATGCTTGCCAGCGGCAACCCGCCGGACGTGGTCCGCGGCATGGGCGCCACCGAGACGCCGTACCTGGTCGCCCGGCAGGTCGCGGAGAACCTCGATCCCTACTTCGCGAAGAGCACGCTGATCAAGGCCGACGACATCGACCCGGTCAACGACGTCTGGCGGTACGACGGTGAGAAGCAGGGCAGCGGGCCGCGCTACGGGTTCGCGAAGGACTACTCGCAGGACTGCACCATCTGGTACAACGGTGCGCTCTTCGATGCGGCGAAGGTGACCAGGCCGAGCGCGACGACGCCTCTGCTGCTGGACGAGCTGCTCGACGAGGGCAGGCGCCTGGTGAAGCGGCAGGGCGCGAAGGTCAGCGTCTACGGCCTCAACCCGAACGGGCTCGGCCTGTTCGGGCAGCTGACCTGGATGACCGACCTGGCGGGCGGGAAGCTGACCGCCGACGATCTCGCCTCGGTCGACTTCAGCACCCCGGAGGCGCAGCGGGCGCTCACCTGGTACCTGGAGTATGCGAAGGCCGGCATCGGCCCGACGGTCCTGAATCCGGATCCGAACGGCTGGGACGGTCCGACGTTCCAGGCCGGCCGGATGGCGACCACGCTGAGCGGCTACTGGCTGGGCGGGATGTTCGCCGGTGATCCCAAGTCGGCGAAGGTCGCCGGCTTCGCGCCCGCACCCCAGTTCGACACCGGCCGCCGGGTCAGCCCGTGCTTCGGCGCCACCGGCTTGTGGATGCCCAAGGCCGGCAAGAACAAGGACGCGGCCTGGGCGGTGATGGAGTGGTATCTGGCCGGCGATCCTGCCAAGGCACGGGCGAGCGGCGGCTGGGGTATCCCGCCGCTCAAGTCGCTGCAGAAGCTGATGCCGCAGAAGCTGCCGTACCAGAAGCAGGCCTACGACGTGCAGATGGCGGAGAAGGAGCACTTCTCGGTCACGTCCTACACCCCGTACGTGCGGCAGGACGCGATCAACGCGGTGATCACCCGCGAGCTGCCGAAGGCGATCAAGGGCAGCACTTCGGTCGGCCAGTTCGCCGACACGCTGACCACCCAGATCAACGCGCAACTCGCCGACGGAAAGAAGCGGTTGCGGTGACATCGGCGCTGACCGAGGTACGCCGTCGCGCGGCGCCCGCCGAGGCGCCGGCCGCGGACCGGAGGAAGAAGCCGCCGAGCCTGCGCAAGGCGCGCACGTTCTACCTGTTCGTCGCGCCATGGATCATCGGCTTCGTCGCGCTGACCGTGTTCCCGCTGGGGTACGCGTTCTGGCTGAGCCTGACCGACTCCGACGGGCTGTCGCCGCGGACACACTTCGTCGGCTTCGACAACTACGTGGAGATCTTCAAGGACCCGCTGACGCTGAGCTCACTCGGCAAGACCGGGCTGTTCGCGCTCGTCACCGTCCCGCTGTCGATCCTCGCCGGCCTCTTGCTGGCGGTGATGCTCAATCAGCCGATCAAGGGACGTGGTCTGCTCCGCGGCCTGATCTATCTGCCGGCGGTCGTCCCGCCGGTGGGGGCCGCGCTCACGTTCCGGCTGATCTTCGACCGCGACGCCGGCGCCGCGAACGGCGTCCTGAGTGGTCTCGGGGCGAATCCGATCACCTGGCTGGTCGATCCGAACGTGCGCTACGTGCTGTATGCGTTGGTGCTGTGGGGCTGCGGCGGATCGATGATCATCTCGCTGGCCGGGTTGCAGGACATTCCTCGTGAGCTGCTCGAGGCGGCGCAGGTCGACGGCGCGTCGTACTGGCAGTCGTTCACGCGGATCACCGTGCCGCTGCTGTCGCCGGTGATCCTGTTCCAGGTCATCACGGGGGTGATCGGGTCGCTGCAGTCGTTCGCGCCGCTGCTGCTCTCGTCGGGCTCGCTGAGCGGAGCAGGCACAGTGCCGCAGGGCAACTACCTCTACATGATCCACGTGTTCGCGCAGTACTTCAGCGCCTCGCGCTTCGGGTACGCGTCGGCGATGTTGTGGATGCTGTTCGCGGTGATCCTCCTGGTGACGCTGGTGATCATCAAGGTCAGCGCCCGGACCGTGTTCTACACCGTCGAGCCGGGAGGCCAGAAATGACCCGGACCTCCAAGTGGGCGCTCTCCATCGTGCTGCTGGCCGTCGTACTGGTGATGCTGAGTCCGATCCTCTGGCTGGTGTCGACGTCGCTGAAGTCACCCGCCGAGATGGCGTCGTTCCCGCCGAGTTGGTGGCCGTCGGCGCCGCGGTTCGCGAACTACACCGACGCGATCCGGCAGGTGAACTTCGTCGGCGCGACGCAGAACTCGCTGACCATCGCGTTCATCAGCACCACGCTGACGACGCTGAGCTCGGCCTGGGTCGGCTTCGGGTTCGCCCGGTTGACGGCACCGGGCAAGAAACAGCTGTTCGTCGTGCTGCTCGCGACCATGATGCTGCCGGGGATCGTCACGCTCGTTCCGACGTACCTGATCTTCGCGAAGGTGCACATGGTCAACACGTACTGGCCGTGGGTGGCGTGGGGGCTCGGCGGCAGTGCGTTCCTGATTTTCCTGTTCCGGCAGTTCTTCGCCGGGATCCCGCGGGAGATGGAGGAGGCCGCGATCATCGACGGCTGCGGGTACGTCGGGATCTTCTGGCGGATCTTCCTGCCGCAGTCCTGGCCGGTGATCGCGGCCAGCGTGATCCTGTCGTTCACGCACGCGTGGGGCGACTTCGTCGGGCCCGCGATGTTCCTCAGTCAGGACAGCACGACCCTCGCCGTCGCGATGGCCACCGGCTACGTGAACGACAAGGGCCTGCCGATGAACAACCTGGTCGCCGCGGGCGCCGTCATGTACGTGTTGCCCGTCCTGGTCCTCTTCCTGTTCATGCAACGCCGCTTCGTCAGCGGCTTCTCCACCTCAGGAATCAAGTGAAGGAGGTCTCGGATGACTGCACGACGCCGCGCACTGGCGCTGGGTGCGGCCGGGCTGGCTCTGCTCGCCGCATCCCTCACCAGCACCGCCCAGGCGGCAAATTTGCCTCAGGCAACTGAGCGGACCTGCACCGGCGGCGCGCCGCCGTCGGGGATGCGGCTCAGCTGGTCCGACGAGTTCGCCGGGCGCGCCCTCGACCGCCGCCGGTGGAACACGGTGATGGACTTCCCCGGCCGCGCGGGCGGGCACTACCACAACACGTCGTACGGCAGCTATGCCGTCGACGAGAACGTCGTGCTGTCCGGCGGGACGTTGCGGCTGGTGACCGACGACAAACCCGTGGTCGGCACGGATCCGGCTGGGACATACCAGTACACGGAAGGCTTCATCTCCTCGCACGACAAGTTCTCCCAGACCTACGGTTACTGGGAGATCTGCGCGAAGTTCCCGGCCGGCAAAGGCCTGTGGCCGGCGTTCTGGCTGATCCCGCAGGACCGCAGCTGGCCGCCGGAGATCGACGTCGCCGAGTGGTTCGGCAGCATCGAGAGCATGCACAGCGGTCTGGCGTCGGGCACCTGGCCGGACGTCCGCTGGGACAGCCACTGGGCAACCGGCCTCGCACCGACCAGGGGCTGGCACCGCTACGGCGTCGTCTAGACCGCCGACCGCATCACGTTCACGGTCGACGACGTACCCACTTCAACAATCACCGGCGACCAAGTGCCCGACAAACCGATGTACGTCGTCCTCAACAGCGGCACCTGGGCCAACGCCGACCGCGGCGGCCCGCCGGACGCGACAACGCCGTTCCCCAACTCGTTCGACGTCGACTACGTCCGGGTGTATTCGTCGCGGTGATCAGTCGGATTCGGGCAGCGCCGGTGTCGGGAGCGACAGTTTCTCGTCCGGCTTGGCGGCCAGTACGTCGTTCACGTACGAGCGGGCCGCCTCCATCGTGTCGACCTCGTGGCCGGCCTGCTCGGACAGGAACCAGCGGTGCTCGAGCACCTCGTGGAAGACCTCGGCCGGCTCGAGCTTGCGGCGCAGGTTGCGCGGGACCGACTGCACGACCGGCTCGAACACGTCGGTCAGCCACTGGTGGGCGACGATCTCCTCGTCCTCGTTCTGCTGGTCGGTGGCGGCCGCGAACGAGTCGAGGTCGTTGAGCAGCCGCCGGGCCTGGTTCTCCTCGACGTCCAGACCGGTGAGCCGGAGCAGCCGCCGGGAGTGGTGGCCGGCGTCCACGACCTTCGGCTGGATCCGGACCTGGCTGCCGTCCCAGTCGGTGATGATGTCGATCTCGGCGACGTCGAAGCCGAGTTCGTTCAGCCGCCGGATCCGCGAGTCGAGCCGGTGCATCTCGTCGGTGGCGAACTCCTCCGGCGCGGTCAGCTCGGCCCAGAGCGCCTCGTACCGCTTCTGGATCGACTCGACGGTCTCCTGCGGGTCGATCGACTCGTCGAGCAGACCCCCCTCCTGCAGGTCGAGGAACTCGCCGAAGAGGTTGATCTCCGCGGTGTAGAGGTCGTGCGCGCGCTGCCCGTCGGAGATGTCCTGGTGCAGCTCGCCGGTCTCGGCATCCACCAGGTACGCCGCGAACGCGCCGGCGTCCCGGCGGAACAGGGTGTTCGACAGCGAGCAGTCGCCCCAGAAGAAGCCGAGCAGGTGCAGCCGAACGATCAACGCCACCAAAGCGTCGATCAGGCGGTTGACCGTGTCGGGACGCAGCGTGCTGGAGAACAGGGCCCGGTACGGCAGGGAGAACTGCAGGTGCCGGGTGATCAGGATCGAGTCGATCGGCTCGCCGTTGCGGTCCACGCGATCGGTGATGACGCCGACCGGCTCGACCGACGGGGCCTCCAGGCGCTCGAGGTCGCGGAGCAGGCGGTACTCGTGCATCGCCAGGTGCTCGAGGACCTCCTTGATCGCGTACACGCTGCCGTTGACCCGGACGAAGCGGACCACGTGCCGCGAGATACCGCGGGGCAGCGCGACCAGTTGGTCTTCGGGCCAGTCCTCCAGCGGGACGTCCCACGGGAGCGACAGCAGACCGGTGTCCGGGCGGGTGGCGACGAATCGAGGCACGGCCACCAGTGTGTCAGGAATCCCGGGAGAGTGTCTGAGTGTTCAGCGACGTACGCAAGTGGTTGCAAGTTCTTGCGTGATGAGGCGTAGAGTTTGCGTCATGACACGACGACTTGCAGAGGTGGCCAAGAAGGTCGGCGTCAGTGAAGCCACCGTCAGCCGCGTGCTGAACGGGAAGCCCGGCGTGTCCGAGGCGACCCGCGAAGCCGTGCTCACCGCACTGGACGTGCTCGGGTACGAGCGGCCGACTCAGCTCAGAGGCGATCGGGCCCGGCTGGTCGGGCTCGTGCTGCCGGAGCTGCAGAACCCGATCTTCCCCGCGTTCGCCGAGGTCGTCGGTGGGGCGCTCGCGCAGCAGGGCTTCACGTCCCTGCTCTGCACCCGGACGGTCGGCGGCGTGTCCGAGGCCGACTACGTGGACCTGCTCCTCCAGCAGCAGGTGTCCGGGGTCGTCTTCGCCGGCGGGTTCTACGCCCAGGCGGACGCGCCGCACCAGCACTACGAGCTCATCCAGGAGCGCAAGCTGCCGACCGTGCTGGTCAACGCGGCCGTCGACCACCTCGGGTTCCCGCAGGTCTCGTCGGACGACTATGTCGCCGCCGAGATGGCGATCGGGCACCTGCGCGCGCTCGGACACCGCCGGATCGGGATGGTCCTCGGCCCGCGTGACCACATCCCGTCGCGGCGGAAGCTGGAAGCGTTCCTGGCTGCGGAGGAGACGGATCCGGACCTGGTCGAGCACACCATGTTCTCGCTCGAGGGCGGTCACGCGGCCGCGTCCAAACTGGTCACCAACGGCGTGACCGGCATCGTCTGTGCCAGCGACATTCTCGCGCTCGGAGCCATCCGCGCCGTCCGCCGGGCGGGCCTGAGTGTCCCCGACGAGGTCTCGGTGATCGGGTACGACGACTCGGCGATGATGAACTGCACCGACCCGCCGCTGACCACCGTCCGGCAGCCGATCGACGCGATGGGCCGCGCCGCCGTCGACATGCTGGTCGCGCTGATCGAGCGCGCCGCCGTACCTGCCGACGAGCTCCTGTTCGAACCCGAGCTCGTCGTCCGCGCCTCCACCGCCCGGGCCCGGATCTAGCACCGCACACCACCAGGCAGCCGCTGACCCATCGGGTCGGCGGCTGCTGTCGTTTGCCCTGCGCCAGGCAATCTCCCATGGAAAGTCACGTTTTTGCAATCTCAAATCGAAGTATTGCGCTCATGCGTCCAGTTCCCTACGGTTGCCCCACGATCCGAGGGAGAGGGTGGACATGACGACAACGCGCCGCGGGCTCAGCCTGCTGCTGGTTGCGGGACTCGGGCTGGTGGCCGCGTCCTGCGGCTCGGGGGAAGACAAGACGCCGGCCGCCGACGGCCCGGTCACGATCACGGTCGGCTGTGAGCCGCCGAAGAGCAACCCGAAGGAGCGTGCGGCCTGGGAGGAGGACGTCGCCGCGTTCCAGAAGGCGCACCCGAACATCACGGTCGAGGGCAAGGACGCGTTCCCCTGCATCAACCCCGACACGTTCCAGGCGAAGCTGGCCGGCGGGACCCAGGAGGACCTCTTCTACGTCTACTACACCGACGTCCGGAAGATCATCGACAAGAAGCAGGCCGCGGACATCAGCCAGTACGTCGGCAGTGTCGGCAAGCTCAAGGACCTGCGCCAGGACGTGATGAGCGTCTTCAAGGCCAATGACAATACGGACAAGACGTACGGCCTGCCGCGCAACAACTACAACATGGGCCTGGTCTACAACCGCAAGCTCTTCGCCCAGGCCGGTCTCGACCCGGCCAACCCGCCGAAGACCTGGGACGAGGTCCGGGAGGCCGCGAAGAAGATCGCCGCGCTCGGTCCGGGGTACGTCGGGTTCGGTGAGTACTCGGCCGGCAACACCGGCGGCTGGCACTTCGCCGCGTCGCTGTACGCGCGCGGCGGCTCGATGGTCAGCGACGACGGCAAGACCGCGGCGTTCAACAACGACGAGGGCAAGGCGGTCCTGGAGAACCTGAAGAGGATGCGCTGGGACGACAACTCCATGGGCAGCAAGCAGTTGCTGCAGTGGGAGGACCTGATGCGCATGATGGGCGGCGGCAAGCTCGGCATGATGATCGGCGCGCCGGACGTCGTGCAGTCGGTGAACAACGACTTCAAGGGCAAGTTCGAGGACTACGGCGTGACGGCCGTGCCGGAGTCGGACGGAAAGTTCTCGCTCAGCGGCGGCGACGGGTACATGTTCAACCCGAAGGCGTCGCCGGAGAAGATCAAGGCCGGCCTGCTGTGGCTGGAGTTCCACGAGCTGACGCCGGGACAGGGCCAGTTCAACTACGCGCGGTCGAAGGAGCAGGGCCGTCCGGTCGGGCTGCCGATCCCCGACCTGTACGGGAACAGTGCCCCGGGCAACGAGATCAACACGCTGCGGAAGCAGTACGCCACCGTCCCGGTCGACAACTTCACGCCGTACGTCAGTGCCCAGGGCAACATCACCAACAAGCTCGAGCCGCCGAAGGCGCAGGAGCTGTACGCCGTGCTCGACGTCGCGATGTCCGCCGTCCTGACCCGCAAGGACGCCGACATCGACAAGCTGCTGAGTGACGCCGAGGGCAAGGCCAACAAGATCCTCGCGAAGAACACGTAATGACCGTGACACAAGAGCGTGTCCGTCGTCCCCAGGCGCTGGGGGCGGCGGACCCGCGATCACCCGACGACCACGGCGCGCTGCGGCGGGCGGTGGGGCGGAACCTCACGGCGTACGGGTTCTTGTGCGCCGCCCTGATCTGTTTCGCGTTGTTCTCCTGGTATCCGATGATCCGGGAGATCGTGCTGAGCTTCCAGCAGAACAACTTCGTCGATCCGGGAGAGTGGGTCGGATTCGACAACTTCCGGACCGTGGTGGCGGACCCGGCGTTCCGGTCCGCGTGGCTGAACACCGCGGCGTTCAGTGGTCTCGCCCTGGTGATCGGGTACGCCGTACCGTTCGTGCTGGCCGTCGTGCTGAACGAGCTGAAGCACGCGAAGGCGTACCTGCGCTTCGTGGTCTACCTGCCGGTGATGCTCCCGCCGGCGGTTGCGGTCCTGCTGTTCAAGTGGTTCTACGACCCCGGATCCGGTCTCTTCAACCAGGCGCTCGACGCGGTGCACCTCCCGCCGCTCAGCTGGCTGGACTCCACGAGTACGGCACTCATCAGCCTGGTCATCGTGTCGACCTGGATGAATCTCGGCACCGGCACGCTGATCTACCTCGCCGCGCTGCAGAGCATCCCGGGTGACCTGTACGAATCGGCGGAGCTGGACGGTGCGGGCCTCCTGAAGCGGGTGTGGCACGTGACGATCCCGCAGACCAAGCTGATCCTGCTGGTGATGCTGCTGCTGCAGGTCGTCGCGACCATGCAGGTCTTCATCGAGCCGTACCTGCTCACCGGCGGCGGCCCGGAGAACGCGACTGTCACCGTCGCGTACCTGATGTACCAGTACGCCTTCAACTTCGGCGACTTCGGCGGCGGCTCCGCGCTCGGCCTGATGCTGATGGTCGTCCTGCTGGTGTTCTCCACGATCTATCTGCGGGTGTCGCGTGAGGAGGCGGAGCGATGAGAACCCTCGTGTCACCTTTGGCGCTGCGGACGCCGCGCGGCCGGATCATCTACTGGACGGTCCTCACCGTCACGGTCGTCGGCTTCACCGGGGCGTTCGTGTTCCCGTTCTACTGGATGGTCAGCGGCGCCCTCAAGTCGCCCGACGAGCTGGCGCAGATCCCACCCAGCTTCTTCCCGAAGTCGGCCGATTTCAGCGTCTACAAAGAGGCGTGGGACCAGCTTCAGCTGGGCGTCTTCCTCAAGAACACCGCGCTGTACGCCGGTGGCGCCTGGCTGTTCACGCTGGCGGTCGACGTCACCGCGGCGTACGCGTTGTCCAAATTGCGGCCGGTGCTCGGGAAGCTCGTGCTCGGCGCGATGCTGGCGACGTTGATGATCCCGCCGATGGTCCTGCTGCTGCCGACGTACCTGGTGGCGAAGGATCTGCCGGTCCTGCACCTGGACCTGCTGAACACACCGTGGGCGATCTGGTTGCCGGCGGCGGCGAACGGGTTCTTCGTGTTCCTGCTCAAGCGGTTCTTCGACTCGATCCCTCGCGAGCTGCTGGAGGCCGCGGAAATCGACGGCGCGTCGCCCGGCAGGATCCTCTGGTCGATCGTGCTGCCGGTGTCGCGGCCGATCATCGGCGTGGTGTCGATCCTGTCCGTGGTGACGGTCTGGAAGGACTTCGTCTGGCCGCTGCTGGTGCTGCCGGAGACGGACAAGATGTCGATCAGCGTCGGCATCGCGTCGCTGTCGGCGCAGATGCCGCAGAACGTCCTGATCGCCTCCCTGGTCATCGCCAGCCTGCCGACCATCCTCGTGTTCTTCATTTTCCAAAGAAGCATCATGGCCGGCCTGACGGCTGGAAGTCTCAAGGGATGAAATGCACCCGCCCTCGCTGCGCTCGGACGGGGATGGAGAGCGGCCGGTCTGACGGCCGGAAGCCTGAAAGGTTAGGAGATTCGATGGCCGACGAATGGTGGCGCGGCGCTGCGATCTACCAGGTCTACCTGCGGAGTTTCGCGGACGGCAACGACGACGGGATCGGCGATCTCGCCGGCCTGCGGCAGAAGCTGCCGTACCTGGCCGAGCTCGGGATCGACGCGATCTGGCTGAACCCGTGGTACCCGTCGCCGATGGCCGACGGCGGGTACGACGTCGCCGACTACCGCGCGATCGACCCGGCGTTCGGCACCCTCGCGGAGGCAGAGGCGTACATCGCCGAGGCGCACGCGCTGAACATCCGCACGATCATCGACATCGTCCCGAACCACGGCTCGGACCAGCAGGACTGGTTCGTCGAGGCGCTCCGGGCCGGCCCGGGCTCACCCGAACGCGAACGCTTCCTGTTCCGCCCGGGCCGCGGCGACGGACCACCCAACGACTGGCAGTCGATCTTCAACGGGCCCGCCTGGACCCAGGTCGCGGACGGCGAGTGGTACCTGCACCTGTTCGCGCCGGAGCAGCCCGACTTCAACTGGCGCAACCCCGAGGTCGTCGAGGAGTTCCACGACATCCTCCGGTTCTGGCTGGACCGCGGCGTCGACGGCATCCGGATCGACAGCGCCGCCGTCCTGTTCAAGGACCTGGACAGCGTCGAGGAGTCGTACACCGACCACGACGAGGTGCACGAGGTGTACCGCGGCTGGCGGCGGGTCTCCGACGCCTACGCCGACCGGTTCTTCGTCGGCGAGATGTGGATGCCCGACCAGGAGCGGTTCGCGCTGTACCTGCGGCCGGACGAGATGCAGACCGCGTTCAACTTCGACTTCCTGTCCCGCCCGTGGGAGGCCGGCGAGCTGCGCGCGTCGATCGACCTGACGCTGTCGACGCACGTCCCGATCGGCGCACCGCCGACGTGGGTGCTGTCGAACCACGACGTGACGCGGCCGGTGACGAAGTACGGCCGTGCCGACACGTCGTTCTCGCATCAGGACCGCAAGCACGGGATGCGTACCGACCTGGTCCTGGGTGAGCGTCGCGCCCGCGCGGCCGCTCTGCTCGCGATGGCGCTGCCGGGTGGACTGTACGTCTACCAAGGCGAGGAGCTGGGGTTGCCGGAGGTCGAGGACCTGCCCGACGACGTACTGCAGGACCCGATCTTCGCGCGGTCGGGAGGTACGGACCGCGGCCGTGACGGTTGCCGGGTGCCCCTGCCGTGGTCGGGCAAGGAGCCGCCGTTCGGCTTCGGGTCCGGTACGCCGTGGTTGCCGCAGCCGGCGGACTGGAAGAACCTGACGGTCGAGTCCCAGCTCCACGACCAGAACTCGATGCTTTCTCTGTACCGCAGCGGTTTGAAGCTCCGCCGCGCACTGCTCGGCGACGGGGCGCTGACGTGGCTGGACTCGCCCGCCGACGTACTCACGTTCCGCCGGGAGAACCTGACCTGCATCGTCAACCTGAGCGCCGACCCGATCGACCTGCCGCCGTACGACGAGCTGCTGATCTCCAGTGTCCCGCTGGACGCCGGCCGCCTCCCGTCCGACGCCACCGCCTGGGTTCGCTGAACACCTGCCGGGGTCAGGGAACAAGGTATTGCTTGTCCACTGACCCCGGCGCTTGTTCAGGCCAGCGGACGGAACCGCCTGAGCCGCAGGCTGTTCGAGACCACGAAGACCGAGCTGAAGGCCATCGCGGCGCCGGCCAGCATCGGGTTGAGCAGGCCCGCCGCGGCCAGGGGGAGGGCGGCTACGTTGTAGGCGAAGGCCCAGAACAGGTTGCCCTTGATCGTGCGCAGTGTGCTGCGGGACAGCCGGATGGCGTCCGCGGCCGCGCGCAGGTCGCCCCGCACCAGCGTCAGGTCGCTCGCCTCGATCGCCACGTCCGTACCGGTCCCCATGCTCAGGCCGAGGTCGGCCTGGGCGAGGGCGGCCGCGTCGTTGACGCCGTCGCCGACCATCGCGACCACGCGACCCTCGTCCTGCAGCTTCTTCACCGCGTCGACCTTGCCGGCCGGCAGCACCTCGGCGATTACCTCGTCGATGCCGACTTCGCCGGCCACCTTCGTCGCCACCGCTTCGTTGTCGCCGGTCAGCAACACCGGGCGCAGCCCGAGCGCCTTCAGGTCCCGGATCGCCTGGACAGACGTGGGCTTCACGGTGTCCGCGACGACCAGCACAGCTCGTGCCTGCCCGTCCCAGCCGACCGCCACCGCCGTACTGCCTTCGGCCTCGGCGTGCTCCTTGGCGTGCGCGAGCTCCTCCGGCAGGTGCTGGCTCCACTCCTCCAACAACCGCGTGCGTCCGACGAGGACCGCGTGTCCGTCGACAATCCCCTGCACACCGAGGCCCTCGACATTGCCGAAGTCCTCGACGTCCGGGAGCTTGCCCTCGGCGGCCGCGGCCCGCGCGACGGCCTGCGCGATCGGGTGCTCACTCGAGTGCTCGAGCGCCCCCGCCAACCGCAGTACCTCGGCGCGGTCCTGCTCCGGAGCCAGCAGTACGTCGACCAGCTCCATGCGGCCCGTGGTGACGGTGCCTGTCTTGTCCAGTACGACGGTGTCGACCCGCCGCGTGGACTCCAGGACCTCCGGCCCCTTGATCAGGATGCCCAGCTGGGCGCCCCGGCCGGTCCCGACCATCAGCGCGGTCGGTGTGGCCAGGCCCAGCGCACACGGGCAGGCGATGATCAGTACGGCGACCGCGGCGGTGAACGCGACCTCCAGCGGCGAACCGTTGCCGAGCCAGAAGCCAAGCGTCGCGAGCGCCAGCCCGATCACGATCGGTACGAAGATCCCGGACACCCTGTCGGCCAGCCGCTGGACCGCGGCCTTCCCGTTCTGGGCGTCCTCGACCAGCCGGGCCATCTGCGCCAGCTGCGTGTCCGCACCGACCCGGGTCGCCCGCACCACCAGCCGGCCGCCTGCGTTGACGGTCGCACCGACCACAGCATCGCCTTCGCCGACCTCGACCGGCACGGACTCACCGGTCAGCATCGACGCGTCGACCGCGCTGCTGCCGGTCACGACCACACCGTCGGTCGCGATCTTCTCGCCCGGCCGGACGACGAACTCGTCACCCACGACGAGCTGGTCGGCCGGGATCCGGGTCTCGGTCCCGTTCCGCAGGACGGCGACGTCCTTCGCGCCGAGCTCGAGCAGGGCCCGCAGCGCGGCGCCCGAGCGGCGCTTGGCCCGCGCCTCGAAGTACCGGCCGGCCAGGATGAACGTGGTCACCCCGGCCGCGACCTCGAGGTAGATCTCTTCGGCGCCGCTGCCCCGCGAGGGGATCAGCGTGAACGGCATCTTCATGCCGGGCTCGCCGGCGGAGCCGAAGAACAACGCGTACAGCGACCAGAGGAACGCGCTCACCACGCCCAGCGAGATCAGCGTGTCCATCGTGGCGGCGCCGTGCCGCAGGTTGGTCCAGGCCGCCTTGTGGAACGGCCAGGCCGCCCACGTCACCACCGGGAACGCCAGCGTCAGCGACGCCCACTGCCACGAGTCGAACTGCAGCGCCGGGATCATCCCGAACGCGATCACCGGGACGGCGAGCACGATGCTCGCGATCAGCCGCTCCCGCAGCGGTTTCAGCTCGTCCGGCTCGTCGTCCGTCGGCTCGACCGCCGGTGTCGGGAGGCTCGCGGTGTAGCCGGTCTTCTCGACGGTGGCGACCAGGTCGTCGGTCGAGATGCCGTCCGCGTACGTCACCTTCGCCTTCTCGGTGGCGTAGTTGACGGTCGCGGTGACGCCCTCCATCCGGTTCAGTTTCTTCTCCACCCGGGCGGCGCACGAGGCGCACGTCATACCACCGATGATGAGTTCGACGGACTGACCGGGCTCGGTGCTGGTCATGATGAAGTGCCTCCTCTCAGTGGCCGTGCGGCGTCTCGGCGTGCGCCGGGGTCTTGGATGCTGCGCTGGGTACTGCCTTCGGCGGGACGATCGTCGTACCCGTGGCGCCCACCTTCACCGTGAACTCCGCGGTGTGCACCTTGCCCCCGTGCTGGAAGTCCAGGAACAGGCTGTACGTCGCCGCGGTCGGGAACGTCGTACCGAAGGTGATCGACGGTCCGCCCTTCATCCCCGGCTCGGCGTGCTCCGCCGGGTGGTTGTGCAGGTAGGCCAGGTCGCCGCCGCGCAGCGAGACCAGGTGCCCGAAGGCGCCCAGGTACGGCTGCAGGTCGGTGACGGGCTTTCCGCCACGGCTCACCGTGAACGTCAGCTCCGACTCCTTGCCGGCGACCGGAGTGCCCTGCAGCGTCACGTCGTACCCGTCGAAGCTGTAGATGCTCGCCGGTTCGGCGACCGGTACCGGGACATACATGCCGACGACGTTCACGTCCGTGCCGAGGGTGATCGTGCTGTCGTGGCCGGCCGGCTGGAAGTCGGCGTACAGCCGCCAGGTGCCGCCGGCGGTGAACGTGAACGGGATGCTCCACGTCCCGTCCGCCGCCATCGTCGGGTGCACGTGGTGGAACCCGGACAGGTCCCGCCGCACCACGATCAGGTGCAGGTCCTTCTCGTGCGTCTTGGTGTACTGCGTGACCGGTTTGCCGTCCGGTCCTTGGATCGTGAAGCGCAGCTCGGACTTCTCGCCGGACGTGAAGGACGTCTTCGCCGGCGCGAACGTGTAGCCGGCGTCGGACACCGCCAGCCCGGGCAACTGCCCGCCGCCGTCGTGTCCACCGTGTCCCGAGGTCTGCTCCATACCACCCATCTCCTCTCCGTGGGCCGGTGCCGCGGAGGTGTCGTCGGCCGCCGCGATCGGGTCGATCGCGGAACCGATGCCGAACGCCGCCCCGAAGGCGAGCGCCACCGCACCGGCGAACGCGCCGAGCCGGAGCGCGGCGGCCCGGCTCACGACGCCGCCAGTTCGTAGCCCGCCTCGTCGACGGCGTCGCGCACGGCGGCCTCGTCGAGAGCGGACTCACTCGTCACGTGCACCGCGGAGGTGCCGCCCGCGACGAGGTCGATCTTCACGTCCTGGACACCGACGAGCTTGCTGATCTCCTCGGTGACGGCCGAAGTGCAGTGGCCGCAGGTCATGCCGGTGACGGAGTAGGTCGTCGTGGTGCTCATATCGATGCTCCTTGCTCGAAACGGGTGTGATGGGAGATCGTCAGCTGCGGACCAGACGGGCGATCGCGTCGGAGGCTTCCCGAACCTTCTCGTCGGCCTCCGGGCCGCCCCGCTGCGCGGCCTCGACCACGCAGTGCGACAGGTGCTCGTCGAGCAACTCCAGCGAGAAGGACTGCAACGCCTTCGTGGCCGCCGACACCTGGGTCAGGATGTCGATGCAGTACTTGTCCTCCTCGACCATCCGCTGCAGACCACGAACCTGCCCCTCGATCCGCCGCAGCCGCTTCAGATGACTGCTCTTCTCGGCGGTGTATCCGTGCACATGCGTCTGCTCGGTGCTCATCTCGCAACCCTCTTCCTGGCCCTCAGCTACCCCTCCGGGGTATCTCCACGCCCAAGAAGTTACCCCCTCCGGGTATCGAATGCAACCCCTGCGGCAATACCGGTTGGGGGTATGTGTCGCACGCGGGTCCGGGGTGGGGAATCTGGTGAGGGAGTTGAGGTGGCGAGGAGATGCGATGAGGACTGGGGGTGGGAATGTGGTGGCGGACGGTGGTCAGCCCCACGCGTGCTCCACCGGCGCTTACCTCGTCGCTACGCTCCTCACCGCACCCGCTCCGCGCGCTTCCACCCACCCACCGGCTCCCGCCGGGAGTGGTCGGCTGCCTCCGGGGGTGCCCGGCTGGCGCCGGGGTGGCGAGCTGGCGCTCGCGATGACTACTGGCGGGTCGGCCGCGTGGAGCCGGTTGTGGGGAGCGGCGCCCGCGCCACCGTTCACAAGCTCCGCTGCGACGTCGGTACGACGGCGGCCGCGCTTCGCTGCCAGAGGTGAGGCTGTAGCCCGAAAGTGGAGTCTGCACAGAGGACTTCGGACATAGACACGAGCGTCGGCCGGCGCGGCAGATGGTTGCCCCGGCCTCCAACCTGTCGTGTTTGGCGGACGGCGAGACCGCTGCCTCGTTGAGCACCAGCGCGAGACCGCGGAAGAGATCGCTTCGCGCGTGTCAACCACCTGCACCACCCACAACGCCCAGCGCCACCCACGACGCCGAGCGGCACCCCCACGCCGAGCGCCACCCCACGACGCCGAGCGGTACCCCACGACGCCCTGCGGCACCCCACGACGCCCTGCGCCATCCCCCACGCCGAGCGGCACCCCCACGCCGAGCGGCACCCCCACGCCGAGCGGCACCCCCACGCCGAGCGGCACCCCCCACGCCCAGCGCCAGGTAGTACTTCCACCTAGTAGTCGGTGCGAGCGCCAGGCAGTACGTCCAGCTAGTAGTCGTCGCGAGCGCTAGCTCGCCACCCCGGCGGCAGCCGGGCGCTGCCGGCGGTAGCCGGCGGGTGGGTGGGAGCGCGCGGAGCAGGTGCGGTGAGGAGCGCAGCGACGAAGCAAGCGCCTGCGTAGCACGCGTGGGACTGACTATCCACCTCCGCCTTCACCACTCCGCCTCACCACTCCGCCTCACCACTCCGCCTCCGGCTCCCCACCCCCAACCACGTCTGCTGAACAAACCTGGGACGCTGTGCGTCTGCTGAACGACGAGAGGGGTGTGGATGTCCGACGTGGCCGTCAGTACGCGTGGGTTGCGTAAGACGTATCGGACCCGGCGGGGGCGCAGGGTGGTGGCGGTGCAGGGGCTGGATCTTGAGGTGCCGGCTGGGGGTGTGCACGGGTTTCTCGGGCCTAACGGGTCGGGGAAGACGACCTCGATCCGGATGTTGCTGGGGCTGGTGCGGGCCGATGCGGGGACGATGACGGTGTTCGGCGAGCCGGTGCCGGCGCGGTTGCCGGAGGTGGTCGGGCGGGTGGGGGCGATTGTCGAGTCGCCGAAGTTCTTCCCGGCGTTCACGGGGGAGAAGAACCTGGAGCTGCTCGCGGAGGCGATCGGCGCGCCGCGCGCGAGGGTCGGTGAGGTGCTCGAGCAGACGTCGCTCGGTGAGCGGGGCGGGGATCGCTTCCGGTCGTACTCGCTGGGGATGAAGCAGCGCCTGGCGATCGCGGCCACGTTGCTCAAGGAGCCGGACCTGCTGATCTTCGACGAGCCGACGAACGGTCTGGATCCGGCCGGCATCCGGGAGATCCGCGAGACCATGCGCGGTCTCGGTGAGCAGGGGAAGACGGTGCTGGTCAGCAGCCACATTCTGGCCGAGGTGGAGCAGGTCGCCGACACCGTGTCGATCATCGGCCACGGCCGGCTGCTCGCGTCCGGCACGGTCGCCGACGTGATCGGCGGCGGTACGGCGGCGGCCGTGAAGGTTGCTGTGGACAACCACGAGGCCGCGAGCCGGATCCTGACCGCGTCCGGTATGACGGTGCGCGCCGACGGCAGGTACCTGCTCGTCGAGGGCGCGCCCGACCCGGCCGACGTGACGCGGCGCCTGGCCCATCAGGAGTTGTACGTGTCCGAGCTGGTCCCGGTCCGCGCCGATCTCGAGTCGGTGTTCCTGGAGCTGACCGAAGGTGAGGGGCTGCGATGATCCGCCTGACCAAGGTCGAGCTCCGGCGGCTGACCGCGCGGCGGTTGATGGTGATCGGTCTCGCCGGCCTGTTCCTGATCACGATCCTGCTGCTGGTGGCCACCTGGTTCGACGCGCGGCCGCTGTCGGCCGCCGAGCAGCAGCGGGCCCAACAGCAGTTCGAGATCGCGCACCACGAGTGGGTCGAGCACGCCGACGAGACGCGCAAGCAGTGCGAGGCGGACTGGAAGACGCAGCCCGACCCGAAGCCGAAGCTCGACGACATGTGCGCGTATCCGGAGCCCAGGCTGGAGGATTTCGGCAAGCCGAAGACCGTGTTCAGCCAGATCACGCCGGAGCTGCTGCAGGGCTCGTCGTACTTCCTCGCCTTCGCGGCATTCCTGATCGGGGCCAGTTTCCTCGGCGCGGAGTTCAGCTCCGGTGCCATCGGCAACTGGTTGACGTTCGAGCCGCGCCGGCTGCGGGTGTACGGCAGCAAGCTGCTCGCCGCCGCGACCGGGTTCGTACCGGTGGCCGCGGTCGTTCTGGGGGTCGTGCTGTTCGGAACGTTCCTGATCGTCGACAAGCTGGGCGACACGGCGGGTACGACGGGGAAGGTCTGGGGTGACCTGGCCGCGATCGGGGGCCGTGCCGTGGTGACCACCGCGCTGGCGGCTGCGCTCGGCTGTGTGGTCGGCCTGCTGCTCCGGCACACCGCCGCCGCGATCGGTGTCGTGATGGCGTACCTGGTGCTCGCCGAGGGCGTGTTCGCCGCGTTCCTGGAGAAGGCCCAGCCGTGGCTGGTGAAGCTCAACTTCGACGCCTTCGTGCGGCATGACACGCGGTACTACGTGACGGAATGCAAAGCCGGCGGCGACGGCAGCTACGCCTGCGACTACGTGCAGAAAACGCTGTCCTTCGAGCATGGCGCGTGGTACCTCGCGGCCCTCACCGCGGTCGTGGTCCTGCTCGGCGCCTGGGTCTTCAACCGCCGCGACGTCAACTAGCCGTCCGCCGCCGCCGTCGTCGTACCGCGCCGATCAGCACGATCCCGAGCGTGGCCACGGCGGCGGCCGCGCCGATCGCGAGCCCGCGGCGGAGCCCTGGCGGCACGAACGTGCAGTCGACCCGGTCCGCCGCACCGGTCAACGGAACGGCCATCAGGCCGCCGAAGTTCCGCGGGGTTTGCGGCTTGCCGCCGGCGACCCGGCAGGTCCAGCCGCTGATCTTCGGTACGCCGATGACGGCCCAGCCCTTGCTGTCCGCGGGCAAGGTCGCGTGCAGCGAGTGGCCGCTCGCCTTCACGTCGGTCGCCCCGGTCGCCCGCAACGACTTCACTGCTTTGCGGAGCGCCGCCGGGCTGAGGCAACCGATCGCGTTGCGCGGCGGGATGCCCTGCGGGGCGTCGCCGAAGTTGACCTCGATGAGCACGATGCCGTTGGCCGGCACGGTGCCGAGTCCGACCATCGCGCTGCTGGTGTTGATGCCTGGCCGGCGCGTCGAGCTCAGCTCCCACCAGCGGCCTTCGGCGAGCCGGGCGCGGCCGCCGACCCGCGGCATGAACAGGTACGCCGAACTGCCCGGCGCGCATTTCGCGACCAGCTTGACGTCACCGCTGGCGAACCGCGTGCCCTTGTACTCCGGGACCTCGTACACCTTGCTGCCGAGCAACCGCTCCTGCGCGGCGTACGCGTTCGGGGCGTTGTTGTCGAGCGGCACCGCGGCGTCGAGCCGGCGCCGTACGGTGACCAGCGGCGGCACCGTCGCCCGGCCGATCTCCGGGGCGCCGTCGCCGATCAACCGCATCCGCGCGCCGACCGAGAAGATCGCGTCCGTCGCCGGGTTGTCGAGCGTGTGGGCCGCGCGGCCGTACCCGGACCAGCCGAAGCCGAGCTCGGTCATCATCTGGTTGACCGAGTGCGGCAGCAGGCTGCTGTACAGCCCGGCGCCCTGCCCGCCGAGCAGGATCGGATCGTTCGGCGTGATCGACGTCCCCGGCTCGGTCCGGTACGCCGGCCACCCGCCGGCGTCGCGCAGCGCGTCGTACCGCGCGGTCTGCTTCTCGTCCCACGGCGCGGCCGACGTGCTGAGCACCTTCGAGCGCTGCACGTCGGTGATCACCGCGGTCCAGGTGGTCTCCACCGCGACGACCGCCAGCAGTACGCCGAACGCTGCCGCGACGGGCCACTTGGTACGGCGGGTTCCCGGGATCCGGCGCAACGTCCAGATGATGCCGAACGCAACCACGGTCAGCGCTGCGGAGGCGATCAGCACGATCAGCCAGTGCTCGGTCAGCAGCGGGCTCCCCTCGGACAGGACGGCGATCAGCGCCAGCAGCGCCGCCCCGCCCAGCAGGGCGATCGGCCCAGGTAGCTTGTGCGCGACCGAGATCCACGCGACCGCGACGAGCAGGCCGCAGAGCACGAACGCCTCGCGGTACTGGCTGCCGTTCGGGGTGTCGAACGCGTGCCAGAACTCCTGCGTCGGCGCCCAGCGGAACGACCAGCCGACAGCGACGATCGTGACGACCCAGACCGCCTTTTCCCGCCACGGGACGAACTTGTTGAACGGCATCGTCAGCGCGAGCAGCAGCGCGATCGTGCCGACGTACAGGCTGGCGGTGCGGCCGACGCCCTCGGACAGCGGCAGCAGCCGGGACAAGAACAGGTCGATCGCCGACGCGTGGAAGATCCCGGACGGGGACGGCGTCGCGGCCCGGTTCGTGGTGACGATCGGGAGCAGGACGGGCGCGACCAGCGCCATGCCGAGCGCGAACGAGACGCCGTGCCGCACGACCGACCGGAGGCGCAGCGACCAGCTCAGGTCGCTGCTGAGCAGCCGGGCGAGCAGGTAGATCCCACCCGCGATTGTTGCCATGTAGGCGGTGTAGAAGTTGGACAGCCAGAAGACGGCCACCACCAGCACACTCAGCAGCCGGTTGGTACGGCGCAGTGACCACTCGGCGACCAGGAAGAACATCGGCAGGGCAATCAGGCCGTCGAGCCACATCGGCACGTAGGATCCGTCGTCGAGTGCCCAGCCGCACGCGCCGTACGAAACACCCAGGATCGCCGCAACCCAGCGGGGTCCTGGGCGCATCGAGAGAAGTACAGCGGCCATCGCGGCCGCGGCGAGACTCAGCTTGAGGGTGGTGACGACGTAGACGGCGAGATCGATCTGGTCCCGGGGGAACAGACCCACGAGCAGTGACAATGGGCTGCCGAGATCGACTCCGACGTCCGCGAGGAAGCCGACGCCGAAGGCGCTCTGCCAGTTGAACAGCAGATCGCCCTGGGCCCGGCCGTGCAGGACGTCCCAGAGGTGGGCGAAGAAAGGGATGTACTGCGTGCCAAGATCGTTGGTACTGCGGGACAGCGAACCGAAGGGAAAGGTACCGCGGATGATTCCGGAGGCGGCGAACACCGCCGCCACCACGACAGCTGCGACGGCGGCCGGCAGGAACGCCGATCGCCGCCGGACAGTCCCTCCCTCAGCACTGTCCTCGGAAACCATTGGCCGCCCCTTCGTTCCGCTCGCTCGGTCGCCAAAGCTAGCGGGTAGTTCCGGTATGGACAAGAATCGCATCACGGTCGGCGTGCGGGGCGGATGGAGACAACGATGCGGTTGAGTCTGGTGGTGCCGTGTTACAACGAGGTCGAGGTGATCTCGCGGTTCCATCAGGCGCTCAGCCACGAGCTCGCGGGGACCGGGCGGCCGTACGAGATCGTGTATGTCGACGACGGTAGTTCTGATGGGACGCTCGACGCACTCGTCGGGTTGGCAGCGAGCGACGAATCGGTGCGGTACCTGTCGTTCAGCAGGAACTTCGGCAAGGAGGCCGCGATGCTGGCCGGCCTGCGGTACGCGACCGGCGACGCCGTGGTGATCATGGATGCCGACCTGCAGCACCCGCCGGAGCTGATCGGCCGGATGCTGGAGGAGTACGAGCGCGGCTTCGACCAGGTGATCGCGCGCCGCAACCGGACCGGCGACCCGGCGAGCCGGACGCTGTTCGCGCGCGCGTACTACTGGCTGATCAACAAATGGGCCGACGTCGAGCTTGTCGACGGCGTCGGCGACTTCCGGCTGCTGTCCCGGCGCGCGGTCGACGGACTGCTCGAGCTGAACGAGTACAACCGGTTCTCGAAGGGGCTGTTCGCCTGGATCGGGTTCGAGTCGATCCTGTTCGAGTACGACAACGTGAAGGCACCGCCGGACCGCAAGAGCCGGTGGACCTTCCGGCGCCTACTGGAGTACGGGTTCGACGGGCTGCTGTCGTTCAACAGCAAGCCGCTGCGGATGGCGATCTACGTCGGCCTGCTGCTGACCGCGGTCGCCGCCGTGTACGCCGTCTGGGTGCTCGTGGCCGCGATCGTGCGCGGCGTGGACATGCCGGGCTACGTCACGCTGATCGCCGCGATCGTCGGCCTCGGCGGCCTGCAGATGGTGATGCTCGGCGTGATCGGCGAGTACATCGGCCGGATCTACTACGAAACCAAGAAGCGCCCGCACTACCTGCTCAAGCAGACCAACATGAACCCCGCGGACCGGCTGGATAAGCCGCCGGCCCCGGGCGGTGGAACCACCCGGGGCCGGTAGGACAGCTACTGCTGAGGATCAGGCGGTGAGCCGCTCCTCGGTGGAGGTCGAGAACAGGTGCAGCTTGTCCGGCACCGCCGCCAGGCGGACCGTCGAGCCCTTCTCGACCGGCATCCGGGCGTCGATCCGCGCCACGATCTGCTGGTGCTCGTTGTTGTGCTCCGCGGTGCCGTAGAGGTACGCGTCGGCGCCGAGCTCCTCGACGACGGCGACCTTCACCGGCAGGCCCTCGTCGGCGACCTTGAAGGCCTCCGGGCGAACGCCGACGGTCAGGGTCTTGTCGCTGCCGGCCTTGGCCAGGATGTCGCGGCCGATCGGGATGATGTAGTCCCCGACCTTGGCGCCACCGTCGGCGATGTCGGCGGTGATCAGGTTCATCGCCGGCGAACCGATGAAGCCCGCGACGAACTTGTTCTTCGGGTTGTCGTACAGGTTCAGCGGGGTGTCGACCTGCTGGAGCAGACCGTCCTTGAGCACCGCGACCCGGTCGCCCATCGTCATGGCCTCGACCTGGTCGTGGGTGACGTAGACGGTGGTGACGCCGAGACGCTGCTGCAGCTCGGCGATCTGGGTACGGGTCTGGACACGCAGCTTGGCGTCGAGGTTCGACAGCGGCTCGTCCATCAGGAAGACCTGCGGGTTACGGACGATCGCGCGACCCATCGCGACACGCTGGCGCTGACCACCGGACAGGGCCTTCGGCTTGCGGTCGAGGTACTCCTCCAAGCCGAGCAGCTTGGCGGCCTCGCCGACCCGCTTCGCCCGGTCCTCCTTGGAGACACCCTGCATCTTCAGCGCGAAGCCCATGTTGTCCGCGACCGACATGTGCGGGTAGAGCGCGTAGTTCTGGAACACCATCGCGATGTCCCGCTCCTTCGGCGGACGGTGCGTGACGTCGCGGTCGCCGATGTAGATGGAACCCTCGTTGACCTCTTCGAGGCCGGCGAGCATCCGGAGCGAGGTGGACTTGCCGCAACCCGACGGGCCGACGAGCACCATGAACTCGCCGTCCTCGATCTCGAGGTTGAGCTTGTCGACGGCGGGGGTGTCACCACCGGGGTAGATCCGGGTTGCCGCCTTGAACGACACAGTAGCCATGACTGTTCTTTCCCTTCACCGGCAGGAACGTGCCGGACGATCCGAGTAAAGGTTCCCCCGGGCGGGGGAGTCCGCCTATCCTCGCCCGGCCCGGCTCGTCCTGACAAGGTGTACGGCGTGTGACGTGTCCGTTCTGTTCACCCTGTGGACACTCGTGTGCAGCCTGCAAGTTCTTGCAGGATCTTGCTGAAAAGTCAGAGGCGGCTGGGTACAGTGCCGGGCGTGAGCAGCAGAGCACGGCTGGCGGACATCGCGGCCAAGGCGGGGGTCAGTGAGGCGACGGTCTCGCGAGTGCTGAACGGGAAGCCGGGGGTGGCCGACGACACCAAGCAGTCGGTCCTGACCGCGCTCGACGTCCTCGGGTTCGAGCGGCCGTCGCGGTTGCGGCGCCGCTCGGCGGGGCTGATCGGGCTGGTGATGCCGGAGTTGATCAACCCGATCTTCCCGGCGTTCGCGCAGGTCATCGAGTCGGCGTTGTCGCAGCGCGGGTACACCCCGGTGCTGTGCACGCAGTCGCCGTCCGGGGCGACCGAGGAGGAGTACGTCGAGATGCTGCTCGAGCGCGGCGTCTCCGGGATCATCTTCGTGTCCGGCCTGCACGCGGACACCGGCGCGGACCACGAGCGGTACCAGTTGCTGGTCGAGCGCCACTTGCCGGTGGTGTTCGTGAACGGCTGGCTGCCGTCGGTCGAGGCGCCGTTCGTGTCCTCGGACGAGTACGCCGCGATGGAGCTGGCGGTCTCGCACCTGGTGGCCCTCGGGCACCGTCGGATCGGGTTCGCGTCCGGTCCGGAGCGATTCATCGTCGTCCAGCGGAAGCTGGCCGGGTACCGGACGTCGATGAAGGCCCAGCTGGGCCTGCCGGACGAGGACCTGGATCCGATGGTCGCGCTGAGCATGTTCGGTGTCGAGGGCGGCGAGGCGGCCGGCCGGCAGCTGCTGGACGCCGGGGTGACCGCGGTCGTGTGCGGCTCGGACATGATGGCGCTCGGCGTCATCCGCGCCGCCCGGCAGCGCGGTCTGACCGTGCCCGGGGACGTCTCGGTGGTCGGGTACGACGACGCGCCGATGATGGAGTTCACCGACCCGCCGATGACCACGATCCGCCAGCCTGTGCATGCGATGGGCCTGGCCGCGGTCCAGTCCCTGCTGGAAGAGGTCCGCGGCCACACCACACCCCATACAGAGTTCCTGTTCCGCCCGGAACTCGTCGTCCGTGGTTCGACCGGCCCGGTCAGAACGGGTATCTGAGCCGTAAGCCAGGGGCTGTCGTCGCGTTGCTGGTGTAGATCCCGGAGATCTCTGTCGGCGTCAACGCGCGTGTGTAGAGCCGGAAGTCGTCGAGCGCGCCCTGGAGGTTCTGCAGGCCGTCAAGGCGCTGCCCCAGGTGGATCTGGAACGGACGCTTAGGGCTGACCGATCCGATGCTGCCCGTAGCGCTGGCTGCTGCCACGCCGTCGACGTACAGGGTGAAGGCGCTGCCTTGGCGGCTCAGCGCGAAGTGGTGCCAGGCCTGGTCGTTGTAGGGCTTGCTGGTTTGCAGGGTGATTGCGGTCTCGCCACTCTGGGCGAGAGCTCGCAGCCGGTTCTTGGACGGTTCCGCGCGGAGCCAGAGCTGGGAGTAGACGTCGCCCTGGTTGTAGGCCCAGAGCAGCGGCTGGTCGGCGGTGCTGGCGCCGTACTTGAACCAGCCGGTCCAGGTGAAGTCGCCGCTGCTCACTGCGAGCTGCTCCGCGAACGGGAGCTGCACGTAGTCGTCGGCGCCGTCGAGCGAGACCGCCGTACCGAACTTGCCGGCCACCGGCGCCGGTCCGCGCAGGTAGCCGTCGAGGTTGTTGCCGGAGGCATCAGGTGTGGTGGGTACGCCGGCGGTGTTGCCGTCGGGCAGACCGAGGTCGGACTCGGTGAAGGTCGTGAACCAGATGTACCCGTGCGACCAGTTGGCGGCGCGTTCGTAGACGAGACCGACGGTGCTGTCGCTGATCCGGGTCATGTCGGTGTACGCCGCCATGCCGCTGTAGATGACCGTGCCGCCGCCGGGGTCGACCCACTCCGTGCCGCCCTTGAAGGTGGAGCGGATCGTGAGGTTTTCCCGGGTCGTCCCTTGACGGGTCTCCGTGGCGAGCAGCACGCGGTTGTAGCGGTCGCCGCGATCGGTCGCCCTGAGCTCGAGCGTCGACGCCTGCACGGTCGGTACGGCGAGGCTCTGCTCGGCGGCGTCGGCGTGGAAGCCGGTGGAGAAGGTCTGTCCGGCGTCGCTCGAGACGGCCGACGCGACCGTGGACGGGTTGGTGCCGCCCTCGTCGCGGGCGAGGGCGAACAGGGAGCCGTCGGGGCGCTCGAAGACGGACAACTCCTGGACGCGGAGGGCCGGATCCGCGGAGTTGTCGTGGGCTCCGAGGTGCCACGTCGTACCGCTGTCGTCGCTGTAGACGAGGGCGCCGCCTTTGTGGTCGCCGTCAGTGGTGGAGTAGTGCGTGCCGACGACCAACCGGCCGGCGTGCGGTCCGCGTCGCAGTTGGATGCCGTGCGATGGGCCGGTCGCGTAGCTAGTCCACTCCGGCAGCTTCACGCTGCTGGTGATCTCGCGCGGTGCGGTCCAGGTTGCCCAGTTGTCGTCGCTGTACTGCGCCCACACCGTGTTGTAGTCGCGCGTGGTGAGCAACGTGATCCGGCCGGTGTCGGCGTCGACGATCGGGGCCGGGTTGTGCGCGGTCGAGTTCACGCCCGCATGCACGGCCTGCGGCGCGCTCCAGGTCGCGCCACCGTCCGTCGATCGCACCATCACGACGTCGTGCGTGCCGAGGTCACCGCAGGTCGGCTTCCGGCCCTCGGCGAACAACACGAGCGTGCCGTCGTTCCCGCGCACCAGGGCCGGGATCCGGAAACAGTTGTACCCCGCGGTTCCGGGCGACAGGATCGCCTTTCCCTCCAGACCTGCGCCGTACGCCGGAGACGTCAGACAGGCCGTAACCATCACGAGAAGCGCAAGCACCGCTCGGCGGAATCTCATGCGCACCAGTCTTCGCGAGAACCGGCGCTAATCGACGGGTTCCCGGCGTGTCGTAGTACGTCCTATGTCCTCACCGTCAGTGCTCGCAGGTCTTCGTCCGGAAGTCGGTCAGCGACTCGATGTGCCGCTCGTTGTCGGTGCCGACCCACACCGTGCCGGGTTCGAGCCGCGCGAGGTCCTGCTCGGCGAACTCCACGTGGCTCGCCGACCAGCTGTTGTCATGCGTCCACCCGTAGATCGTGTACCGCGTTGCCGGATCACGGCGCTCGAGAGTTCCGATGAGGCGCCACCCGTTCTCGCCGGCGGTCAGCGTGAACTGCGAGAACCCGGCTACGGCCGGCGTGACCTCCCAGCGGCCCATGGCCTTGTCCTGGGGCGTCTCCGGCTCGGGACGTGGATCCCGCAGATACATGCTCGCTCCGTCGATGTGGCCCTCGCACATCTGGACGACGATCAACGGCTGACCTTGGGCGTCGACTGCCACACCGACGATCCCGCCCGGAGGCACGCCGCAGCCGGTCAGTGCCGACGTACCGATGACTGCCGCGGCCGCGGCCCCAGCCCATCTCCGCATGGTTCAGAGTAAAAGCTCCGGCCCGGTGCCGTCCCCTGCCGGGCGGCTCCGGGCCGGAGGCTTCGGGGGACTACTTGGCGGTGTGGAAGGCCGAGGTGCCGGCGGCGGCGAAGCCGTTGGCCCAGAGCTGGTTCACCTTCGAGCGCTCGGTCGAGTCCGGGTAGGGGTTGGTGCAGGACGGGCCGGGCCCGCCGCCCGACATCAGCTCGGAGCACGGGCCGGAGTAGTGGTCCGGCAGGCCGAGCACGTGGCCGGTCTCGTGGGCGACGATGCGGGTCTTGTCGTACTGCTGGGACTGCGCGTAGTCGATGAAGATGTATCCGCCGCCGTGGCCGTCGGTGGACGCGTACGAACCGCGGGGGTCGTTGCCCTCGGTGTAGTAGAAGTCGTAGTTGCTGCCCTCGACGAGCTTCACGTTGCTCACCGACGAGTTCCAGATCTGCGTGCTGGAGGAGATCTGCGACGCGAACGTCGGCGCGTCGACGGCGTACGTGACGGTCACCGCGGTGACCTTGCGGCCTGACTTCGCCTGCTGTGCCATCTTGGCCCGCGCGGACTTCATGACGGCGTCGTAGAACGCCTTGGTGGCGGCTTCGTCCTGCGGCGAGCCGACGTAGGCCGCCCGGGTGGCAGCGGTGGAGACAGTGGAGACGGTGGCGACGGTGTGGTCGGTGGCCGGCGCGGCAGTCGAGGGGGACGCTGCCAACGCGGGCACGGCCAGCGCGGCGGCGGCGAGCCCCGCGAAGCTGGTCAGGATACGGCGATGCGACATGGAGGGCCTCACTCCGAATCGGTGGCGGATAGCGACGGGCGGATCACCGATCGCTACCAACGGATGCTGCCAAGACTCACCGGATTTCGCATCGGATCGCGGAAAACCCTCGGGTTAACCCGCGAACCGGGCCGATCGTTCTATGCCGCCCATAGTTTTGTGGTTATGGGGTGTCGTGCGTGTCCAGGAGGCTCCGCAGGTCGCCCGCGATCCGGTCCGGGTACTCGCCGTTGACCGCGTGCGACGCGTCCGGATAGAACGCGACGGTCTTCGTACGCAATGCGCGCTCGGCGGTACTGCGGGCCTTCGCCGGGTCATGCATCACCGAACGCCCGGCGATGATCGCGAGCACCGGCATCGGCAGGTCCGCCAACTGCTCCTCGGTGATCCGGTGCGGCTGCGGCTGGCGGATCGTGTAGTTCTTCATGCCGGACTCGATCATGTCGGCCACCGGCACGTGCTCGACCGGCTTGCCGCCGGCCGTGTAGGAGTTGAAGCTGTCCCGCCACGAGCGCGGCAACCACTTCACCGTGGCCGGCAGTGAGCGGATCACGACCTCGAGCGGCAGTCCGTCGTACACGAAGACAGCGTCCAGGGTGGTGACCGTCGCGATCCGCTCCGGGTGCCGGACGGCGAGGTTCATCGCGGTCCAGCCGCCGATGGACAGGCCGAGGAGGTTGAAGCGCTTCTCCGGCAGGGCCGCCAGCGTCTGGTCCAGCCAGGCGGCTTTGTCGGCGTCGGAGGTGATCGGCTTGCTCTGGATGCTCATCCCGGGCTCGCCGAGCAGGTCGATCGCGTAGACGTCGGTGATCGCGAGCAGCGATTTCAGGTTGTCGGCCCACACGGGCGTGCCCGACGAGGTGCCCGGCAGCAGGACCAGCGGATGGCGGTTTCCCTTGGCGCCTGCGAACCCATACACGCGGACCAGGCCGAACTCGGTGCGAATGTCGTGCACCGCCGCCGGCGCCGGGACGTCGCGCATCGCCGCGTCGTACTTCGAGCGGTAGTCGTCGTACCCGGAAGCGCTGTTCCAGTGACCGACCGGATTCTTGGGCATCGAAGGTCTCTCCTAACCACTTGGTAAGTAATCTCGCCATACGGTAAGTTGAGGCCATGCCTTCAGCGCGCGGCCGGAACCTGACGTTCACCGAGGAAGCCCGCCGCGCGCAGCTGGTCGACGTCACGATCGAGCTGGTCGCGGATCGCGGGTACGCCGCGGCGTCGCTCGGGCGGATCGCGGAGAGCGCCGGGATCACGAAGGCCGGCGTGCTGTACCACTTCCCGTCCAGACAGGCCCTCGTCGAGGCCGCCTATCAGCACGTGCTGGCGGCGGTGGTGGCGACCGTCGGCGCGGCAGTCGGGGCCGTGGGTCCGGCGGACGGCGTGTCGGCGTACGTCCGGTCGATGGTCGGACATCTGCGGGAGCGGCCGCGGCATGTGCGGATGCTCATCGAGGCGATGACGTCGGTGGCCCCGTTGACCGACTCGAAGGCGCGCTGGTCCGCGGTCGCGGACCTGCTGGCCGCGGCCCGTGCTGCCCGCGGGGTGACGGAGTCGGTCGATCTGCGGTCCGCCGCGCTGCTGATCGGCGGCGGAATCGACGCGATCGTGGCCGAGTCGCTCGCCGATCCGGCGTACGACGCTGCGGCCGCCGCCGAACTGCTGGTCGACGTGGTGGAGCGTGGGTTCCTGAGTTAGGCCTCGCCGGGGATGCCGACGTTGAGCAGGCGGGCGCCGGGACCGCGGGTGGAGAGGCGGTCCTCCTTGTTGTAGAGGTTGCAGCGCTGGAGGCTGAGGCAGCCGCACCCGATGCAGGAGTCGAGGTCGTCACGGAGCCGTTCGAGCTCGGAGATCCGCTCGTCCAGGCGGCTGCGCCACGACTTCGAGAGCTTGCTCCAGTCGGCGCGGGTCGGTGTCCGGTCCTCGGGGAGCGAATCCAGCGCCTGTTTGATCTCGGCGAGCGCGAGACCGACCCGCTGCGCCGCCTGCACGAACGCGATCCGCCGCAGCGTGCTGCGCTGGTACTGCCGCTGGTTGCCGGCCGTCCGCCGGGACGCGATCAGTCCCTGATCCTCGTAGAACCGTAACGCCGACGCCGCCACCCCGGACCGCTGCGCGATCTCCCCGATCGAGAGCCAATGCTCCTTGCTGGGGACGTTCTCCTCTCCCATACCGCCACCCTAGGACGGCATTCCAAAAACTCAACAACGCTTGAACTGTGTGGCGACGGGTACCGAGAGCACCAGTTGGCCGGGTGGTCTGGTCCGCGGCGGGTGGTCGGGGCGGTCGTCACGATCGGTTATACTTTTCTGGTGTCGGTGCGCGCGTCGCGTCACCAGAGATGTTCCCAGGCGCTCCGACCCGTCGGTTTCAGCATCCGGCTGAAGATCCCGGCGACATGGGTGCAACGCGATAGCACCCGCAGGTCGATGCCCGTCTCCTGCTGAAGTACGTAGCTTTGTCCGGTCATGTTTTCGTGACCGGCGCTCACGTGCGGCTGCGATCCGGCGCCAATCGTCCGTGAATCCGAGAGAGAGTTTGCGTGACCCAGCACCACCAGCACGACCCCGAGTCCGCCGACGGGCGGACCAAGAAGCCCCGGCACAAGAAGCACCAGAACCAGTCGTACGGCGAGCGGATGGCCGCGGACGCGACGTACGACGCACCGCGCGCGGACCGTGCGCCGGTGAAGGGCTACCGCTCCGAACAGCCCCGCCCCGACCGCGGCCAGCGCAACCGCGACGACCGCCCGTACAACCGGGACGACCGTCCGCAGTACAACCGCGACGACCGTTCGTCGTACAACCGTGACGAGCGGCCGCGCTTCAACCGTGACGACCGTCCGCAGTACAACCGCGATGAGCGGCCGCGCTTCAACCGTGACGACCGTCCGCAGTACAACCGTGACGAGCGGCCGCGCTTCAACCGCGATGACCGTCCGCAGTACAACCGTGACGAGCGGCCGCGCTTCAACCGCGACGACCGTCCGCAGTACAACCGCGACGACCGTTCGTCGTACCGGCGGGACGACCGTTCGCAGGGTGAGCGGACCGACCGGCCGCGGTTCAACCGGGATGAGCGTCCGCGCTTCAACCGCGACGACCGTCCGCAGTACAACCGGGACAACCGGTCGCAGTACAGCCGGGAGGACCGGCCCCGTTTCGAGCGGGACGACAAGAGCTATCGGAGGGACGAGCGAGTGCAGCGGGACGACCGGCGGAACGAGCAGGCGGAGCAGCCGGTGGACCTCGGTACTGTTGCTGAGGACAACCAGTTTGCCGCGCTCGGCCTCGCGCCGCGGCTCGTGCAGCGGCTGGCCCGGGACGGGATCACCACGCCGTTCCCGATCCAGGCCGCGACCATCCCGGACGCGCTGGCCGGCAAGGACGTGCTCGGCCGCGGCCAGACCGGCTCCGGCAAGACGCTCGGCTTCGGTCTCCCGACGCTGATGCGGCTGGCCGGCGGCCGGACCGAGTCGCGCCGTCCGCGCGGCATGATCCTGGTGCCGACCCGTGAGCTCGCGATGCAGGTGCACGACGCGCTCGAGCCGCTCGCGCACGTGATGAACGTGTCGCTGAAGCTGATCGCCGGCGGCCTGCCGTACCCGAAGCAGATCGAGTCGCTGCGCCGCGGCGTCGACCTGCTGATCGCCACCCCGGGCCGCCTGATCGACCTGTGCGAGCAGGGCGCGGCGGATCTGGGCGCGGTGGAGATCTCGGTCCTCGACGAGGCCGACCACATGTGCGACATGGGCTTCATGCCGGCCGTCACCACGCTGCTCGACATGACGCCCGCCGAGGGTCAGCGGCTGCTGTTCTCCGCGACCCTCGACAACGACGTCGACAAGATCGTGCGGACCTACCTGAAGGACCCGGTGCAGCACTCGACCGAGTCCGGGCAGGCGACGGTGAGCACGATGGAGCATCACCTGCTGGTGATCGAGCCGGCGCACAAGCAGTCCCTGACCGCGGAGCTGGCCAGTCGTGACGGCCGGACCATCGTCTTCGTCCGTACCAAGCTGGGCGCCGACCGGATCGCGACACAGCTGCGCGACCGCGGCGTGATGGCCGCGGCCCTGCACGGCGGCCTGGCCCAGGGCGCACGGAACCGGACGCTGGAGCAGTTCAAGGACGGTTCCGTTCCGGTGCTCGTGGCAACGGATGTCGCGGCCCGGGGCATCCATGTCGACGACGTCGGGCTGGTCGTCCAGGCCGACCCGCCGGCCGAGCACAAGGACTACCTGCACCGCGCCGGCCGTACGGCGCGTGCGGGCGGCAAGGGCGCCGTCGTCACGCTCGTTCTGCCGCACCAGCGGCGCGGGATGATGCGGATGGCCGAGTCGGCCGGCGTGAAGGCCGAGCCGGTCCGGGCGCGTCCGGGCGACGAGCTCGTGACGGAGCTGACCGGCGGCAACAAGCCGTCCGGGTACCCGGTGAAGCTGCCGGCCCCGAAGCCGCGCGGCAACAGGGGCGGTCGCCGCTTCGGCAGCACCCGCCCGGGAGGCGGCCAGTACAGCCGCGGTGGCAATGGCCCGCGCCGCAGCGGCAACGGCCCCCGCCGTACCGACGGGAAGTCGTACCAGCACTGAGCCGCGAAGGCTTGAACAACGAACGGTGGGCTTGGACAGGGCATTTCCTGGTCAAGCCCACCGTTTCTTGTGTCAGGTCAGGACGGCCCAGAGGCGGGCGAGGACGGTGGCGATCTCGTCCGCGTCGAGTGGGACGAGCTCCAGCATGAGTTCGTCCTCGGCCGTGCGGTCGGTCATCACGTAGATCGGTGGTGTGCCGGCCTCCAGTTCGGTGGCGACGCGTTTCGCGTCCGGGACCGTCAGCCGGACCCGGGACACCTGCAGGCCGGTGGGATCCTGTACCGCCACGGCAGTGATGCCGGGGATCCGCGAGGCCGCGTCGACGAACGCGTCCACCTTGGCGAGCTCGTCGGCCTCCCACTTCACCCGGTCGAACGCCTGCCACTCCTCGAGGGCCGCGAGAACGCCGACGATCGCTTCCTTCGTCGGCTTCATCACCCGCCCGATGCCCTTCTCCTGGGCCCGCAGCGCCTGCACCAGGCTCCAGCTCCCGGCCGCCAGTCCGGCGGTCGGCGAGCCGAGGTACTTCTGCCCGCTCACCAGCACCAGGTCCGCACCCGTCGCGAGCAGGTCCGCGATCCGCGGGAACTGCGCGGCGCCGTCGATGATCGCCGGTACGCCGCGGCGGTGCGCGGCCCGGATCGCGGCGACCAGGTCGATCGGCTCGCCGCGCGCCAACCGCGACGACACCAGCATCAGGCAGGCGACGTCCGGGCCGTCGAGCTCGGCCTCCAGATCGTCGATCGTGCAACCGTCCTCGTCGCCGGCCAGGTCGACCTGCGCGCCGGCCAGCCTGATGCCCTGCAGGTTGGAGTGCCCGTAGTCGATGACGTGGCAGGCCGGCAGCACGACGCGGTTGTGCATCTCCGTTGCGTCCGGCAACGCCGCCGTACGCCGGGGGTCGCCGCCGGTCATCGTGGCCGCGGCGGCGAGCGTGATACCGGCGGCGGTGCAGTGCACGACGGCGCCGGCCTGGGCGCCGGTCACCTGCGCGATGGCCTCACTGGCCCGGTCGCCGAGCTCGTCCATGTCGAAGAACTCGGGCAACGCCTGTGCGACCGCCGCCGCCACCCCGTCGGAGCTCCTCGACACCCCCAGCGGGGTGTACGTCCCCTTGGCGTTGATCACCACACTCAACCGATAACGATCGTGGATGCTCATGGTGTTGCCGAGCGTAGTGGTCACGGACAGCAATTGGCGAGAGTCCGAGAGCAGTCAAGATCTTGACCCGAAGCTACTCGTGAGTCATTCTCACTTTTACCGACCTGAGGAGGGACCGTGCCCCGCCCCGCACTCCGAACCCGCCTTCGTACGACGATCGCCGTGGCCGCCGTCACCGCTGTCCTGGCGGCTCTGCCGGCGCCGACCCAGGCAGCGCCCCAGGCTGTTGCCGCGAGTCCCACCGACTATTGCCTGGAGCAATGTCGTGACATCCTGCCGCCCGGGCAGAACGGCAACGCAACCTTCACGGATCTCCTTGCTTTCAAGGCGTTGGGAGTCCGTCCGGCGCACTTCAGCGACACGGTGAAGCCGTACCAGGACCTGGTCTGGAACTCGCAGGGCATCACGGACGCGGGTCTCGCGCCGTACTTCGACGACTCGTCGTTCGGAGTCAAACCGGACGACGTGGCAAGCACCGTCCAGCCGCGCAGCGACGTGACGATCGTCCGCGACAAGTCGCGCGGCATCCCGCACATCACCGGGACCACGCGGCTGGGCACGATGTTCGGTGCGGGGTACGCCGGCGCGCAGGACCGGCTGTTCGTGATGGACGTGTTCCGGCACCTCGGCCGCGGCCAGCTGACGCCGTTCGCGGGCGGCGCGGCGGCGAACCGGGAGTTCGAGCAGGAGTTCTGGCGGACCGCGCCGTACACCGAGGCCGATCTGCAGCGGCAGTTCGACGACGCGGACGAGTTGTACGGCGCCGACGGCGTGAAGATGCAGCAGGACATCCAGGCCTGGGTGGACGGCGTCAACCACTACATCGACACGGTCGGCATCGCGTACCCCGGCGAGTACGTCGCCCTCGGCCTGCAGTGGCCGACGCCGCACTGGAAGGTGACCGACGTGGTCGCCACCGCGGCCGTGGTCGCGGGCATCTTCGGCACCGGCGGCGGGTCCGAGGTGACGTCGGCGCTGGCGCTGCTCGAGGCACAGGCGAAGTACGGCGTTGCCCAGGGCACCAAGGTCTGGGAGTCGTTCCGTTCCCAGAACGACCCGGAAGCCAGTACGACGGTGCACAACGGCGCGACCTTCCCGTACGGGACGACCGAGCCGAATCCGGCCGGCCGCGCGCTGCCGGATCGCGGCTCGGTCACGCCGGAGCCCGAGGTGATCGACCAGACGGCCGGCAAGACGGCCGCCGCCGTACCGGCCCCGGACAACGCGGAAAGCCTGCGCGGAATCTTCGACAGCGGACTCTTTCCGGAAGGTTTCGGAAAGAAGGGCCTGTCGAACGCCCTCCTGGTTTCCGGCGCGCACACCCAGTCGGGCCACCCGATCGCGGTCTACGGCCCGCAGACCGGCTACTTCGCCCCGCAACTGCTGCTCCGCCAGGAACTGCAGGGGCCCGGCGTCAGCTCGCGCGGTATCGCGTTCGCCGGCCTGAACTTCTACACGCTGATCGGCCGTGGCCCCGACTACTCGTGGAGCGCCACGTCCGCGGGCCAGGACATCACCGACACGTTCGCCGTGCCGCTGTGCGAGCCGAACGGCGGAACGCCGACGAAAACGTCGCAGTACTACGTTTTCCGCGGCCAGTGCGTGCCGATCGAGCGGCTCGAGCGGCACAACGCGTGGTACTCCAGCCTCGGCTCGTCGGAGCCCGCCGGGTCGTACACACTGGTTGCCCTGCGCACCAAGTACGGCATCGTCACGCATCGCGGCACGGTCGGCGGAACGCCGGTGCTGTTCGCCAGGAACCGCTCGACGTACGGCAACGAGGCGGGGTCGGCGCTCGGGTTCATGCAGTTCAACGACCCGGACAAGGTCAAGTCCGCCGCCGACTTCCAGAAGGCGGCCGCGAACATCGGGTACACCTTCAACTGGTTCTACACCGACAAGGACTCGATCGCGTACTTCAACTCCGGTGACAACCCGGTCCGCGCGGCCGGCGCCGACCCGAACCTGCCGACCTGGAGCTCGTACGAGTGGCAGGGCTGGAACCCGGTCACGAACCGCGCGACGTACACGCCGGCGGCGCAGCACCCGCAGGTGGTGAACCAGGACTACCTGACCAGCTGGAACAACAAGCAGGCGCCCGGGTACTCGGCGTCGGACGGTCAGTGGGGCTACAACGCGGTCTACCGGAGCCAGCCGCTCGACGACCGGATCAAGGCGGTCATCGGCAGCGGCCAGAAGTTCACCCGCGGCAAGCTGGTCGAGGCGATGGAGGACGCGGCCACGGTCGACCTCCGCGGCGATCAGGTCCTGCCCTACCTCCTGAGAGTGCTCAAGTCCGCACCGATCACGGACCCCGCGGTCGCCGACGCGGTCGCGAAACTGACCGCCTGGCAACAGGCCGGCGCCCATCGAAAGACCCCCAGCGCAGCATCCCGCACGTACGACAACGCCGATGCCATCCGCATCCTCGACGCATGGTGGCCCCTGCTCGTCCCTGCACAGTTCAAGGCCCTGGGACCCGACCTCTACGGCGCACTGACCGCCAACTTGAAGATCGACGAGCGCCCGAGTGCCCAGGGATCCGCCTTCCAGAGCGGTTGGTGGGGCTTCGTCCAGCGCGACCTCCGAAAGGTCCTCGGCGACCCGGTACAGGCGGACCAGCCAGTCACCTTCTGCGGCAGCGGGTCACTGGCCGCCTGCCGCACCACCCTCACCGAGACATTGCTGGCGGCGACCGAGGTCCCGGCGTCGACGACCTACCCGGCGACCGCGGACTGCGCGGCAGGCGACCAGTTCTGTGCCGACCAGATCGCGCACAACCCGATGGGCGGCATCACCCAGGACAGGATCGCGTGGGTCAACCGGCCGACGTACCAGCAGGTGGTCGAGTTCCCGGCGAAGCGCGGCGACGACGTCAGCAACCTGGCGGCCGGGAAGACGGCGACCGCGAGCAGCTACGAGAAGGGGTGGTACAACTCGCCGCCGGCCCAGGCAGTGGACGGGAAACTGAACACCCGGTGGGCCAGCGATTGGTCCGATCCGCAGTGGCTGAAGGTTGACCTCGGCAACGAGCAGCCGGTCAGCCGGGTGGTGCTGCACTGGGAGGCCGCGTATGCGCGGGCGTACAAGGTTGAGGTGTCCCGCGACGGGTCCACCTGGCAGCAGGTGTACGCGACGACAGCCGGTGACGGTGGCCAGGACGTGGTCCGCTTCGGCGCCGTACCGGCCCGGTTCGTGCGGGTGACGGGGACCCAGCGCGCGACGTCGTACGGGTATTCACTCTACGAGCTGCAAGTCTTCAGGTGGTGATACCCCGGCGCCTGTCACCATGGGCGCATGAACCAGAACTTTCCCCCGAACCAGCCGTATCCGCCGCAGCAGCCCGGTTACCAGCAGGGCCCGCCGCCCGGGTACCAAGGTCCGGCGCAGCAGGGGTACCAGCAGGGTCCTCAGCAGCAGGGGTATCAGCAGCAGGGGTATCAGCAGCAGGGGTATCAGCAGCAGAGCTACAGCCAGCCGGCCCAGCCCGCTCAGCCCGCAGCACCGCACGTCGCCCCTCAGGGGTCGCCGTACCCGGTGCTCGTCTCGACCATGAACGACCTGCCCGGCTACACCGCGGAGCAGGTGTTCGGGGAGGTCTTCGGGCTGACGGTGCGCAGCCGCAACATCGGGTCGAACTTCACCGCGAGCTTCCGGTCGCTCGGCGGTGGCGAGGTGCCGGAGTACACCCAGATGCTGGCCGAGTCGCGGCACGTCGCCGTGATGCGGATGTGCCAGATGGCGCAGCAGATGGGCGCGAACGCGATCCTCGCGATGCGGTTCGACTGCAACGAGATCGCGCAGACCATGAGCGAGGTGGCCGCCTACGGCACGGCGGTGGTCGTCCGGAAGATCGAGCCGCCGCGCGCCCAGGACACGACACCCGACGAGGACGATGCGAATGAGAGCTGAGCTGACCACGTCGAGCGCAGCGAGCGAGGAACTGATACTGCCGGCCGGTTTCCGGTGGGGGGTCTCGACGTCGGCGTACCAGATCGAGGGTGCCGTGGCCGAGGACGGCCGCGGTCCCTCCACCTGGGACACGTTCTGCGCCGAGCCCGGCCGGATCCTGAACGGCGACACCGGTGCGGTGGCGTGCGACCACTACCACCGGTACGCCGAGGACATCGCGCTGATGCGTGAGCTCGGCGTGGACACCTACCGGTTCTCGTTCGCCTGGCCGCGGATCCAGCCGTCGGGGAGCGGTCCGGGGAACGCGGCCGGCCTGGACTTCTACGACCGGCTGATCGACACGCTGCTCGGTGCCGGGATCCAGCCGGCGCCGACGCTGTACCACTGGGACACCCCGCAACCGCTCGAGGACGCCGGGGGCTGGCTGTCCCGCGACATCACCGGCCGGTTCGCGGAGTACGCCGCGATCCTGGGCGCGCGCTTCGCGGACCGGGTGCCGCTGTGGATCACGATCAACGAGCCGGTGGTGCTGACGTTGATGGGGTACTCGCTCGGCGCGCACGCGCCCGGCAAGGAGCTGCTGTTCGACGCGCTCCCGGTCGCGCACCACCAGCTGCTCGCCCACGGCCGCGCGGTGCAGGCGTTGCGGGCCGCCGGGGCCCGGACGATCGGCATCGCGTCGAACCACGCGCCGACCTGGCCCGCGACCGACAGCGCGGAGGACAAGGAGGCGGCGGCGCTCTACGACAACCTGGTCAACTGGTTGTTCGCCGATCCGATCCTGCTCGGCGAGTATCCGGCGGGCATGGGCGACGCGATGCCGGGGCCGGTCGCGGACGACCTCGCGGTGATCTCGACCCCGCTCGACTTCTTCGGTATCAACCACTACGCGCCGGTCTCCGTCGGCGTCGCCACCGGTCAGCCGGACACCGCGGCGACCGACGGCATTCAGCTGCCGCCCGGCTTGCCGTTCGAGCCCCGCCGGCTCGAGGGATACCCGACCACGGACTTCGGGTGGCCGGTCGTGCCGGAGGCGTTCGGCGAGATCCTGCGGACCTTCAAGGAGCGGTACGGCGACAAGCTGCCGCCGATCTACATCACCGAGAACGGGTGCGCGATCAACGACGGTCCTGTCGACGGGGTGGTGACCGATCAGCGCCGGATCGACTACCTGGACGGCTACCTGCGGTCGTTGAAAGGCGCGATCGACGCCGGGATCGATGTCCGCGGGTACTTTCAGTGGTCGCTGCTCGACAACTTCGAGTGGGCGGCCGGGTATTCGCAGCGGTTCGGTCTGGTGCACGTCGACTTCGAGACCCTCGAGCGCACGCCGAAAGCGTCGTACTTCTGGCTCCAGGCCCTGATCGCCCAGAACCGGCGATGATTCCCGAGCCCGGCGTGGTGCCGTCCGCCTTGGCAGAGCCGACCGTCCGGGTGCGGGGCGGGTGGACGGCGGCCGTGGTGCTGGCGAACGTCGGGGTGTTCGCCGCCTGGCTCGGGCCGATCCAGGTGCTGCTGGCGAAGCAGTCGGAGGCTGTTGCGCCGGGCAACAAGGAATACGTTTTCGGCCTCGTCACCGGCGTCGGTGCGGCAGTGTCCGTGGTGGCGAATCCGGCCTTCGGCGCGCTCTCGGACCGGACCACGTCCCGGCACGGCCGCCGCGTTCCGTGGGTGATGGCCGGCGCCGTTGGTGGCGCCATCGGTCTCGGGATCCTGTCCGGCGCACACCTGATCGCGCTGATGCTCGTCGGCTGGTGCCTGATGCAGCTGTTCGGCAACGCGCTGCTCGCCGCGGCCACTGCCGTCGTACCGGACCGCGTCCCGGTCGCCCAACGTGGAGTGGTCGGCGGCTGGGTCGCCATCTCCCAGGTCCTCGGCGCGCTGGTCGGGACGGCGCTCGCGGCCGCGTTCGAGAGCTTCACGCTCGGGTACCTCGCCTGCGCCGCGTTCCTGCTGCTGTCGGTTGTTCCGTACCTGTTCCGCAGCGACGACGTCCCGCTGACGGAGCGCCCGCCGTTCGTGCTCGGCGAGTTCCTGAAGGGCTTCTGGATCAGCCCGCGCCGCTACCCGGACTTCGGCTGGGCGTGGCTGACGCGGTTCCTGTTCAACGTGGGCAACGCGTTGGGCACGCTGTACCTCTTCTACTACCTGCAGGACGAGGTCGGCGTCGACGACCCGGACACCGGCGTCCTGATCCTGACCGCGATCTACAGCGTGTGCGTGCTGGTGACCGCGATCGGCTTCGGGCGATGGTCGGACCGGTCGGGCAGGCGGAAGGTGTTCGTCACCGCGTCCGGCTGGGTGATGGCGGCGGCCGGGGTCGTCCTCGCGGTGTGGCCGACCTGGCCGGGCGCGATTCTCGGGGCGATCATCCTCGGTGCCGGCTTCGGCGTGTACCTGTCGGTGGACTTCGCGCTGCTGACCGAGGTCCTGCCGAGCGCACGCGACCGCGGCAAGGATCTCGGCGTCATCAACATCGCGAACTCGTTGCCGCAGGTGCTGGCGCCGGTCATCGCCGCGCCGATCGTCAAACACCTGGGCGGCTACCCGGTGCTCTACTTCTCGGCGTCCGCGGTCACGCTTCTGGCCGGCGTCCTCGTGACCCGGATCCGCTCGGTCAGCTGAGCCGCCGTACGCCCATCGGCGGGGACGGCGATGTGCTCGAGGTCGAGCCAGTCCGCCATCAGGTGGAGCTCGGCCGCCAACTGCTCGACGAAATCGGGGGCGCCCGGCTCGGCGGTGAGGGTCGGCACGACCAGAGTCGAGTTCTGGCGGTCGGCCTTGAGGTCGACGCGGGCGACCAGCCGGTCGCCGAGGAGGAACGGAAGCACGTAGTACCCGTGGACGCGTTGCGGTGCGGGCGTGTAGATGCTGATCCGGTAGAAGAAGTCGAACAGGTGGTGCGTGCGGTCGCGGTTCCAGATCAGCGGATCGAACGGCGACAGCAGCGCCTGCGCCTCGACCGGTCGGTCCTCCGCTTCGTGCCACCGGTACGACTGCTGCTTGACGCCCTCGACCCGCACGGGCACCAGGTCGCCGGCGTCGACCAGATCGGCGATCACCTCGCGTCCGGTTGCAGCCGGCAACGGAAAGTGCGCCTGACCGCTGCCGCCGCAGAGCTCCTTCAGCGTCGCGATCCCCAGACCACGCGCCGCGATCCGGACCAGCTCACGCCGTGCCTCGTCGGCGGTTGGCACCGGGGCGTCGAGGACGCCGGCGGGTAGCACGCGCTCGGTCAGGTCGTAGATCCGCTCGAAATGCCGACGGCCCGCGATCGTCACCTGGCCCGTGCAGAACAGGTACTCGATCGCGATCTTCGCGTCCTGCCAGTTCCACATCGTGCCGGTGGACGGATCCGGGTGCGGATCGGTGCGCTTGCGGCGTACGCCGTCCGGGCTCGCCTCGCCCGCGGTCAGCGGCCCCTGTTCCGTCACGAGCCGGAGGACCTGGTCGACGTACCCGGGCCGCTCCGCCGTCAGCCGGCGCATCCCCGCGACGACCGACCACGGCGCGGTCACGTCCGGGCTCAGCTCGTCGTCCCACACCTGCCGCTCGGCGGCCAGCATCCGCCACCGCATCAACGGGAAAACGTCCAACGGGAGCAGAGCCGCCTTGTGGCCCCAGAAATACTCGAACAGCTCCCGATCCGCGCCCCAGCTCATCCGGTCCAGGCTCGCCCGCGAGTAGTTCCCCACCCGCGCAAACGCCGGCAGGTAGTGCGACCGGCACACCACGTTGACCGAGTCCAGCTGCAGTACGCCGGCCCGCCGGATCGCTTTCCGCACCCGTCGTACGTCCACCCGCCCGCGCGGACCGCCGAACCCCTGCGCCCGCAGGGCAATCCGCCGCGCGCTCTCCACCGAGACGTCATCACCAACGACCACCATGAACCGAACCTATAGCGCAACACTTGGCTCATGCAGTCCATCACGATCGGACCGGAACGCCCTGGCACCCCGTCGGCGGGCCGCATTTGAGAGGTTCACCTGCCAACTCGCCCCTTCCCCCACGGTGTGCAGGGGGTGAACGGACACTTTGAGAGGTGAACCTCTGATGATCTCTCGCCCCTCGACGTCGTCAGCGAACCTATGCTGCCGGGGGGACAGGAACCTGGGAGGAAAGCTGCTCACGTTCGGTGCGGAGGAGGTTGCGCGCGCGTTCGAGCTGGGTGTGCCGGTCGGCGGTCTCGTCCTGGTCAGGCGCGGTGACGCGGAGGCCTGGCGGCTCGACACCAGCACCGGAAGCTACTTCGTGAAGGGGTACTTCGAGGACCTGACCGGTCAGCTGGCGGCGGCGATGGAGTTCGAGCGGTTGGCGCTCGAGGCCGGGGTGGACATGCCGGAGCCGGTCGCGCCTGCCGATCCACTGCTGGGCTGGGTGACCCGGATCGATGAGCGGCTCTTCCGCGTCTACCGATGGGTCGAGCACCGCGACCCTGGGCTGGACGTCTCCAGCTGGTTCGGCCGCACGATGGCGGGGGTTCATCAGCTGCAGCCCCTCGGCTCGGGCGGCTTGCCTCAGTGGTGGCGGCAAGCGGTTCATTTGCCCGCGACGTGGGAGGACTGGTTGGCCGACGCACAGCAGCGCCAGGCGCCGTGGGTCGACAGTTTCGCGGAGACTCTTCCACGCATCCTCACAGCCGGCGCACGCATCGCGGAGCTCTGCGATGGCGTACCGGATCTCGTGACAACCCACGGCGACTTCAAGCCCCACAACATCGTCAACTCTCCCTCCGGGCCTGTCCTGGTGGACTGGGACGCCGTCCGCACCGACAGCGCAGCCCTCGAAGCAGGTCGGGCCGCCTATATCTTCGGAGCCGGCGATCCCCAGCGGATCAGGAGGATCCTGACCGCGTACACCGCTGCCGGCGGCGAACTCGGTTGGACCGGACCGGACCTCTTTCTCAGCGTGACCAGAAACCACCTCCAGGTGCTGAGCGAGCTCATCCAGGTATGGCTCGGGCAAGCCGACGCAGCCCGCTGGATGGGCGACCGCGCGACGATCGAGAGCGCGATCGCCGACAGCCTGCTCGCTATGCGGGCAGCGGCTCCGCCTGGTAGCTGAGGTTCAGCCGGCGGTAGGCCGCGCTCAGGAAGGCCAGGAGGACGACGATCAGCATCAACAGGCTCGCGGCGACGAACGCGAGGGCGATGCCGCGCGCCTGCCCGGCGCCGAGCAACCAGCCGAACGTACTGCGGCCGGACGCCGAGTCCATGTACGGGATGAGCAGGAACTGCGCCGCCGGGCCGACCGCGAACGCGGCGATCGGGGTCGACGCAGTCTCGATGCTCTGGGCGAACCCGAACACCCGGCCCTGCTTCTCGAACGGGACCATCCGCTGCAGGATCGTCTGCTCGGCCGCCTCGGCGATCGGGACCACCAGCATGAACCCGAACATCCCGAGCACCAGCAGCGACTGCCACTCGCGCACCGCCGTACCCATGCCGACGACCGCGATGCCGACGTTCGCCAGCAGCAGCAACCGCAGCGGCGAGCGGCCGAGCCCGAAGCGGGCCACCAGCGCACCGCCGGCGATGAAACCGATGCTGGTGATGCCGAGGACCACACCCCACGACTGGACCGAGAACAGGTTCAGCCCGTACGGGTCCATCAGCGCCATGAACACACCCATGATCAGGTTGTTGAACGTGCTGAACAGCACCAGCGGAAGCAGCCCCGGGACGGCGCGCATCGTCCGCCACGCGCCCCGGACGTCGATCCGGGCCCGCTCGTGGTGCTCCGGCCGCGGTTCGTCGAGGTGGATCGCGAGCAGTAGGTGGACGAGGACAGCGACGGTGAACACGACGGCGATCGCGACCGTGCCACCCATGCCGACGAACCCGACGGACAGGCCGCTCAGGACGCTGGTGATCAGGTGGGCAACGCCGTTGACCGTGCCGACCAGGCCGTTCGCCCTGTCGCGGCGGTCGGCCGGGACGAGCAGGGTCACGGCGGTGGACAGCGCGATGCTGCGGAGCTGACCGGCCGTGCTGCCGACCAGAACGAGCAGTGTGAACACCCAGAACCACGGCCCGTTGCAGTCGGTGAGGCGGCGGCCGGCCACGGCGTACAGGACGCCGGCGAGTGCGAAGGCGACGCCGGTGATCGAGGACGACAACGCCATCGCGGTCTTCTTGCGGTGCGCGTCGACGACCGCCCCGAAGATCGTCCCGGAGGCGGCCCCGATGAGCATCGAAACGCCGGAGACGAGCGACGCCGCGAGCACCGAGTGCGTCACCAGGTACACCCAGAACGCGAAGCCGAAGCTCAGGAACGTGGTCGTCACGTTCGCGACCAACGTGTTGATCAGCAAGCGCCGGAATGTCGTGTTCATACTCCTACGTCGAACGCGACCTCACGGAATTGACATGGCCTCCCGAAGGACCGCGAAATCGTCCGGATCGAGCGGGACGAGACCGCGGCGGAGCTGGTAACCCCAGTTCGCCTGGCGGGTGAGCTTCAGCTCGAAGTCACGCAGCGCGGCCCGGCGTACCGGCAGGAACTCGATCCGCCGCCGCCACGGCTCGATCGTCCCGCGTGCGCCCATACTCATCGGTTCGGCCTGGTACGGCGCGTCGTCGGCGACCACTCCGAGCGCGGTGAACGCGCGCAGCGGAGTTTTCTCGCCGTACCGCTCGGTCGGGGAGTAGATCGCGAAACCGTCGCCCTTGCGGAGCCGGGCGACGCCGTACCGCTTGCCGTGGTTGAGCTGGATGAAACCGCCGTCGACCGCCCGCTGGGTGTGGTCCGCGGAGACCACACCCAGCCAGGCCCTGTTCAGATCGTTCATGCACCTACTGTGAGGCCGAATATGCGACATCTTTCGTCATAATTCGGCGGCGGAGCTTGGCGAGCAGCGGCGCGGCGATCAGCACCACGATGACGGCGTAGATGACGTACGCGACGGGACCGCCCACCAGCCCTGAGACGTCGCCGTTCGACAGTTGCAGCGCCATCCGGGCCTGGCGCTCCGCGATCGGGCCGAGGATCACGCCGATGATGAGCGGCAGCACCGGCAGCCCGAACCGGCGCATCCCGAACCCGAGCAGGCCGAGCAGCAGGAGCAGCAGCAGGTCGAGCGGCTGCGCGTTCACGGCGTACGCGCCCATCGAGGCGAAGAAGATGATCCCGGCGTACAGGTACGGGCGGGGGATCTGCAGCAGCTTCGCCCAGGCCGGCGCGAGCGGCAGGTTGAGCAGCAGCAGGAACAGGTTGCCGATGAACAGGCTCGCGATCAGCGCCCACACCAGCTTCGGCTCGCGCTGGAACAGCAACGGTCCCGGCTGGATGCCGTACGACGTGAACGCGGCCAGCATCACGGCCGCGGTAGCGTTCGTGGGCAGGCCGAGCGCGAGCATCGGCACCAGCGTTCCGGCGGCCGACGCGTTGTTCGCGGCCTCCGGTCCCGCCACCCCCTCGATCGCGCCGTGCCCGAACTCCTCCGGGTGCTTGGACAGCTTCTTCTCGGTGGCGTACGACAGGAACGTCGGGATTTCCGCGCCGCCGGCCGGCAGCGCTCCGATCGGGAATCCGTACGCCGTCCCGCGCAGCCACGGCTTCCATGAGCGGCGCCAGTCGGACTTGCCCATCCACGGCCGGCCGACCGGGATCACCGTGCCAGGGTTCCGCCGCAGGTGCGCCGCGACCCAGAGCGCCTCGCCGACCGCGAAGATGCCGACGGCAACCACCACGACGTCGATACCGTCGGCGAGCTGCGGGATCCCGAGGGTCAGCCGCTGCTGGCCGGTCACCTTGTCGATCCCGACCAGCCCGATCACCAGGCCGAGCAGCAGCGCCGCGAACCCGCGGATCCGCGACGACCCGAGCACCGAGGTGGCGCCGGCGAACGCGAGCAGCATGATCGCCAGGTAGTCCGGCGCGCCCAGGCTGATCGCGAACTTCACCACCTGCGGCGCGACCAGCACCAGCAGGAGGGTGCCGATCGTCCCGGCCACGAACGACCCGATCGCGGCCGTCGCGAGCGCCTGCGCGGCCCGCCCGGCGCGGGCCATCTTGTTGCCCTCGATCGCCGTCACCACCGATGACGACTCGCCCGGTGTGTTGAGCAGGATCGACGTCGTCGAGCCGCCGTACATGCCGCCGTAGAAGATGCCGGCGAACATGATGAACGCCTGCACCGGCTCCAGCCCGTACGTGATCGGCAGCAGCAGCGCGACCGTCATCGCCGGCCCGATCCCGGGCAGCACGCCGACCGCTGTACCGACGGTGACTCCGAGCAGCGCCAGCAGCAGGTTCAGCGGCGTCAGCACGTCGCCGAACCCGTTCAGCAGGTTCATCAGGTTGTCCATCACAGAATCCCTTGCAGTACGCCGGCCGGCAGGTTGACGCCGAGCCCGATCGCGAACGCGTAGAACGTGATCAGCGCCAGCGCGACGGCGATCACCAGGTTGCGGATGTGGTGCCGGCTGCCGAGCGCGAACGCCGAGCCCCAGAACAGCACGGTCCCGCTGATCACCCAGCCCAGCGGTTCGATCAGCACCAGATTCACCACGAACGCGGCGATCAGCAGCAGCACGGTGCGCCAGTCGACGGGCGACGTGACGTCGACGTCCTCGCCCTCCTCGGCCGCGCCGGTGCCGCCGCGGGCGACGTCGACGGCGTACAGCGCGGCGACCACCAGGAGCAGGACGCCGAGCACGATCGGGACCGGCTTCGGGCCGATCGGATCGTTGCTGTTGGCAATGTGCTGGAGCCGGGCGGCGTCGACGATCACCAGGGCGCCGACGACCGCCAGGAACCCGCACACTCCGTACTGCGCACGATCCGGCCGCCGGGCAGCGGCCTCGCTCATGCCGCCAGACCCAGTTTCGTCAGGATGTCGGCGACCGCCTTGTCCTGGTCGGTGAGGAACTTCCCGAACGCGTCGCCGGTCACGAACGCGTCGGTCCAGCCGTGCTTGGTCAGCTCGGCCTTCCACTCCGCCGAATCGTGCATCTTGGTCAGCGCGTCGATCCAGACCTTCTTGTCCGCGTCGCTGATCTCCGGCGGCGCCACGATGCCGCGCCAGTTCGTGAACACCAGGTCGATCCCGGAGTCCTTCAGCGTCGGCACGTCCTTGAGCGCGTCGATCGGCTTCTCGCTGGTCACCGCGAGGACGCGGACCTGGCCGCTCTCGACCTGGTCGAGGAACTCGCCGAAACCGCTGGCCCCGAAGGCGATCTTGCTGCCGAGCAGCGCGGGCAGCAGCTCGCCGCCGCCGTCGTACGAGACGAAGTTGACGTCCTTCGGGTTGATCCCGACCGCCTGCGCGAGCTGCATCGGCAGCAGGTGGTCCGGGCCGCCCGGCGACGAGCCGCCGCCGACCGCCAGCCCCTTCGGGTTCGCCTTCCACGCGGTGACCAGGTCCTGGATGGTCTTGTACGGCGAGTTCTTCGGCACCACGATGGCGCCGGCCTCCTCGATCATCTTCGCGATCGGGGTGGTCTGGGTGAGCGTGGCCTTCGACTTCGACGTGTACGTCGCGCCGACCACGCCGAGCCCCATCTGCATGGCGAGCTTGCCGTTGCCCTTCTCGTTCACGATCCGCTGCAGGCCGACCGTGCCGCCGGCGCCCGGCAGGTTGAACACCTGCGTGCCGGTCGCGATCTTCGCGTCCTCCATCACCTTCGCGGCGGTCCGGGCGGTGGTGTCGTACCCGCCGCCGGCGGTGTTCGGCACCATCAGCCGCAGTCCGGTGGCCGGCTTCCCGCTGTCGTCGTTCGCGTCGCCGGACTTGTTCGCGGTCGCACCGCACGCGGTCGCGCTGACCAGGGCGAGCAGCGCCGTGGTGACCCAGAGCATCGGCCTAGACCTCATCGGCTGAGTCCTTTCCTAGAGGGGATCAGGTGGCGACGATCGTGGACCTCCGGTGGTACGGGCGTCTGCGTTGTGGCCGCAGCGGTGGTTGAGTTCATTGTGGTCACGGGCGGAACCTGGGTGAAGTGTGGCACTCGGGCTCCGGACCGGTGATCATGCGGTTCGGAAAGGGCGAGGAGGTGGACGATGGCGAGGCTGGGACGGCGGACGACGCTGGCCGGGCAGCTGCTCGTGTTGCAGCTGGCGATCGTGCTGGTAGTGCTCGTCGCCGTGGCTGCGGTCTCGCTCGCCCAGTCTGCCGCCACGTTCAACCGGGTGGAGGGCCGCCGGGTGACCCTGCTCGCGGAGCAGCTGTCGGCGAGTCCCGCGCTGCGCTTCAGCATCCGCAACCCGGCGCCCGCGGAGATGCTCGCTCCGACCCTGCAGACCAGCATCGCCCAGTCCGGCGTCACCTCGATCACGGTCGCCGACGCCAAGGGAAAGGTGATCGCGGCAACCAACGTGACGCTGATCGGCACCAAGCTCACGCTGGGTGATCCGGATGTCCGGAAGGGCTGGTCGGGGCAGCTGCGGGGCGACGACGGAATGGAGCTGGTCGCGCAGGTCCCGGTGCTGAGCGAGGGCAAGGACAAGCTCGGCAATCCGGACGGGACGCTCGGTGACCACATCGGCACCGTGATGGTCGGCGAGCGCTCTCCTTCGGTACTGCAGCGGTTGCGCGGCGCTTCGTCGTACCTGGCGATCTATCTCGGGATCGCCTGCGTGCTCGGGCTGCTCGGGTCGTGGCTGCTCGCGCGCCGGATCAAGCGACAGACGCTCGGGCTCGAACCGCGGGAGATCGCCGGTCTGGCCGAGCACCGCGAAGCCATGCTGTACGGGCTGGCCGAAGGAGTCGTTGCCCTGGACCCCCAGCTGCGCGTGACGCTGGTGAACGACGTCGGCCGACGGCTGCTGGACCTGCCCGCCGACGCGGTCGGGAAATCACTGCGGGACCTGGGGATCGAAGGGCGGCTGCGCGAGGTGCTCGCCGGCGACGACGAGGCGCGCGACGCGGTCGTCGTACGGCGGGGGCGGGTGCTCGTGATGAACCGGATGGAGGTGCTGAAGGACGGGCGGTCGCTCGGATCCGTGACCACGCTGCGCGACCGGACCGAGCTCGCGCAGCTCGAGCGCGAGCTGGGCTCGTTCCGCTCGTCCGCCGAGCTGCTGCGGGCGCAGACGCACGAGTTCGCGAACCAGTTGCACACGATCTCGGGGCTGATCCAGATCGGGGAGTACGACGAGGTGGTCACGTACGTCGGTGCGCTCAACCGGTACCGTGAATCGCTCGATCTGACCGTGACGCGGCGGGTCCACGACACCACGGTCGCGGCCCTGCTGATGGCGAAGTCGTCGCTCGCGGCCGAGCGCCGCGTCGAGCTTCGGGTGTCCGAGCGGACCACCCTGCTGCGCCTCGATCCGGCGCTTTCCGCCGACATCGCGACCGTCCTCGGGAACCTGGTCGACAACGCCGTCGACGCCGCGGCGCAGTCCGGCACACCGCTGTCACCCGCGTGGGTCGAGGTCGAGCTGCGGCAGGACGCGACCAGCGTCGAGATCGTGGTTCGCGACTCCGGACCCGGTGTCGCGCCCGAGCTGGCGCAGGAGGTGTTCGCGCACGGCTTCACCACCAAGGCCGCGGCCGAGGGTGAGCGGGGGATAGGCCTGGCGATGACGCGCCTGATCTGCCGGCGCCGCGGCGGCGAGGTGGCGGTCACCAACCTGTCCGAGGGCGGCGCCGCGTTCGTGGCGCGGATGTCCACCCAGCGGACCCCGGAAGGAGCCCGATGATCACCGTCCTGGTCGTCGACGACGACTTCATGGTCGCCCGCATCCACCGCGGGTTCGTCGACCGCGTCGACGGCTTCGAGGTCGTCGGCACCGCGAACTCGGGCGACCAGGCGGTGGCCGCGCTCGCCGACCTCGCTCCCGACCTGATCCTGCTCGACCTCTACCTGCCCGACGTGTTCGGTCTCGACCTGATCGCCCGGCTGCGCGCCGTCCGGCCCGATGTCGACATCCTCGTCATCACCGCCGCCCGCGAGGCCGACGCCGTACGCGGCGCTGTCCGGCAAGGGGTCGTGAACTACCTGCTGAAACCCTTCGGTTTCGAGGATCTGCGGACCCGGCTCCAGGAGTACGCCCGCCGCCGCGCCAGCGTCCCCGACCAAGTCACCTCCCAGGCCGACGTCGACCGCGTCCTCGCCCCCACCCGCCAACTCGTCAACCGGCTCCCGAAAGGCCTCAGCCAGGAAACCGCCGACCTCGTCGCCGCCGCTCTGCGAGCCACTCCCGACAGCCTCTCCGCCGCCGAATGCGCCGAGAAGATCGGCATCTCCCGCGTCAGCGCCCGCCGCTACCTCGAGTTCTACGCCGCCCAAGGCCGAACCGACGTAACCCTCCGCTACGGCACCACCGGCCGCCCCGAACGCCGCTACACCTGGCGAACCTAGAACTTCCAACCCACACGAGCTCCTCAGGCGCTCACCTAGTCGCTTCGATGTACCGGCGACGGCGGTTCTGGCGGCGGTGTGGGTGGGCCAGGGTGGCGGTGGTAGAGGCGCGGCAGTACCGGACGTCCTGACTCGAGGTGTACTGGCAGCCGCGGAGTGGAAGGTCGCGCCTGCAGCTGTCCAGCGCCATCTGGAGCGAGTCGACGACCAGACTGGTGCGGGTTACGGTCGGCCAGTTGACAGCCGACGACCATCCGGGTGGCCAGGTCGATCACGGTGGCCAGATACAGCCAGCCCTGACCGGTGCGCAGCTGTCCGGGCGAAGGCACGCTCCAGCAGGTCGGGTGAGTCGACCGGGCGGTCACCGGGCAGTGTGGTCCGCCGGTAGCCGCGTGACTGCACGGCCCGCAAACCAAGCTCACGCATCAAACCCTCGACCAGTCCCAACCTGCACGCACACCCCTCGCGGTTCAGCTGGGCCGGCACCCGTAGGTCTGCCGGGGCCGGTCGAACACCTGCCGGATCCGCGTACCCAAGACCCGCCGCCTGACACCGGCCGCAGCCTCGGCTCGGTGGCGCCAGGCAGCGGCTTTTCAAGAACTCGTTCTCCATCCGCAACCGGCGGATCTCGGCCTCCATCTCCTGCACCCGAACCTGATCCACCGGCTCCTGCGCACCGGCCTGCGAAACTCACTCACCCACTTTTTCAGCGTCTTCCGCTCCACACCGAGATCACCCGCCACCTCGGTGATCGTCCGCCCCGACCGCATCACCATCCGCACAGCCTCAGCCCGAAACTGCGCACTGAACCGCCAACGCCTCCCGGCTCGCTCCAGAGCACCTGTCCAACACCCTTGGCACACCTCACCCCGCTTAGCGCGGTGCATTGGTTGCGGCTACCAGGACCTGGGCGATGCTGGCGCGGCTGGTGTCCACGGCCGCGGCATGCCGAACGCCGGCCCGGGGTAGGGCGGCGGAAGCTGCGGGTTGCAGCCCGCGGAGCGACAGCGCCGGAGACTGTCCTGGTCTCGACCGACTGCGCTCGGCGGGCCGTGCGCACCGTCATCAGCCGCCCGCCCCTCTCGACGCATTCTGCGCCGCGGCCCTCGATCCGCCGCCACCGGACAGAACCCACGCACTCCAGCACGATCTTGCTGCAAAGCGCTCTCCCAAGACGTGCCGATTGCCCGGCCGCGAGACCGGTAATTCCCTTGCCTGCAAGGGATTCCGGCGTCTTGCCGATTTGGCTGTAATCAGATCGTGATCTACAATAGAACACATGTTCGACACTGATCTGGATGATCTCGACACCGCGGACCTGCTCGCCGCGGCCGCCGAGTGCGCCCAGATCGAGAACCGCGCCGCCACCCGCATCCTGGAAACCGCGCTCGCCTACGCCGACCGCAACGCCGTCGCCGAAGGCTACGAACCGCTCCCCGGCTACGAACGCGTCCTCGTCTACGGCGGCGACGGCTGCCCCGGCGTCGCCGAATTCGCCCCGATCGAGTTCGGCGCCGTCCTCGGCATCTCCAGCGGCGCCGCCAGCTCCCTCATCGGCGAGGCCCTCGCCCTGCGCCACCGCCTCCCCATCGTTTGGGCCGCCGTCCTGTCTGGCACCGCGATCGCCTGGCGCGCCCGCAAGATCGCCCACGCCTGCCTGACCCTGTCCCAAGAAGCCGCCGCGATCGTCGACCGCCGCGTCGCCGCGATCATCAACACCGTCACCCCCAGAAAGCTGGCCGCAATCACCACCGCCGCGATCTGGGAAGCCGACCCCGCCCAAGCCCAGGCCAACGCCGAAGCCACCGCCAAGACCCGGGGCGTGTTCGTCTCCCAATCCGACGACCACGGCACCAAGAGGATCTGGGTGCGTGCAGCGGCCGGCGACGTGATCCGCTTCGACGCCAAGATCGACGACCTTGCGCAAGCCCTCAAAGCCCTCGGCGACACGGACACCCTCGACCAACGCCGCGCCAAGGCCGTCGGCTGGATCTCCGACCCCGAATCCGCCCACCACCTCATCGAAGTAGCTCGCCACCTCGCCCGCATGCAACCCACCAACACCTGGACCGCGCGTACCGGCGACACCACCGCCGACACCACCGCCGACACCACCGGCGAGGCGACCGGCGAGGCGACCGGCGAGGCGACCGGCGAGGCGACCGGCGAGGCGACCGGCGAGGCGACCGGCGAGGCGACCGGCGAGGCGACCGGCGACACGACCGGCGAGACCACCGGCGACACGACCGGCGACACGACCGGCGAGACCACCGGCGAGACCACCGGCGACACGACCGGCGAGACCACCGGCGACGCGGCCGGCGGTGACGGTTGTCCGGTGACCTCGAACCTCAGCGACTTCGAGCAATCCCCGCCGGTCGATAAGCCCGCCGACGTCGACCACATGGCGAGCAAGGCTGCTGGTGCTGTGGCCGGTGAGCCGACTGGTGCTGAGGTGACCGACGGCATCATGACCGACTCGGTGGCTTACAGCACGGAGGCCGGTGGCGTGTCCGAGGGTGCGGACGGGTTCAGTCGCCAAGCGCTGGCCGGCACGCTGGCGGCCCGGTTCGCCGCGATCAAGCGCGACGCCTACAGCACAGGCCTCGGCGCGGTCGCCGGGCGGCGTAACCGCCACATCCTGTACGTGCACCTCACCGACAAGACCCTGGCGACCGGCGCCGGGGTGCTGCGGGTTGAGGAGCTCGGTCCGCTCTTCGCCAGCCAACTGACCGAACTGCTTGGCCACGACCAGGTGGTCGTCAAGCCAGTGATCGACCTGCACGACCAGGTCAGCGTCCACAGCTACGAGATCCCGGATCGAATCCGCGAACGCGTTCGTCTGCGTCACCCGGTCGACATGTTCCCGTACGGCGGCGGAGAGGCCACCACCCGGATGGACCAAGACCACATCAGGCCGTACAGCCACGCCGCGCGACCATCGCAGCATTCAGCACCGGCCAAGCCGTCAGCACCGGCCAAGCCGTCAGCACCGGCCAAGCCGCCGGGGCGATCGAGCGCGCCGGACCGTACCGCCCCGCCAGGCCGAGCCGCCTCAGCGGATCGCGCGTTTCCGCGCAGCCGAACCAGCTCAGCGGATCGCACCGGTCCGCCCGGTCAGACACGCCCGCCTGGCCGCACACGCCCGCCGGAACGCACCGGGCCGCCGGGGCAAACCAGCGTCGACAACCTCATACCGCAGAGCCGACTCCACCACCGCGCCAAAACCTTCGGCGGCTGGAGAAACCGACGTCTGCCTACCGGCGCCATTGAATGGACCAGCCCCCACGGCTTCCGCTTCCTCGTCGACCACAACGGCACCCACCAACTCCCACGACGACAAACCCGCAACCGCAAACCCGGGCCGCGCCCGGGCCCATGAGCACACCAACCGGCTCGGTAGCCCGTACCTGCCGTACGGAGCGGTCGGAAGCGGAGCGGCGCTGCAACAATGGCCCTCGGAGCCGGCGAGCCGAGAGTGTCGCCGACAGCTCGCGGAGACGATGCCGGGCGGCGTACGGCAACGCCCTGATCATCGCCTGAAGACAGGTCCGCACCCACCAGATTCCGGACCTGGGCGCTCGCCAACCCGCCCCCGGTGCTTCGTGCCTCGCGAATCAGCGTTTACCCGTGGTGTCGGCGGCCCACCGCGCGGAGCGCGTTGGCCTCGCAAACGCGCCGGTCCGGATCCGGCGGTAGCGGTTCAGCGGGACGGGTCTGCGGCTCGGGCGGCTTGTTCGATTCGGGTTCGGTGGGCGGTCCAGTCGACGTCGGGGTCGGTATTGGCGGTGTTGTCGAGTTGTTCGCGGAGGATGTCGGCGTGGCCGGCGTGGCGGTTCGATTCGGTGAGGACGTGGACCATCACGTTGAAGAGCATGACGTCGGGGCGCGGCCACCAGGGGACGGTGGCGCGGGCGTCGATCGGGAGTGCGGTGATGGTGGCGTCGGCGTGCTCGCAGGCGCGGCGGTAGTTGGTGAGGATCTGCGCGCGGGTTTCGTGTTCTCTGACCCAGAGGTGGTCGTGGTTCGCGTAGCCGGGATCGGTGAAGCTCGGGAGCGGGTCGGCGTACGGCCGATCGAAGATCTCGCCGAGGTAGCGCGCCTCGGTGATCGTCAGGTGCTTGATCAGGCCGAGCAGATTCGTGCCGGTGTGGGTGAGCGGCCGGCGTACGTCGTACTCGGACAACCCGTCGACTTTCGCCACGAGCCCTGCACGTACCCAACGGAGAGCGTCGTGCAGATAGGCCTTCGCGAAGTCGTCGATCACACCGCCAATACTCACCCGACGCGGGGTCGCGCCGGTCGGCATTCGCTCATCCACCCGCGCTGCACGCGGCGATCTCTACACCAGGGGGCCGTGATCAGCCCGGCGCTCCTCCGTGTGGCCGCCAAGGTCACCGACTCGGCAGGCGGGCCGCCGTGCCCGGTTCATGCCGGTCGCGTTCAGCCCGGCGGCGCAGGCAGCCTGCCGGGGCAGTTCCTGTGGGCGCCCGGCAGTTGCCTACACCCGGCGAGGCCGGGTGCGGGTCGCCGGTCTGGTGGTTGGGGGCGGGTGCCGGTTCGCAGCTTGTCGGTGGCGGCTGGCTGGGCCGGGTGGTAGCTGGCACTTGGGGCGTTGGCTGGAAGCCAGCGTGGCCCTGAGTGGGGTGGGTCGCCGGTCTGGTGGTTGGGGGCGGGTGCTGGTTCGCAGCTTGTCGGGGCGGCTGGCTGCGCCGGGCGGCAATTGGCAGCTCGGGCGTCGGCCGGGAGCAACCGTCCGGCGCTTAGTGGGGTGTGTGCGGGGCGCCGGCCTGCTGGTTGGAGGCGAGCGCCAGCTCGCAGCTGGTGGGCGGCAGCTGGCGACAGCCGGCGCGGGATCTCCCACGTCGGCAGGGACAAGTGTGCCGCGCTGAGCCATGGAGCTCAGGAGAGTGGGGAGATCGAGGAGCGGGGCGACGAGGAAGGGGCCTTCGGTTTGGGTTGGGGCTTAGTCCTCGACCAGTTCGATCGTGGCGGCGTGGCGTTCGGCCAGGGCGTGGTAGACGGTGGCGTTGTGGTCTACGAAGAGTTTGGCGGTGCCGTCGAGCGGGACGATTTTCTTGGCGGGGCTGCCCATGGCGACTGACTCGGGTGGGATGACGGCGCCGGGGGTGACAGTGGAGCCGGCGGCGATGAGGGAGCGGGGGCCGACTACGGCTCCGTCGAGGACGATGGCGCCGTTGCCGACCAAGGCTTGTTCGCCGATGGTGCAGTCGTGGACGAGGCACTGGTGTCCGACGGTTGCGTTCGGGCCGATCTCGCAGCCGTTGTGGCCGACGTGGATGACGGTGTTGTCCTGGATGTTCGCGCCGGCGCGGATCGTGATGGTGCCCAGGTCGGCCCGGATCACCGCGCCGTACCAGATCGACACCCCGGCCTCGACGACCACGTCGCCGACGAGAGTGGCGGTCGGCGCGATCCACGCGTCGGGGTGAACGGTCGGGCGCTTACCTTCGAACGAGTACAGCGGCATGCGCCACACCCTAGGCCCTGTCTGGCAATCCATCGCCTGCTGCGGGGCACTCGGCACAGGACCTAATCAGTGATCGTGATCCCGGAAATCGGCGTACCGGGCGGCAGGTCGCGGATCTGGCTGTGGATCTGGCCGAGAATGTTGAGCGACACCACGAAGTCCATCGCCTCGACGTTGTCGAGCGCGATCTCGCCGCCGAGCTGTGGCGGATGCGCGAACGAGTAGACCTGATCAGGCCCCGGTACGACGCCTTGGTCCGCGGCGCCAAACGCGAGACCGGCCAACAGGTACTGATCCTGACCGTCCTCCGTGTTCAACGAGTCCCGCAGCTCGTCCGCGCTCGCCCAGGGCCGCTCCAGCGTCCCCTCAAGCGTGTCCAGCCACCAGAACCCGTCCGCCGCCTGGAAGAACACATCCCCGAACGGCGACGTGAACACCGGCACCATCCCGTCGAGCTCGAGAAAGGTCCAGGATTCGAGGCCGCGCGCGTACTGCTCGTCCGTGAACGTCCGGGTCAGCTCCATGCCCGCGAGCCTAGCCTCCAACTAGGGTGAGCGGATGCTCAAACCAGTCGCCGGGTTCGCAGCGTTCGGTCTGTTCTGGGGTGCGTGGGGAGCGATCCTGCCCGCGATCCGCACCGGGGCCGGAGTGAGCGACGGCGAGCTCGGTGTGGCGCTGCTGATGATCGGCCTCGGGGCGCTGCTGTCGATGCGGCTGACCGGATACCTCATCGACCGGTACGGCGGCATGGTGCTGCCCGTCGTGATGGTGCTGTTCGCGCTCTGCGGCGTACTGCCGGCGCTGGCCGGTTCCGTGGTCTCGCTGAGCGCCGCACTGTTGTTGCTCGGAGCAACTTCTGGCGCGACGGACGTGGCGATCAACGCGGCCGGATCGCATGCCGAGGCAGGCACGGGACGCCCGGTGATGAACCTTGCCCACGGCATGTTCTCGGTCGCGGTCGTGGTGGCGAGCCTCGGTACGGCGGGACTCCGGGCCGCGGGTGTCGGCGCGCTGCCGGTGCTGGGCGGTGCGGCGGCGCTGATCGTGGTCACGGCCGTCGTCGTCCTAGCGCCCGGAGCAACCCGCACGGTTCGGACGACGCCCAACGAAGAACGCGCCCGGCTCCAGCCCGTATTGCTCGTGCTCGGCGCACTGTGCGCGCTCGCGTACCTGGTCGAGAACGCCTGGCAGAGCTGGAGCGCCGTCCATCTCGACACCTCGCTGGATGCCCCGGCTGGTCTGGCGTCGATCGCTCCGGCGGTCTTCGCCGCGGCGGCTGCCACCGGCCGCTTCGCCGGCAACGCGTTGCTGAAGCGCATCCAACCGGTGCCGCTCCTGGTCGCGGGCGGTGTGGTGGCCGCGATCGGAACGCTCGTCGCGGCCGCGGCGGGCAACCCGTGGACGGCGCTCGCCGGTATCGGAATCGCCGGTCTCGGTACGTCGGTGTGTGCGCCGACGATCATCGGCATGGCCGGGGCCTGGGCCGGGCCGGAGCGTCGCGCGGGAGCGATCGCGGTGGTGACCACGATCGCGTATCTCGGTTTCCTGGTCGGCCCGGCCGCCGTCGGTGCGCTCTCGTCCGCCTGGTCACTGCCGACTGCCCTGGCGAGCGTCGCCGTACTGGCGGTGGTCGTCGCCGCACTGGCCCCAGTGGCGGGACGGCTGGCGGCTTCGCCTCACGGTGAAAGGGATGTGAAAGAGCCCGGGACGAGGCTACGGTGACAGGATCGATCGAGGAGGGTGGCATGACGGAGATCGCGAAGTCGGGGGCCGCGGTGATCAGCCGGGCCGACGGACGGGACGACGGCGAGGAGTGGACCGAGAACTACACCGAACTTCCGGGTGGTGCCGGCGTCTCGCTGATTCTCGAGTCGACCACGCAGGAGGGCGTCGGCCCGCGGCTGCACCTGCATCCGTACGCCGAGACGTTCATCATCCGGCGCGGTTCGGCGACATTCACCGTCGACGGCGAGGAGATCGTCGGCAAGGCCGGCCAGATCCTGGTGGTCCCGGCCGAGACCCCGCACAAGTTCCGGACCGGTCCCGGCGGCTACGAAGCGGTGCACATCCACGCCAACCCGACTTTCGAAACCACCTGGCTGGAGTAGCTACTCAGGCGGAGTGAACGCGGCCAGCAGGGTCGCGGTGATGTACGGCGCTGCCTCGTCGGAGGTGATCCGGCCGGCCTGGATCTCGGTCGCAGCGCCGTGCATCACGTTGTGCATCACGCTCACCAGCCATGACGTCGGCAGGTCGGTCCGGAACACCCCTTCGCTGCGGCCGCGTTCGAGCAGCCGCTCCACGCGCGCCATCGGATCGGCGTGCAAGTCGCGCACGCGGCCGGGCGGCAGTGCGTCCTGAGCCGCGATCAGCAGCGCCCGGTACTGGTCGACCAGGTGCCAGCTCGACGCGATCAACCGGGTCAGCGCCTCCCGCGGGTCTCCGGTCAGGTCGACCTGCCCCAGCGTTTCCTCGCCGGTCGCGATCGCCTGCACGAACACCGCGTCGACCAGCTCGGCCCGGGACGGGAAGTGCCCATACAGGGTCACGCGCGCGACGCCGGCCGCCTTCGCGATCTCCGACGTACTCACCGCCGGATCACGGCTCAGGCACTCGGCCGCGGCGGTCAGGATCGCCGTGATGTTGCGCTGCGCGTCCGCGCGCCTGGTGGTGACAGCCATCCGGGACCTCCCTGATCTTGAACACCACTGTACGAATTCCTCTTGTCGAACACCAGTGTACGAGTTACCGTACCGAACATAACCCGTACATACCTGTTCAACTTAAGGACGAGATCATGACTCAACCCGACCCCCGGCGGTGGCGACTGCTGGGGCTGCTCGCCGTCGCGCAGTTCATGCTGATCCTCGACGTCACCGTGGTGGCGATCGCGCTGCCGAACATCGAGACCGACCTCCATCTCCAGCGCGAGACCCTGACCTGGGTGGTCAGTGCCTACACGCTGATGTTCGGCGGTCTGATGCTGCTCGGCGGTCGCGCCGCCGACCTGTTCGGCTCCCGCCGCGTCGTCCTGAGCGGTCTGCTGGTGTTCACGCTCGCGTCGCTCGTCACGGGACTGGCCAACGGGCCGGAGGTCCTGCTGGGCGGCCGGGTCGCGCAGGGGATCGGCGCCGCGATGCTCTCCCCGGCGGCGCTGGCCGTCGTCACGAAGACGTTCGACGCTGAGGAGCGCAACAAGGCGCTCGGCATCTGGTCGGCGATGGGCGGTGGCGGCGCCGCGATCGGCGTACTGCTCGGTGGTCTGCTCACCGCGGGCCCCGGCTGGCAGTGGGTGTTCTACATCAACCTGCCGATCGGCCTGGTCGTGTTCGCCCTGCTGGTCCGGATGCTGCCGGCCGACCGTCCGAGCGAGCAGCCGGGACGTCTCGACGTACCGGGTGCGCTGCTCGTCACCGCCGGCACGGGTACGGCGATCTACGCGCTGATCAACGCCGGCGATCACGGCTGGCTGTCGGCCGCGACGCTCGGCACACTTGCCGGAGCCCTTGTGCTGTACGGCGTGTTCGCCTGGGTCCAGCGCACCGTGCGGTCACCGCTGATGGACCTGCGGATCTTCAGCCGCCGTCCCGTCACCGCCGGTACGTTCATGATCCTGGTCGCGACGGCGCTGATGATCTCGATGTTCTTCCTCGGCTCGTTCTACCTGCAGCACTTCCAGGGGTACGGCGCCTTGCGCACCGGCCTGCTGTTCCTCCCGGTGGCGGTCGCCGCGATCGTCGGCGCTCAGCTGGCCGGGCACCTTGTCGGCCGGACCGGTGCTCGGCCGATCGCGATCACCGGGTTCCTGATCACCGCGGCCGGCGTGGCTGTCCCCGCGATCTGGGAGGGTACGGCCGTGATCGTGATCGGGATGACCGTCGCGACGATCGGGCTCGGCGCCGCGTTCGTGGCGGCGTCGACGACGACCTTCGCGCAGATCGACCACCGCGAGGCCGGGCTGGCGTCCGGGATCCTGAGCACGTTCCACGAGTTCGGCGCGTCGCTCGGCGTCGCCGTCGTGTCGAGTGTCGCGGCGGCAAGTCTCGCCGGGACGGTCTCGACCGGTTTCACCCGTGGGTTCACGTTCGCCGCTGTCACCGCCGCGGTCGCGGCAGTCCTCGCGCTGGTCGTCGTACCGTCGTTCAAGCCTGCGACCGGAGGGGTTCATGTCCATTGAGATTCGTCGTGCTGTCGTCGCGGATGCGGCAGCAGTGCACACGATGCTGGGGGAGCTGGCCGACTACCAGGATCAGGGCGCGTACCTGACCGCGAGTGTCGCGGACTGGCAAGGATTCCTTGGGCGCGAAGAGGTGGTCGTACTGATCGCGGAGGTCGGCGGCGCCGTCGCCGGGTACGTTTCGGCGCTGCGCCGGCCGTACCTGTGGGTCGGTGGTGATCAGTTGGCGTTGGACGATCTCTACGTCCGCGAGCAGTTCCGCGACGCCGGTGTGGGACGGCAGCTCATGCTGGCGCTGGCCCGGTTCGCGTTGCCGGACCGGCTGCCGATCAGTTGGGGGCTGCGTCTGGAGAACACCGCCGGATACCGCTTCTACGAACGCCTCGGTGCCAAGCTGGTCACGAAGACCGTGGCCGGCTGGAGCCCGGAGGCGTACGAGCGTCAGCTGAGCGAGTAGGTCGCCGCGACCGGAAGGTGGTCGGACGCGAAGCTCACCGGGACCGACACGGCGGTCGTCACCAGCTGCGAATTGTGCAGCTGGTAGTCGATCCGCTTGGTCGGCAACGGCGCGGGGCTGGTGAGTCCGAGCCCGAAGCCCTTCTCCGGCCAGGTGTCGGTCCAGTGCGTCGTCAGCGTCCGGACCTCGGTCGACGTCGGTACGGCGTTGAGGTCGCCGACCAGCAGCGTCGCCTCCGGGGCGTCCTTCAGCAGCGCGACGATCGCGTTCACCTGCTCCAGGCGCTCGCCGTCGTTGATCGTCGTCAGGTGCGTGTCGGCGAAGCGCAGCGGCGTACCGTTCACGTCGATCATGGCCTCGAGCAGACCGCGCTGCTCACTGCCCGCATGCAGCGGCAGCAGGGTGTTGCGGGAGTCGACGATCGGGTACTTCGACAGCACGAGCGTCCCGTACTGACGCCGCGGCTTGCCCGGCTCCGCGGGATCCCAGTCCAGGTTGGCGGCGAAGACGTAGTTCATCTGCAACCGCGCCGCCAGCCAGGCCGGCTGGTCCACCCAGTTGCTGCGCGCGTCGAAGAACTTGTCGACCTCCTGCAGACCGACGACCGCGGCCCCGACGCCTCGTCCCCGATCGACGCATGACGCACAGTATTTCCGGGCGCCGGGTCATTTCCGGTATGGAAAGCTCAGCGCCTTCCGGCTTACCGGAACGGCATGGCCGACCGGCGGGCCGCTTCCTAGCGTGAGTTCGGTGCGCAGAACCGTTCCGCCGCAGACCTACTTCGTCGTCAGCGCCGTGTTCCACTACCTCGGCCCCGCGCTGGCGGTGCTGCTGTTCGTCCGCATCGAACCGCTCGGCGTCGCGTGGCTGCGGATCGCCTCGGCCGGCCTGATCTTCGCTGTCTGGCGTCGTCCGTGGCGGGCGTGGCGAGTGCTGTCCGGCCCAGCCCGGCGGCTGGTCTTCGGGTGGGGCTTTGTCCTTGCGCTGATGAACTCCTGCTTCTATTTGGCGATCGAGCGCATCCCGCTCGGTACGGTCGCCGCGGCCGAGTTCGCGCCGGTGATTGTGCTCGCGGCGATCGCGGTGCGCAGCCTTCGGAACGTGCTCGCAGTGTTGCTTGCCGTGGCCGGCGTCTATCTGCTGACCGACATCCGCCTGTCCGGCGACTGGCTCGGGCTGGTCTTCACGGCGTCGAACGCGCTGCTGTTCGCGGCGTACGTCGTCCTCGGGCATCGCGTATCGAGGACGGACGGCCTGCGAAGGATCGACGGGCTCGCGCTGGCGATGGGTGCGGCGACCGTAGCCGCGCTACCTGTCGGCGTCTGGGCGGCGCTCCCGGCGTTCACCGACGTCAGGTTGCTGGCCGCTGCCGTCGGCGTCGGGGTGTGCTCGTCGGTGATCCCGTACGTCGCGGACCAGTTGGCGATGGCGCGGCTGAAGCGGTCGACGTTCGCGCTGATGCTGGCGTTGCTGCCCGCCACGGCGACGGTGATCGGTGCCGTCGTCCTGCGACAGATCCCGCAGGCCGCCGAACTCGTGGCGGTCGCGATCGTCGTCGCCGCGGTCGGGCTGCATCGCGAACCTAGCTAGGCCGCACGTTGTGGTTGCCGGCGAACACGTTTTCCGGATCGTACTCGCGCTTCACCGTCGCCAGCCGTTCGTACGTAGCGGCCGGGTAGACCGCGGCGACGTCGGCGTCCCCGGCGTCGGACAGGAAGTTGGCGTACGCACCGTTGACGTGCGGGCTCAGGCGATCCCACAGCTGCTGCCGGGCTGGACGCGTCGCCTCGATCACCGGCGGCGGGCCGATCGTGGTGGTGATGAACATCAGGTCAGCCTGGCGGTGCGCGTACGCCGTCGCGTCGTCAGCGACCTGCGCCACCGCGCCGCCCAGGCTGCGAACGGCGATGACCGGCGCGCCCTGTGCCGTGCCGGCCTCGGCGAGGATCCGCAGCACGTCCGGCACGGAATCCTTGTCGACAAAGGCATTCCGCGTAACGAGCCGGATCCCGGGTGGCGGCACCATGCCGTCCACCAGCACCTCGGCGTACGGCGTCAGCGCGACCTCGTCGGCGATCACCGTACCGAGCGCGCGGATCGGGTCGATCGCCTGCGCGGCGAGGTCCGCGTCGTCACCGTCGTACGCGACCTGGATCTCCAGCGGCGCTTCGGGGCCGCCGAGGAACGGGTTCGCGAACGACGCGATCGAGGTCAGTTCCGCGGGCGCGCTGCGCAGGTACTCCGCCCAGCGGGGCAGCACATCCGCGATCTCGGCGGCCGGGAAACTCACCTTGCCGAAGAAGATGTCCGTCGTCGGGTGCGCCGCGAAGTCGAACGCGGTCACGATCCCGAGGTTTCCGCCGCCGCCGCGAACCGCCCAGAACAGCTCGGGGTTCTCGTCCGCGGACGCCCGGACGACGTCGCCGCCGGCGGTCACGATCTCCACCGCGACGAGCGAGTCCAGGGCGAGCCCGTACTTGCGGACCTTCCACCCGATACCGCCGCTCAGCGTCAGCCCGCCGACACCGACGCTCTTGGTGTCACCCGACGAGATCGCCAGCCCGTGCGGCGCCAGCGCGGCCGCGACCTGACCCCAGGTGGCGCCGCCGCCGATCCGGACGACGTGCCGCTCCTTGTCGACGAGCTCGACGCCGGCCAGCACGCCGAGGTCGATCACCACCCCGCCGTCGTTCGTCCCGAATCCTGAGAACGCGTGTCCACCGCCGCGCACCGCGAGCGGCAGCCCGCTGTCCGCGGCGTACCTGACGGCCTTCCGGACGTCCTCGATGTTCGCGGGCCTGAGGACGTACGCCGGGGTGCCCCCGACCAGCACGGTCCGGCTCGCGGCGTCGTACCCCTCGTCCTGCGGTCCGACAATCTCTCCAGCGAATCCTTCGACTACAGCGCTCATGACGTTCCTTCGTGTTTGCCCTCATCGAACAAACACCTGACGCCCGCCGGGGCCCGGATGTGACGTGACCAACCAGACATCACAAAACCCGGCCCTATTTCGTCTGCGCTGTCGATTCCCGGGCGGTCCGGTCGACGCAGAGGTAACAGTCAGCCCCTGTGAAAGGACTTCGACATGAGTACTGCGACGCTCCCGGCCACCCGGATCTCCACCCGCGCCCTGCTCACCGGCGGTGCTGTCGCCGGTCCGCTGTACGTCGCGACCTGGCTGATCCAGGCGTTCACCCGGGAAGCCTTCGACATCACCCGGCACCCGGCCAGCCTGCTCGCGAACGGCGGTCCAGGGTGGATCCAGACGACGAACTTCATCGTCAGCGGTCTGCTCACGATCGCCGCGGCGGTGGGCCTCCGCCGCGCGATGCCGCCCGCGTCCCCCGGGCGTGTGTGGGGTCCGCGGCTGGTGGCGACGTACGGGGTCGGGCTGCTGCTGGCCGCCGCGTTCCCGGCCGATCCGGGCGCCGGCTTCCCGGTCGGTACCCCGGCCGACTACGCCGAGATCAGCACCCGCGGCATGGGTCACTTCGTCGCCGGCACGATCGGCTTCTCCGGCCTGATCGCCGCCTGCCTGGTGTTCGCCGCCCACTACCGCGCCCTCGGCCGCCGCACCTTCGCCCGCTTCTCCACCATCACCGGCATCCTCTTCTTCGCCGCCTTCGCAGGCCTCAACGCCGGCGCCGGCAGCCGCCCCACCATCATCGCCTTCGACCTCGCGGTGATCCTCGGCTGGACCTGGCTCACCACAATCACCCTCGACAAGCGCTAGGGGGAGCGGTGCCGGCAAGCTCGACAGGTAGTGCACCCGCGAGACGGCGTACACGCAATCGGATTCACGCTCAGGTGCACTACCCGAGCCGCTGATACATCCTGTCGAGCTGCAGGTTCTGACCGGTGCCGCTGCAACGATGGTGTGGTGATTTATCAGCTGTCGGTCGGGCGGTTGGAGTGCGTGGTGGTGAGCGATGGCCAGCCGGGGCCACCGTTCGAGCCGGCGCTGGGTGACTTCTTCACGCCTGACGCAGGAGTGCCGGCCGACGTACTGCAGGACGCCTGCCGGGACCGCTCGACTCTGACCTGCGGCTACAACTGCCTGTTCGTCAGTACGCCGGACGGAACCGCGGTGATCGACACCGGGCTGGGGGCGAGCTTCCTCGGGTACGGCGAGTACATCGAACCGCTGGTCGGGCAACTCGGGGACGGGATGACCTCCGTCGGCCTGTCCCGCTCGAACCTGGCCGCGGTCGTCTTCACCCACCTGCACCAGGACCACTCCCGCGGTGCGATCTGGTCGGGCGAGTTGACCTTCCCCGACGCGACCGCGTTCGCGCATTCCGCAGAGGTCGCATTCTGGTCAAGGGCGGTCGATCTCGCGTCGGCTCAACCGCATCTCGAAGCCGCCCGCGAAACCATCCGGTTGTTCGGCGAGAAGCTGCGCCCCTTCGAGTACGGCGCTGAGATTCTCCCCGGCGTACAAGCGATCGCTGCGCCGGGCCACACTCCCGGACATGCAGCAATCCTCCTGCAGTCCCAGGGTGAACGCCTGCTGTGCGTGGGGGACACCTTCTACGACCCGCTCCAACTCACCAACCCGACCTGGGCTACCCCGTGGGACCTGGACGCACCAGCCTCCGTCGCGAGCCGCCGCCACCTGCTGGAACGCGCTGCTGACGAGCAGATCCTCGTGCACGCCTACCATCTCCCGTTCCCAGGCCTGGGTCGTGTCCAGCGCGACGGTTCAACCTTTGCGTGGCACCCGCTCCACGACTGCTAAGCAAGGCAGGTGCGGAGGGCGTCGATGAGGCGGGTGGCTCGGGGGTCGCCGTGGCCGAGCATGCGGTTGGCGGTGTAGGCAAAGGCGATGCCGTGGTCGTCGTCGCCGAACGCGAACTGGCCGCCGGCGCCGTCGTTGCCGAAGCTGCGGGGGCCGAGGGTCGGGCGGAAGGGGGAGTCGAGCAGGAAACCCGAGCCCCAGCGCGCGCCGGCGTCGAAGCCGAGGAATCCGGCGCCGGAGGAGAGCTCACGCACCGCGTCGCCGACGGTCTCGGGGGACAGCAGCCGCGCGGAGCCGTCGATGCCGGTGACGGCCGCGGCGTACACGCCGGCGAGACCGCTCGCGGACGCGACCGCACCCGCCCCGGGCAGCTCCATCCCCAGCAGGTCGGGATCGTTCCAACCGTGCGGTACGTCGAGACCGGGGAACTCGAGCGCGCCGTTCATCGTGACGATCCGCATCAGCAGGTGCTCAGGATCGAGCGCAGGCGGACGCCCGGGAGCCTCCTCCAGGCGCGCCAGCGTCGGCAGCTCCGCGGCCGGCAACCCTATCCACGCCCGCAGCCCGAGCGGGTCGCCGATGACGGTCCGGAAGTACGCGCCGGGCAGTTGACCGGTGATCCGCCGGACGACCTCACCGAGCACGAACCCGAACACATGCCCGTGGTACTCGAACGCCGTCCCCGGCTCCCACAGCGGCTTCTGCCCCTCGATCGCCTTGACCACCGGCATCCACGCGGCGATCTCGTCGAACGTCAGCGTCGTGTCCAGTACCGGAATCCCGGCCCGGTGACCGAGCACCATCCGGCACGTGATCGCGTCCTTGCCCTCCGCAACGAACTCCGGCCAGTACGTCCCGATCGGCGCGTCCAGATCGAGCCGCCCCTCCTGCGCCAGCAGGTGGACGACGACGCTCACCGGCCCCTTCGCGCAGGAGAACACCGGTACGACGGTCTCGCGCGTCCACGGCCGCCCCGGCGCGGCATCCCCGTCCCAGAGCTCGACCACCCGGCGCCCGCCGGCGTACACGCTGACCGCGGCACCCAGCTCGGGGAACAGCGAGAAGTTCTCCGTGAAAGCGTCCGCGACCGCGCCGAACCCGTCATCCGCCCAACCCTGACTCATGGGCACGACGATAGATCCGGCACGGCCGCGGCGACGATCGAATTACGGAAGGACCCACTTCTGGTTCAGCGCGCTGTTGCAGGTGTTGAGAATCAGCTTCGTGCCGTTCGCGGTGGACCCGCCGGTTGCGTCGAGACAGAGCCCCGAGGCGGCGTTGACGAAGGCGCCGTTGGTCTGTGGGATCCACCGTTGACCGGCCGAGTTGTCGCAGCTCCACAACACTGCCGGCGTGTTGACGGCGGTCCCGCGCGCGGACAGGCACTTGCCCATCGTGCGGATGGTGCCGTCGTCGGTGGACGGGGTCCACTGCTGGTTCACGGAGCCCTTGCAGGTGTAGAGCGTCGTCGGCGTACCGTCGGCGGTCAGCGCCTGGTAGACGTCGATGCACTTGCCGCCGATGCCGGTCGCGGGGCCGGTGTCCTGGAACACCCCGAACTCCCAGAACGAGTAGTAGCTCCCGGCAACGGCCCGTTTCGTCATGACGAGCCGGACGTACCGCGCGTAGTTCGCCGTGAACTTGATGTTGTCCGTCCCGCCGTCGCCGCCCACGCTCGACGCCACCGTCTTCCAGGTGCGCCCACTCCCGGACACCTGGATCTGGAACGACTTCGCGTACGCCGTCGACAGCCAGTTCGTCATCACCCGGTTGACGACCTGCACCGAGCCGAGATCGACCTGGAACCACTGCGGGTCCGTCCGCGCGCTCGACCATGCGGTGCTCATCGAACCGTCCACGGCCTTGGACGCCTCACGCCCGGCGACATAGACGCTCGAGGCGACAGCCGGCCGGCCGCGGGCGAGGTTCCGCTTGAGGCCGAAGGCGGCCCGGTACGTCGCAGCCGTCGCCGGGGCGATCAGGTTGTGATCGCGCGCCCCGCCGTCGGACCACAGGCCGAACCGGTAGAGCTGGTTCGCGATGTTCTGCACGGGATCCGTCGCGACCGACACACTCGAGCCGATGATCGTCGTGGCACCGAGCGGACTCTTGCCGCTCTTGTCCTGAACCGTCACCGGCAGCCCGGCCGGCGTGGTCGTGAACGTCGTCGTCACGGTCTTCGGATCGAGCCGCACGCTCTTCGAATCGGTCAGCCCCTGAGCGTCCCGCGCGGTCAGCTTCAGTTCGAGGTACGACGGGTACTCGTGGTCCGGTGCCGTGAACGAGCCGCTCGCCCCGCTCAGCGAGGTGATCGTGTGCGTGTGGCAGTCGCTCGGGCAGTGATGCATGATCAGCGACCAGGTCAGCGCGGACGCCGGTAGCGTGCCCTGCTCGGGATCCGTCGCCGAACCCGAGAAGTTGATGGCGTCCCCAACCTTCCAGGTCAACGCCGGGCCGGGGGACGTGATCGTCGCGGTCGGCGCGGTGTTGGCGACGTTGATCTGCGTCGACGTCGTACTGCTCGCCGTCCCGTCGGACACCCGCAGGCGCGCGGTCACGGTGCCGGTCGTCGTGTACGTGTGCTGCACGGTCGCGGCCGTCGAGTCGTCGTACGCCCCGTCGCCGTCGAGATCCCACGCGTAGGTGAGCGCATCGCCGTCGGCGTCGTTCGACGCGGTCCCGTCGAACGTCACCGTCAACGGGGTCGGCCCGCTCGACGGGTCGGCCTGGATCACGGCGGTCGGCGGGTTGTTGGTGCCGTTGTAGACGTAGCGCAGGATCCGGCCGTTGTCGTAGTCGACCGTGAAGAGGTCGCCGCCGGAGCCGGTCTGCAGACGCGTCGCGCCGTACCCGGAGGCGAAGAGCTGGATGTTCGCGGGGTCCGGAAGACCGTTGCTGCCCTTCATCATCGCCCACACGCATTTGCGGCTGTAGTCGGTGAAGAACAGCGCACCGTCGTACGTCGACGGGTAGTTCCCGCCCTTGTAGAAGGACAGCCCGGAGATCGACGAGCTGCCGGCGGTGCAGGTGTTGGCGATCTTGTCGGCGTGCCGGTAGGCGTAGTACGGCGCGGCGACCGCGGACGCGCCGGCCGCGTACAGGTTCTCGCAGATGGAGACGTTCGCGCTGTCGTACCCGGGCTGGCGGGCGGCGCCTTCGTAGCACGGCCAGCCGAAGTTCGTGACGCCCGCGGTCGGTACGACGATGCGGTCGATCTCCTCCCAGGTCGAGTACCCGACGTCGCCGATCCACAGCTCGTTCGTTCCCGGCCGGAACGTGAACCGCATCGGGTTCCGCAGGCCCTCCGCGACGATCCGGCGGGCGTTCAGGTCGGGGCTGGAGATCAGCGGGTTGTTCGGTGCGGCCTGCCCGGTGTCGGGGTCGATGCGGATGATCGAGCCGTCGAGGCCGGCCGGATCGCCCGCGGTCCGCAGGTCCTGTGCGCGCAGCGCGCCGCCCTCGGCGGTCGGCGGCAGGAGTGTCGCGCCGACCGGCGCAGGCCCGTCGCCACACGGGTTGTCGGGTGTCACGTCGGACGTGGTGTAGCCGTCCTGCCCGTAGTCGACGTAGTTGAAGCTCGCGCCGTCACCGCCGCCGGCGTACAGGTAGCCGTCCGGGCCGAACTCGATCGAACCGATCGAGTGGCTCGGGTACTGCTGGCACCAGTCCTCGACGAGCACCTGCTCCGCGCCGTTCGCGTTCAGCACCGAGAGCCGTGCACTGGCCTGGCAGCCGTCGGCGGTCGGACCGGGCGGCGACGGGCACGGGTCGGCGTCGGTGTCCGGCGTACCCCACTTCGGAGTCGGCCCGCCGATCAGGCCGTCGTGCGTGTACAGCACGTAGATCCGCGGATCCGTAGGGAAATTAGGATGCAGCGCGAGACCGAGCAGCCCGCGGTCCCAGTAGTTGTGCACCTCGGTGCGCAGGTCGGCGTACACACTCGGCGTCGGATCGTCGAGCGAGTCGAAGACCTTGATCAGGCCGCTCTTCTCGGCGACGAACACCCGGCCGTCCGGCGAGAACGCGACGTTCGTCGGACTGTCGAGCCCGCTGAACACCACTTGCTCACTGAAACCGGTGGGCGTGACTGCAGCCCGTGCCGGTGTGGTCGCGACGACCGGCAGCAGCAGTACTACGCACAGAGTGGACAGCGCACGGCGCAGCCACTGGGCAGATATCCTCACGAAGCCCCCCAGGCCGAAGTTCCGGCGCCCGTCCCCACAACCCCCTGCGGGCACTCGGATCGCGCCAGGATGACGTCCGGCACAGATGCTGCGCAAGCCCCGGCCCGCATTCGTTTCGAACAATCCACCGCGCGGTCACTCGGCCGGTCGGACCGGGCACACTGGGCTGATGATTCGCAGCGTTCGGGAGTTGCCGACCGGCCCCGGCGTCTACCGTTTCCGGGACGACGCCGGGAGGGTCCTGTACATCGGGCGGGCCCGCAACCTGCGCCGGCGCGTGCAGTCGTACTGGGTGAATCTCGGCGACCGCCCGCATCTGCGCCGGATGGTGCGGCGGATCGCCCGCGTGGAAGGTGTCTGGTGCGACTCCGAACACGAAGCGGCATGGCTCGAACGCAATCTGCTCGAACACTCCAAGCCGCGCTGGAACCGGACCGAGGGCGGCGCGGAGGTGGTCGGCTACATCCGGCTCGGCGACGGAACGAAACCCGGCTTGCGGTTCGAGCACCTGATCAGCGGGAATGCGCTGCATTTCGGTCCGTACCTCGGCGGGTTGCGGATCCGGCAGGCTATCTCCGGTCTGCACCGGGTGCTGCCGCTGCAGTACACCGTCGCGGGTGACGGGTCGGCCGAGGAGTTCGGGCGGCTGTTCGGGATCGGGCCAGGTGATCGGGACGCGCTGACGCGCAGCGCGATTGCTGTCCTGCAACGGGATCCGGCCGCGGTCGGGGCGTTGCGCGACGAGCTGGTCCGGCGCCGTGATCGGGCGGCGGCGGAGTTGCGGTACGAGTTCGCGGCCAAGGTCCAGGGCGAGATCGAGGCGCTCGACTGGATCTGTTCGGAGCAGAAGGTCGCCTGGCTCGAGCCGCGGGACGCGGACGTGTACGGGTGGGCGGACGGCGTACTCGTGCGGTTCGAGCTGCGCGGCGGGAGGATGTGCACCTGGACGCAACGCGCGGCCGGCGAGGCGGCAGCGCGCAAGCGGGTCGCCGAGACGCCGGAATTGTGGCGGTCGTTCGCGCGGCGGAACGCGGAGCTGGCGGCTCGCCTTCTCGGTGAGTGACTTCCCGGCTACCTAGCATGGCGGGCATGACGCAGCCCCCGGTACCGCCGAACCAGCCGCCCGGTCCGCCGTACCCAGGGTTCCCGCCACCTGCTCAACCGCGCCGGACTGGGTGCCGTTGGTGATCGTCGGCGGTCTCCTGCTGGTGCTGGTTGTCGTGATCGCGACGGGGCTCGTGCTGTTCCTGAATCGCGACGACGCGAAGCCCGCAGCCGACAGCTCGACCCCGGCCGCTCGGACCAAGCCGTCCGACCCGACCGCTGTCGAGTTCCGCCGGGTCCTGACGGCGAAGCCCGGCAGCTGCCCGACCCCGGCATCATCGGGGACGGCGTGCGACGACAAGGGCACCCGCTACACGCTCGGCAAGGTCGAACTCAACGGCAGCAACGTGTCCGAGGTGAAGGCTGCGATCCAGGAGAATGGCGCCGGCGGCTGGTACGTCGGTCTGACGCTCGACGCGGAAGGCGCCAAGCGATTCGAGCAGCTGACCGCGGCTGTCGCCCAGCAGCAACCACCCGCGAACCAGTTGGCGATCGTGGTCCACGGCCAGGTCGTCGCCGCGCCGTCGGTCCAATCGCCGATCTCCGGCGGCCAGATCCAGATCTCCGGCTCCTACACCCGCGACACCGCCCAGGAGCTCGCCGCCAAGATCACCGGCTGAGCCGCCGGTCACCGCAGAGCAGGTACGCCGTGCGCCACCTGGCGTCGCGCCGGCGCGGGATTCGGTTGCATCAGCGGTTCGTGACCTCGAAGGCGACGATCGCGGCGGCGACGGCGACGTTCAGCGACTCGACGCCGGAGTGCAGCGGGATCTGCAGGTCGGAGTCGGTGGACACCGTGACGCCGTTGGTCTCGCCGCCGAGCACGTACACCGCGCGCGGCGCGAGCTCGGCCTTGAACAGCGAGTCCTGCGACCGCGCCGACAACCCGTACACGTGGTAACCGGCGGTCCGCAGTACGTCGACCGCGGCCTTCGCCGTCGACGTGTTGACGATCGGCGCCTGGAACGCGACCCCGGCCGACGCCTTGATGACGAGCGGCCCGACGTGCGGCGTACCGGCCCGGGGGAGGATCACCCCGTCGAACCCGGCGCCGGTCGCGGTCCGCAGGATCATGCCGACGTTTCCGGGATTGGTCACGCCGTCGAGCAGGAAAACGTTGGTCGGCCGTTTTCCGCGGGCCCGCACGAACTCCTCCAGCGGCGTCATCCGGGGCGCGTCCACGTCCGCGACCACGCCCTGGTCGTGCTTGCCGTTTCCGGCCAGCCACTTCACCCGGCTGGCGGTCGCCCGCTCGACCGGCGTGCCGTACTTCTCCGCGGCCCGCAGGATCTCCTGCATGGAGTGTCCGGTCGCGTTGTCCGCGAGGACCACCTTCGCGACCGAGAGCTTCGGATCGTGCAACGCTTCCAGGACAGGCTTGCGCCCGTAGACCGTGATCCACCTGTCCCGCGGCGACTTCTTCGCATCCACCCGCCTACCGTAGCGCCGGGTTGGTCGCCTTCCCGTCCAGCCAGAGCATGTTGCTCGGGTCGCCGTGCGGGCCGGACCGGCCGACGTGCTTGTCGCTGATCTCCGGCCCGTTCTTGATCACATGCACCAGCGCCATCCCGTGCCCGCGGCCGAGCTCGTAGTCCGCCTTCAGCCAGTCGAGGATGGTGCCGGTCTTCACCTGCGGCGCGTCGTACCCGTGGCTCTTCGCCTCGTCGACCAGCTCCCGCGGGGTCTTCCCGGTCTTTTCCTCGATCTTGTCCAAGTACGCCTGGAACGACATCGTTCTCCTCCTGAGTGGTCGTCGTACACCAGGGCGTCGAACGGCAACCGCGGAAATCGACACGCGGCCGAACATTTCCGTCAGCGCTGATCGCGCAGGCACCGGACGACCGCGGCGGCGGAGCGGTCGATGTCGGCCGCACCGGTGGTCCAGTTGGTGACCGAGATCCGCATCGCGGCCGTGCCCTGCCACGTGGTGCCGGACATCCAGCAGGTCCCTTCCCGCTGGACCGCGGCCACCACCCGCCGGGTGAGCTCGTCGTCGCCGAACCGCACCAGGATCTGGTTGAGGACGACCTCGTTGAGGACCTCGATACCCTCGGCGCGCAGCGCGTCGGCGAACCGTTGCGCCATCGCGTGACATCGGTCGACGATCTCCGCGATCCCGGAGCGCCCGAGCGCGCGGACCGCGGCGTACACCGGGATCCCGCGGGCGCGCCGCGAGAATTCCGGGTTGTAGTCCATCGGGTCCCGCTCGCCGTTCTCGTCCTGGATCAGGTACGCGGCCCGGATCGACATCGCGGCCCGGTGGGGCTCGGGATGGGCGCAGAGGACCAGGCCGGAGTCGTACGGCACGTTGAGCCACTTGTGCGCGTCGGACGCCCACGAGTCGGCCAGCTCGATCCCGTCGACGAGTGGGCGCAGCTGTTCGCTGACCGCGGCCCAGAGACCGAAGGCTCCGTCGACGTGGACCCAGGCATGGTGCTCATGCGCCCGCTCACAGATGTCGCGGACCGCGTCGATCGCCCCGGTATTCACGTTGCCGACCTGTGCGCACACGATCTGGGGCGCGTCGTCGGTGAGGGCTGCCTCGAGCGCATCGGCGCGCATCCGGCCCTGCTCGTCGACCGCGATCGGCACGATGCAGCTCGTCCCCAGTCCCAGGAACCGGAGCGCGCGGTCGATCGTGTCGTGCCGTTCCGCCCCGGCCAGCACCCGGATCGGCGGTGCGCCGACCAGCCCGTCCCGTTCCACGTCCCATCCGGCTCTGCGCAGTACCTCATGGCGCGCGGCGGCGAGCCCGGTGAAGTTCGCCATCTGCGCCCCGGTCACGAAGCCCACCGACGTACCCGCCGGCAGCCCGAAGAGCTCGACCAGCCAGGCGGCCGCGACCTCCTCGACCACCGCGGCGGCCGGCGAGGCGGCGTACAGACCGGCGTTCTGGTCCCACGTCGTCGTCAGCCAGTCGGCGGCGAGCGACGCCGGCGTGGCGCCGCCGAACACGAACCCGAAGAACCGTCCGCTACCGCTCGGCAACAGTCCGTCCTCGACCCCCTCCGCCAGGCGCGCGATCACCTTCCGCGGATCCGTCGGCCCGGCCGGCAGCGGCCCGCCGAGCGCTTCGCGGAGCTCGCCGGCAGTCGCGCGCGGGCCCACCCGCCGCTCCGGTAGCTCTTCCAGGTACGCTGTCGCCCGCTCATAGGCCTCCGTGAGCGGTCCCTCCCAATCGACCATGTCTCCTTTGTACGCTTCGCCCATGCACAACAGGAGCCGGTGGTCCGCGATCGTCGGCTACTCCCTGGTCGGCGCGGCCACCCAGCTCGTCTGGCTCAACTTCGCGGGCGTCACCACTGTGGCGGCCGCGCGGTACGGCGTGTCCGAGAGCGCGATCGGCTGGCTCGCCCAGGTCTTCCCGCTGCTGTACGTCGTCCTCGCGATCCCGTGCGGCCTCGCCCTCGACCGCTGGTTCCGGTCCGCGCTGATCGCGGGCGCCGTACTGACCGCGGTCGGTGCGGCGGTGCGACTGATCGGCGACGACTTCGGCTGGCTGCTCGCCGGCCAGATCCTCGCCTCGATCGCCCAGCCCCTGGTCCTGAACGCCGTCACCGGCATCACCGGCCGCTACCTGAACGAAAAAGACCGCCCCACCGGCATCGCGATCGGCACCGCCAGCATCTTCGCCGGCATGGTCATCGCCTTCCTCCTGTCAGCAATCTTCACCACCGCCGCCTCCCTCCCCACGATGCTGGTGCTCACCGCCATCTTCTGCATCGCATCGGCCCTCGCCCTCGCCGCCGCCCTCCGCTCAAAGGCCCCCTTCGACCCCGCCCTCACTGCCTCAACTCACGCTGACCCCACCGCCCTCAGCACACCCTCCACCGCCTCACCTACCGGCCCCGCGGCGGCCGCCGGGCACGCTTTGACCGCTGGCTCGCCGGCCACCCCTTCTCACACCGGCGAGCCGCCGCACCGCCCCGTTCGGGGTGCTCTCGCCACCTCCTGGGGTGACCCGCTGATCCGCCGGCTGTGTGTCCTCGCGCTGTTCCCCTTCGGCGTGTTCGTTGCCATGAGCACCTTCGCCCAGGCGCTCCTCGAACCGGCAGGCGTGAGCGGCGGCACCGCGAGCACGATCCTCCTGGTCCAGGTCGTCGCCGGCGTCCTCGGCAGCGCCACGATCCCGATCCTCGTCGCCCGGCACCGCGCCGAATCCACCCTCCTCGTCGTCAGCCTGGCCGTCACCGCCGCGGCCTGCGTCCTGCTCGCCGTCGCCCCAAGCACCGTCACAGCCTTCGTCGCGATCACGCTGATCGGCCTCCTGCTCCTCCCAGCCCTCCCGATCGTCCTCGAACTCGTCGAGCGCCGCACCGGCGAAGCCGAAGGCACCGCCGCCGGCCTGATCTGGATGGCCGGCAACCTCGGCGGCCTGATCGTCGCTGTGATCGTCGGCCTGCTCGTCGGTCACCCGTCAGCCGCATTCCTGGTGATGGCCGCGATCGCCCTCATCGCCGTACCGGGGGCTCGCTCCCTGCGTCGCCCGATCGCCGCCTTGCGATCGCAGTCACAGCCGTAGCGACCAATCCACCCGCGCCCGCGGCCACGAACGTCGTACGGGCGTCGGTGTGCTGCAGGAGCAGACCACCCCCGACGTACGAGATCCCGGCCGCCAGCCCGATCGCGCCGTACAGGTTCCCGAACACGCGACTCAGCAGATGCGGCGGTACGACGCGCTGCAGGTGGGTGTTGACCCCGACGTCGATGCCCGCGATCCCGAGCCCGCGAATCACCTGCAACGCGAGCGCCGCCCAGATCGCCCACGCGAGCCCGGTGAGCAGATTGCCGACGCTGCTCACCGCGAACCCGAGCAGCATCAGGACGGGCATCTTGAAGCGAACGGCGTACCGCGCCAGGATCGCGAACCCGAGGATCAGCCCGATCCCCACCCCGGCGTACAACGTCGCCGCCGCCGAATCACTCCCGCGCAACTCGTCCTTCGCGAGGAACACCATCGCGACGTCGTCCACGCCGTTGAACGCGACCACCGCGAAGAACCCGATCCCGATCACGCGGATGGCGCGGGTCCGGACGATGTACCCCAGCCCGTCCCGCGCATCCTTCAACAGACTGTGCCCCGACCGCTCCACCTGGATCCTCGGCAACCGGCTCAGCAGCGCCGCCGACACGAAGAACGTCGCCGCGTCGATGTACAGAATCCCCCGTACGTCGGTCACCAGGAACAGCCCAGCCGCGATCAGCGGCCCGACGGCCTCCAACCCGTTCGTCCCCGCCCCCAACGCCGAGTTCGCCGCCTCCAACTGATCGTCCCGCACCAGCCGCGGCATCGCGCTCCGCGATCCGGCCAGAAACACCTGCGCGGTAACCCCCCGCACCGCCACCAGCACAAGCAACACCGGCAACGGCGGCAAACTGACCGCCATGACGACCGTCAGCACCCCCTGGACGACGTCACAAACCACCATCACCCGCTTGAGATCGAACCGATCCCCAACCGCCCCCGCCACCGCCCCGAACAACCCCGGCACAAAGTCCCCCGCCAGCAACAACAACGCCACCGCCAGCGCCGCCCCCGTCGCCCGCTGCACGTACAACAGCAACGCCACGAGCCCCAACGAGTCCCCGAGCACCGACACCACCCGAGCACCCCAAAGCCCCCGGAACCCACCCGACCCCCGCAGCACACTCCACACAATCCACTACTATGTACCGACACCACGCCGGTGTGGCGCAATTGGCAGCGCACCGCTCTTGTAAAGCGGTGGTTGGGGGTTCGAGTCCCCCCGCCGGCTCTCTGACCTGGGCATATAACCCGGAGTGATGGACTTCCGGCGCCAACTCACGCTTTACTCACTACTTTGCCCCGGATCGCCACAACTTCTCGTGACCTGCCGACGGTTCGCGATCCTGCTCGCTGACACCCCCGGCCGGGTCGCCGGACGAGCAGAGCGCACGCCAGCCGCCCGGCATGCCATGGTCGCTCGGCTCGTCGGGTGCCGGACGAGCTACAACCCCACCTGCGCCGCCGATTCGGCGCCTGCGAGACCATCCGCCAGTCCCGGCCACCAGCGCAGTTGGCGGTCGAACAGCAGCTAGTGGTCGAGCAGTGCGGAGTGCGATTTCGCCTGTTTCTGTTGGGATTTGAGCCCGACGCGCGCGGGCTGTGAATCAGGTTTCATCTTGTCGGAGCGTGGTTCTACTCTGATGGATGGCCCGGCGAGTGTCGGTGGGCTGCACACGAGTCAACGCCGAGCTCCGCCAGGTTCGTGTGCTCCCCTCGAACAACCAAGGCGGAGGTGGGGGACGCAGGAGGTTGGGTCTCGACCGTGAGTGGTCGGAACCCTGGGGTGAAGTCCGCGGGAGCGGACCGGGCTATGAATCCCAGCCCGAACCCGACAGCTAACTTCACAGGCGTCTGAGGATTCGTCATGCCCAGAACCGGGCTCACGGGGCGCTTCGGCATACCCGGAACCTTGTCGGCGGCTGTCGCCGCTCCGACGTGGCCGGTGCCACGTCCACCGTGCCTCGGCACGTCCACGCCCTCCGGTACGACCTGGTCGAGCCCGGCCGATCGAAGGCTCCGGAAAAAAGTTGGTCCGGAGTCGGGGGTAATCCAGAGAAGTGCATATACGAGGGGGTGACCCGACGGAGTCGTGGTCTCTCCCGACGAAAGAGGCAGGTCATGAAATCCGGTGAGGCGGACGAGGTGGCGAAGCAGCCAGCGGCCGCCGCGCCGTTACAACCGGACGTAGGTGTCGGCCTCGTACCTCACTGGGCGACGGCGGCGTCGACGTTCAAGAACGCGGATCACCTCGATCGGCTGCAAGCCGACTACGAGCTGGTTCTCGAGCTGGGCTGGCGGAACTTCCAGGGCCCGGACTACGACTACGACTACTTCCAGGGTGAGCTGGTGAAGTACGCCATGGCGGTGCTGACGTCCTGGATCCGGAAGCGGACGATCCTCCACTACCGCCGGCAGCGTGGGTACGGCGGTCTGCCTGCGGCGCCGGCCGACGCGTTCGACGATCGGGGCCTCGTCGAGGACCGGGTCTTGGAAACGGTCGGCAAGGCGCTAGTGAAGTTCCACGACTACGTACTGGTCGGTGGCCGGTGGGATTACCGGCGGGGTGCGTCGCTGCGGACGTACTTCATCGGGCAGTGCCTGATCCAGTTCGCCAACGTGTACAACTCCTGGCGCCGTCACGACGCGGACCGGGTCCAGGCGTTGCCGGTGGAGGAGCCTCGGGAGTTCTTCCAACGGCACGATCCAGGCCCGGAAGAACTCGTGATGCAGCAGGAGTACGCCGCCACGACCACACTCCTGGACGGCTTGAAGCCGCGGGACCGGCAGTCCTTCACCATGATCAGCCAGGGCAGGCGACAGTCGACCTCGTAACGATCACGACCGGCGCGCTACGCCCCGTCTACCAGCTGCCGTGCCTCATCGCCCGAGGAAGCAAGGTCGGAGATTGTGCGGCCCGGTAGCTAGTAGTCGGTCGACAACCACTCCCGAATCGCCTTGGCCCAGCTCGTCGGCTTCTGTGCTGACATCTTGGGTAGGACCTTGCTCCGGGCCTTGACGGCTCGCAAGACCTCGGTTGAGTAGTACTTGCGGCACTCTGGCCCGATACCAAGCGCCACGCTGGACGGATCCGTCAAGGGCTGGCCGCATCGCTCACAGGTTTTGACCGTTGGTCCGCGTGGCGTCGCGCGTGCGACGAGCCGACGAACGGTGTGCTCTCCGAGAACTCGGCGCTCTAGTTCCGCCGGCGAACATGTGACCTTCTCCAACCGGGCGGTGTCGCTCTGGACGTCCCACAGTTCCGCGACAACGGCCTGCACCCGCTGGGCAGCATCAGCCGCGGAGGCCTCGCGGTACACAAGCACCATCGGAGCTCCTCCGGGAACCTCGGCGGCCTTCACCAGAGGAAGTTTCCAGCCCGGGCGGAGCGACCAGGCGCCAGCGCGTGAAGCGGCGATCCAATCCTCCGGGTTCGTCACGGCCGTTGCGATCCAGACCTCCTCGCCGCGGTCGCCGCGGACGAAGTCGCATCGAAGTGTCCTTGTCGTTCCGCTAGCCGACGCCATCACAAGGACGCGGTCGGTGTCGGTTTCGGTCAGTGCGAACCGCACCTCGTCCAGTAAGGACGGCTTCGCCGTCGCCTGGCTTCGGGACGTCGAAGCCCTCCGATCACTCCAGCCGCGGAGAACGATCGCATTCCCTGAGACCTCGAAGCGCGGGTCGCCTCCGAGGGCGACCTTCACTTGATCGGGGGTGGTCGTGTGCGCGCGAGCGAGGACGCGGCTGAGGTCTTCAAGGTCGACCTTGCGGTATCGGATCAACAGTGACTGGGCGTCATCTGCAAGGACTTTGTGCAAGAGCTTGGTCCGCGCAGCCTGGTTCGCGATCCGCCTGGTCTTTGGCTTCCTCTGCGACATCACGCCGCCGACGCTGGCTTGCGTAGACCAACCGGGGTGCTCATGGACATGACGCGCACCTTTCGACCGACAGCAAGCATTGACGCTGCGGATTCGGCGTCGTGCACGAGCGGGAGGATCCGGTGGTCGTTGAACTTCCGGGCATCCGTGGTCATCGAGCGATGTCCCCGTAGTCTCGGCACAGCGCGTGCGGCGTCGAGGCCTTCGCGGGTGCCCTGGACGATCATCTCGCGGATGAACTCGCCGAGCGCGGCCAAGACGTGGAAGATCATCCGCCCGCCGGGCGTGGTGGTGTCGAGTGCCTCGTGCAATGACTTGAACCCGATCTCTTGCCGGCGCAGCCCGCTGACGATCTGGATCAAGTCCTGGAAGTTGCGGCCGAGCCGCGACAGCTCGGTCACGACGACGTCGTTGGGCAGCGCGAACGCCAGGCACTCCTGCAGTTCGGGCCGGTCGGCGTTCTTGCCGCTGAGCTTCTCCTGCCAGATCCGGCCGCATCCAGCCGCAGTGAGTGCGTCGATCTGACGGTGCAGGTTCTGCTCCCGGGTGGACACCCGGGCGTACCCGAGCTGCATGCCGCCGCCGATGACGCCGAGCGGGTCGGGATCGAGCGACAGGGCGGGCCGACGATCGAGCTCGGTGGTCGTCATACCCCGACTGTATGAAAAACGGTCTTGCCGGAGTTGTTTGACACTCCAAGTTTTGCCACGGCGGGGCAGCCTCTTGGTACACAGTGGCGCGGATTGGCTGAGCCACAGCCAACCCGCCGGACGTCGCCCTGCCAGGACGTCTCCGTCCTGGGATCCCAAGCCAAGCTGGACAGCGGCGAAGTTGTTGAGACATCCCGTGGACAGTCTTCACATTGCAGTGCTGAAGGCTGTCCGCGGGATCTGCTGCCCCTCGGTCGGCGTACCGCCGACCGTGTTCAGGCCTGTGGAGCCGTTGGTCAGCGAAGGCACTCCTGGGACTCGGCGTCGCGGCTGGCGAGGGCCGCGTCGCTGCCGGGCACGGAGCCACTGCGAGGGCAGGAGGACGCTTCGCGTGCCTGGCAGCCTCACGGGGTGCAAGTTGCGGGATGGGGTTAGGAGATGCGGTAGAGGGAGCCGCCGGCGGAGATGCCGATGGAGGTGCGGAGGCTGCCGAGGGTCAGGTCGATGATGGTTGTGGTGCCGGAGGTGCGGACGGCGTAGGTGACGCCTTGGGTTGCTCTGGCGGGGACGATGAAGGAGAGGATCGAGGCGGTGTAGCCGGAGCGGGCGAACATCAGGGTGGGGGCGGGGTTGCGGGTGGTGGCGTTGGGGTAGTGCCAGCCCTGGATGGGGCTGGTCTGGCCTTGCTTGATGAGGATCGCGCCGGCTGGGAGGGCCTGCTTGTAGGGCACTTGGAACAGGATCGTGCGGGTCGTGTCGCCGGGCTTCATCGCGAGCGCGGTGGTGCGGGAGTAGACGGTGGCGTTCTGGTCCGACGGCAGATGCCACAGCGTCTGGAACTGCTGGGCGGTGGTCGAACTCGCGCGGTCCAGCGACACGATCAGGTCGGGGTCTTTCAGGACCAGCACGGCCCGGGTGCGGTTGATCCCCGCGCCTGGGACGTCGGTGAACTCGTAGAACTCCGAGGTCGCACCAATGGCGGAGCGGGTCAGCTTCGTGGCCGGGTACTTCTCCGCCGACAGCGGTGTGGTCATCGTGCTGGCCGAGAACTGGCCTTTGGCCCACGTCCGCCACACGTCGTTCTGGTAACCGGCGTGGCCGCCGGTGATGAGGATGTCGCGGCCACGGGCGGTGTAGGTGATTCCGGTGTGGTCGCTGTGGCCGTGTAGCGCACGTGCCGGCCCGAAACGGATGCTGTAGGTCGACTCTTGCGAGAACGGCCGGGTCTGTCCCCAGCCGGTCCGCCCGAAAACGTAGCCCGCGGAGTAGACGCCGACGCGCTGCTGCGGCGCGGTTCCTTTGGTGCCGAGGGAGCCGGCGTATTCGGCGGACGTACCGGCGTACTGGCCGGTGGCGATCACCTCAGAGTCGCCGATCTGGTGCAGCTTGCCGAGCGAGTTCGTGGCGAGTGCGAGCCAGTCAGCGAGCTTCGCCCGCCTGTCGGTGATGGTCGTGCCGGGATCGACTCCGCAGTTCTGAAGAACCGTGACAGCCCGTCCCCACAGCGCGTAGTTGAACTGCGCGTACCCCGTCGACTGCTCGTTGGTCGCTCCCTCGGCGTCGATCGAGGTAGTGATGCCGGCGGCGAGGCGGTCCTGCGCGGTCTGCTTGTAGTCGGCGCGGTCCAGCGTGCAGCCGACACCGAACAGCGCGATGCTCTCGTCGGTGCCGTGATTCCAGGCGCCGGACCAGTTCGCAGTCAGGAACGCGGCGTGGTCGTTCAGCGCCTGGTCCAGCCAGGCGTAGTCCGGCGGCAGTGTGGTTTGCGCGAGCCCGGACAAGACGGCCTGGCGCAGACAGACCAGCACGTTGGTCCGGTGCATCGTGGACTCCCACGCCCCGATGTCGGCCTTCCACGAGTACGGGTTGTCGGTGACCCAGTCCTTCGCGATCGCGGTGACACGATCCATCGCGATGGTGTCGCCGGTGCCGGCGGCGGTGATGCCCTGGCCGAGCCAGCGCAGCGAGTGGAACCACATGTACCAGCTGGGGTTGCTGTAGGGGTTCAGCCGCCAGTTGACGTTGCCGTTGCCGTCGCCGACCTGGTACGGCGCGAACGTGCTCCAGGTGAAGGTGTCCTTGAGGAGGTTCGCGACCGGGTTCGGGCTGTCGATCCCGCTATACCCAGGACACGTGTACGAACCGGCAGCCTGCGCCGCGGCGCTGGAGGTGCTCAAGGTCTTGATATCGGTCGCCGGTGCGGCGGTCGGCTTGATCACGGGGCTGCGGCCCTCCGCGAACTGCGCACCCTTCGGCTCCGGCAGATCCGGCCTGACGGCGATCCCCGCCGGGCGATCAGCCGATGAAGCGGCCGACGGCCCACCGGTGATCGCCAGCGTGGCCACAACGGCGGCAGCCGAGGCCACACCGATCAAGCCGACCAACTTCGCAGACATCACAGCTTTCCTCACTCTGTTAAAACCTTGCTAATGCCGCTCCCGCGGCCTGACCACGCCCCGGCGTCCCCAGCACGCCGACCGCTGCGCCGCAGCACCGGCAGCGGTACCGATGCGAAGTCGACCAGCTGGCCCAAGAACTGTCGCCGCACTGGTGTGCGATCAACCTGTAATTGACGACCATCGGGCGCGCGCGCGGCCGACTCCCGCGTAATCGTTGGAAGCACGTCCCGCGTTACAACACCGCCAGCAGATCCCTGCTGCACGACCTGACCGCCGGCCACTCCGCTACGTGCCGTGGTGTCAAGGGCACGCCGCGAAGCTGCAGCTTGCTGCAATTTCGGTAACGCCCGGAACCGCCGACGCGATGTAGCCGACGCTGGCCCGGCTCGGTGACCCGCCCGTCACCGCTGCTCACCCGCCCCGTGGGCCAGCGTGAGGCGGAGGTTCGTTATGCCTGGTTCTCGTCGTGCCCGCATGCGGTGGTTCGCACGGTCGGTCCGGTCGGTCGCCGTTGTGGTGTCGTTCTCGTTGCTGGCGACAGGTCTGCAGACCCAGGAGGCGGCAGTCGCTGCCCAGGTGGCCGATCCGAACCCGTCGACGGCGAAGGTCGTGTCGCGGCCGGATGTGGTGTCGGCGGTCGTGTCGGCCCGGTCGCAAGGCTCGAAGGTCGAGGTCGAGTCCCTGCGCACGCAGACCTCCACCACGTGGGCGAACCCGGACGGCACAATGACGACGGAGGCGCACAGTGCGCCGATCCGTTTCAAGGATGCCAAGGGTGCGTGGCAGTCGATCGACCTGACACTGGCCGAGGGCACGGACGGGACGGTCGCTCCGCGTGGCCACGCCTTCGGCCTACAGCTGGGCAAGCGGAGCACTGCGGCCGGCGGCGTGTTCGCGTCCGCGGCCGCGGGGATGGGTCGTCAGGTGGACTGGCTGGCGCCGTGGAAGCTGCCCGAGCCGAGGCTGGAGGGGACGAAGGCGACGTACGCCGAGGTCCAGCCGGGTGTGGATCTGCGGCTGGATGCGCGTCGGTCGGGGTTCGAGAGCGACTTCGTGGTAAAGCAGCGGCCGGCCGATGGGGTGGCGCCGGTGTGGCGGATCCCGTTGCGCACCAAGGGCCTGACCGCGCGGCAGGCCGTGGACGGGTCGATCGAGTTCGTGGACGCGAAGAACGTGGTGCGGTCGCGGATCCCGGTGGGGCGGATGTGGGACGCGGTCACCGACGAACACACAGGCCTGCCGGTGCAGACCGCACCGGTAGCGATGTCGCTCGAGGCGGTGTCAGCGGGAAAGGCGACGCTGGTCATCGCGCCGGACGCCAAGTGGTTCCTGGACACGGCGCGGGTGTTCCCGGTCACGGTCGATCCGACCTACAGCAACACGCCCGTGTACTCGACCTTCGACACGTTCGTGCAGACCAGCGTGACGACGGATCTGTCGACCTGGGTGGAGCTGCGGGCGGGCAAGAACGGGACGCATATCGAGCGGTCGTTCCTGAACTTCCCTACCTCCACGTTCACCGGTAAGGACGTGGTGGACGCGACGCTGCAGCTGTACCAGTACGGCGCGACGACCTGTACCCCGACCCAGGTGAACCTGTACTCCGCAGACCCGGCCTCGACGGCCACGACCTACACCAACCAGCCCGCCACCAGTACGACGATCTCGGGATCGGCGACCGTCGCGAAGGGGTTCTCGAGCTCGTGTGCGGCGGGCCGGATCGGAATCCCCATGACCAGCCTCGCCCAAGCCTGGGCGGACGGCACGATCGGCTCGTCCGGAACCGCAGGTCTGGCGTTGAAGGCCGCGAACGAAACGGACACGGCCTACTGGAAACGGTTCGTGTCCAGCGAAGGCGACGCCGACCCCTACATCTCGTTCACCTGGAACCGGACCCCGAACGCCCCGGCGACCGTGGAGACAACAGACGCGGCCGCGTTCGCCGCACCTGGTGAGACCACGTCGTACATGTACTCGAAGACTCTCCGCCCGTGGGTGCAGACGAAGGCAACGGATCCGGACGGCAACACGGTGAAGTACGTGTTCGAGTTCATGACAGGCTCGAACACCGTCGTGGGCACCTGCACGTCATCGGTCTATGCCTCCGGTACGACCGCCGGTTGCAGCCCCTCCTCGGATCTGCCGGACAACACGCAGTTGTACATCCGTGCCAAGGCGAACGACGGCCGCAAGGACGGTCCGTGGACGAGCTACCAGACCCGGCTACGCACCGGTGCTGCGCCGGTGACACAGCCGGTTGTGACGTGCCCGCCGCCGTACAACGTGAACAACGCTTGGAGCGACACGACCCCAGCCACGGACGTGACGTGCACGGTCACCGCGACCGGTACCGGATACAGCGCGCCGGGCTATCTGTGGATGTTCATCGACGGCAAACGCCCGACGGCCAATGACCCCAGTGGCGCGGTCAAGATCACGCCGTCGAACGACCCGGCCGTGGCCAAATATCAGGTGACGTTCAAGGCCACCGAGCCCGGCCTGCACACCATTGTCGCTGAGGCTCAGACACCGGGCGGCAACTACTCCACGACCGCGACATACGGGCTTGGCTGGGGTAGCGCGTCGCTGTCGTCGCCGACCGCCGACCCGCGGATCACAACCGCGGACACAATCCCGATCATCGCGGCCGGACCGCCGAAGGGCACCGCGCCGAGCGTCACCGCGCGGGTGCGCTGGCGCGTGTCCGGGTACGGCAGTGCCGATGACCTGGTCGGCTGGAACGAGGACGCAACCGATCTGCCAGTGGTCGACAAGGGGGCCGGCGGGGTGTCGGTGAACACAACCTGGGACACCAAGAAGGCCACGACCGACGCGTTCCTTGATTCCGACCCCGACACGGCCGGGATCCAGCCCACCACCCTGAACGAGCGGGTGCCGGTGAAGCTCGACATCCAGGTCTGCTTCACCTACAACGCGACCGTCCAGTGCACCTGGTCCGAAGCCCCGGACACCACCATCCAGCGGCTGCCACACGCGTTCGGCGACGGGTACCCCACCGTCGCCGCCGGTCCTGGCCAGGTGGCGCTGTCCACGGGCGAGCTGAATGTGTCCGCCACGGACATTTCGGTGCCGGGCTACACCGGTGATCTGTCGATCTCGCGGTCGCACATGACGTACGAGACGCCGCGGACCCCGGTCTACAACGTGTTCGGTGACGGCTGGAGCACCCAGTTCGACGGTGCCGAGTCCGGTGCCGCCGGGATGCAGGTGATCGACTCGACCCGGTTGGACGGCACGATCGTGTTGATGGACGGCGACGGCACCACGCTGATCTACGAGTCGCCCACCGGTCAGCGGCGCACCTCGGCAGCGTTCGAGATCGGTGACTGGGTGCCGGTCGATGACGACACCACACAAGACGGCTCGCGGCTGACCATCACCGGATCCGGCGCGGCAACGGCGCTGTCCTTCACTGAGGACGACGGCACCGTGACGACATGGACGCTTCCCAATGCACCGGCCGCAGACAGGGATGCGGACTTCCGGCCCGCTGCGATCTCTCAACCCGCGGTCGCGGGCGATACCACCTTCGCCTACGACAGCACCGGCCGAGTCACGCGGATCATCGCGCCCGCACCGCCCGGCGTGACGTGCGGTGCGTTCAATCCGGCAACTCCGCTGGACGGAATGAACCCGGGCTGCCGTGCGCTGCGCTTCACCTATACCACGATCGGTTCCACGAAGGTGCGGATCAGCCAGGCATGGCTGGACATCTACAACCCAGACAAGGCCGGCGGGGCGGGGATGGATTCGATCCAGGTCGCCGCCTACACCTACGACCAGATCACCGCCACGCTGAGCAAGGTCACCGACCCCCGGTCGGGGTTGTCGACGGAGTACACCTACGACGCCGCGAACCACCTCACCTCGATCAAGCCGGCCGGACGGGTGCCATACCAGTTCAACTACGTCACCGCCAACAGCCGCCAAAAACTCGACACGGTTACCCGCGCTCGTCCGGCCGGCGACCCGGCGGGCGGCACCGCGACGCTGGGCAAGTACGTCTACGACAACGTGCCACTGTCCGGGCCCGGTGCGCCGGACCTGTCCGCGGCCACGGCCGCGAAGTGGAACCAGAAGACCGTGCCCACCCACGGCTACGCGGTCTTCGGCCCCGACCACGTCCTGACCGGCGCCCCGACCACCGACGACTGGCAGTACGCCGACCTCCAATACACCGACACCGCCAACTACACCGTCAACACCGCCAAGTACGGCGCCGGGAACTGGCAACTCACCGCCACCGACTACAACGACCAAGGCAACCCCGTGCGTCAACTCGACGAACGCGCCCTGCGCGCCGTCATCGACAACAACGCGCCCGCCGACCAACTCGCCACCATCACCGTCTACAACGCCGACATCAAGAACGCCGCCGGCGACACGGTGGTGACCCCGGCCGGCACCCTGGTGACCGACACCTATGGCCCGGCCCGCTGGGCCACGCTCAAGGACGGGACCCTCGCCTGGGTCCGGCCTCACACTCATACGGCGTTCGACAACGGCGCCCCGAACAGCGGCATCAATCCGGACACGTCGCTTCCGTACCGACTCGCCACGACCGAGACGTCGTGGGCCAATGACCCCGGCACCGGCGATCTGGAGATGACCGGTCAGACCCTGACCGACTACAGCGCCCCCGTCACCGGTGACGCTGACGGCTGGGGCCGCAGCCTGCCCGGCAAAACCGTCACCGACGTCGACCTCAACGGTTCTGCCGGCGTAAGTGACATCGTCAAGGTCACCCGCTACGACATCGAAGGCCGCGTGATCGAGACCCGGCAACCTGCCTCCAACGGCGCCGACGCCGGGACCACCAAGACCGTCTACTACACCACGGCCGCGAACACCAGCGGCTCCCCGGAGTGTGGCAGCACGCCGCAGTGGGCTGGGCTGGTCTGCAAGACCTCCCCTGCCGCCGCACCCAGTTCAGGTCCGAGCCTGCCGTCGACGACAACCTCGGCGTTCACCTACCTGCTGTCACCGAAGACCGTCACCGAAACCTCAGGCGCCGTCACCCGCACCACCACCACGACCTACAAGCCCGACGGCCGCATCGAATCCACCGCGACCACCGTCGCGGGCCTTTCAGACTCGATGCCAAACACCAAGAAGACCACCACCTACGACACCGCCACCGGCCAACCGACCGTCGTGACCGCAACCAACGCCGACACCACCGTCGCCGGCACGGTCACCACCGGCTACGACACCTGGGGCCGCCAGACCTCCTACCAGCCCTCCGGCGACACAGCCACCACCACCGTCTACAACGCAGCAGGGGATGTCGCGACTGTGACCGACCCGAACGGCACCACTGCCTACACCTATGACGGCACTGACGCCAACGGCAAGATTGAACGCCGCGGCCAGGTGACCAAGGTTGCCGTCACTACCGCCGGCACCACGTGGAACTCCACCGGCGCTTACGACTCATCCGGGTCCCTGGTCACTAAGAAGCTGCCCGGCGGCGTGACGCAAACCAGCGCCATCGACAACAGCGGCGAGCCTATCGGACTCAGCTACGCCGGTCAGGTGACCACCACCAACCCCGATGGCTCGACCACCATCGACCCGAACGGCGCCTGGCTGTCCTGGTCGCTCCAGAACGACGTCGCCGGCCGGGTGACCCACGAATGGACCCCGGGCGGGTCCGCCTTTACGACACCGACCGGCGGAGCCGTTCCCTACGACCGTCGCTACACCTACGACAACGCCAGCCGCCTGACCCAGGTCAACGATCGCACCGCACCGGCCCCAGGTGCCGACATCAACAATCCAGCCGCCACGGCCTGCATCACTCGCACCTACACCTTCGACACCAACCACAACCGACTCGCCAAGGCCAACGCACCCGCAGCCGTCGACGGCAGCTGCACTGCCAGCGGAGCCACTACAGTATCCAGAGCCTTCGACACCGCCGACCGACCAGTCACCGGCGCCGGAGGGATCGGGAGCTACACCTACGACGCGCTGGGCCGCACAACGCTCCTGCCTGCCACAGACGCACCGCAACCGGTCAATGGCAACGTGACGCTGTCGTACTACGACAACGACCTCGCCCGCACAATCACACAAGCCGGCACCACGACAACCTTCGGCGTCGACGCCCTCGACAGGCGCTCCACCGAAACAGTGTCGAATACCTCCGGTTCAACCCAAACCATCCGCCACTACACCGACACCAGCGACAACCCCACCTGGGTCACCCAAGGCGCCACGATTCAGCGCTACGCCGAGCTGATCGGCAGCGGCCTGGCCGTTACCATCGATCAAACCGGCAGTGGCGATCTCACCGTCGCCAATCCTCACGGCGACATCGTCACCACCGTCGCGCTACCTGCCGGCGGAACACCGGCAGTCGCCATCGAGGGGTGGGCCAACTCTGACGAATACGGCAATGCCTCCGATCCGACGGTTAGCACCGGCCCTCTCAGCTACCAATGGCTAGGAACAACGCAACGCGCCATCTCGGAAGCTGGCCTCACCCTCATGGGCGTCAGGCTCTACAACACAGCCACCGGACTGTTCACCTCCACAGACCCCGTCCCAGGCGGCAACGCGAACGCGTACACCTATCCGACCGATCCGCTGAACCGCTTCGACATATCTGGGCGCCGCGAGGCACCTGACCCCAGTGGCGGCTCGAACTGCGTCAGGTGCAACCGGAAGAACAAGCACTGGCACAAGTACACGAGTTGGGGCACCGACTACAGCGGTTGGAAGCCCTCGACCTACAGCAGGATGCCGAAACACATCAAGGCGGTCATGAGGGACTTGATGGCTCTCTTCACGTCCTACGGCGCGGTCACGATCGAGGACGTCTACTATCAGTACCGGACCAAGCACTGGGGTGACCGGCGCTGCAAGAACGGCCGCTGGCAGTACAGGTTCAAATCCGAGCGACAGATGCGAGCCCGGTGGACGCTAGGCATCCCATGGTGGCCTGACCAAGACTTCAAAACGAGATGGGGCGACACGAGTGACTTGTACGGATAGCGCCGCTTCGCCCCGGCTCAGGTCAATGTGGCTTGAGCTAGGAGTGATCTTCGGTGCAATGCTGGGTATCGGCTGGGTGGCCGGTACCCAGCACGGAGCGCTGAGCCTCGGGCTGCGAGTGATAGCTCTGCTGTTGCTGATCGCGTTCATTCTGCGCACGGCTGTGTGGGCTGAACGAGTGGCACGTAGGAAAGGGATCTACCATCCGCAGTACTTCGCCCTGGGGCCGGTAGGTTTGCTCATGGCGCTCATCGCGAGTAACAAGACTCGGTCGAGGCCGAGGTGAACTAGGAAGTCGGTCGGAACTGACGTCAGGGGTCGTCGAGGTCGATCTTGTCGCCGTGGATCCGCGAACTGACCCTCGTCGCACCAGCGGCACCCGTACGCCGGCGCCTTGGCGCCTTCACCAGCCTCCGGGCCGCGGGCCTCGTTCCAGATCCCGCCGGGCCGGCTGCCGAGCACCCCCGACCCGGTCGCATTCGGACACCGTATGTACACCGGGGGCGGTACGTTGTCTCGTAGTAGGTCAGGTCGTTGAACGCCCTGGTCACGCGATCGGCCGCTACCTGGATCGCTCTCGTCGCGCACTGCCGGCGGTGTCTGCGGCCGCAGGTTGAGGCGAGGGCTGGCAGCAGACCCACCCGCTGCCGTGAGGCGTGTCGGACCAGTGCCACCCGGCGCGGATGAGCTCGCTGCTGACGATGTCTGGCAGTTGCTGGGGGTCGCCGTCGCGGGTCAGCTCGGCGAGTCGGCCGGTCAGCAGGGGTCCGTCGCTGCATACGAGGCAGGCCGCGGCGCAGACGGTGTGTGGCTGGCACTGGCCGCAGTGCCGGGTGACTACGACCCGGCCCGGGGCTTGATCGTTGGTCGACCACCACTCGGTCTGTAGTTCTTCGCGGAGCCGCGCGGCGGCGATCTTGCCGTTCGCAATGGCGCCGCAGCCTGGGCAGCTAGGACCGTGTCCGGCCTTGGGCCGTCTAGCGGGCCGTGGGCCGAGCTTGCCGGTGGTCGTGCCTTGCTCGGCACGTTCGCAGTCGCCGGCGGCATCAGCGCGGCAACCGGCGGCTCGGCGCCGACGGGCACGGCGGTAAGACGCTCACGGTCCCGGCGCGCGCTACGGGTGGTTGCCGCCGCGGTGTCGGTGATCTCGCGCATCTGCTCGACCGTCGCGAACAGCGCCTGCTCGTCGACGTCGGCGCGGCCCTGCTCGCGCAGCCGGGCGATCGCCGCCTGCTGCTCCCAGATGCTGATGGGCGGCCGCGACTGCACCCGGTACGGTACCGCGACGTACGTCATACCGTCCGGATCCAGAACCCAGACACGGCTGATGTCACGCGGATCCCGGCGCAGCACGAACTTGCCCAACTGCTCGCGCCGGGCGACGCAGGTCTTCAGGGCGTCGCTGAAGTACTGCACGTGGTCGACCACGAACCCGCTGCGGGTCGGCTGCGGCGGATCACCGGCAGGAAGTCGATCAGGAACGCCGCTGGCGGCGGGCAATAGAGCTGGGTCGTTCGTTTCGTTTTGCGGGTCCTGGCGTACACGCTGTCCCGGCGGATGCTGCTTTACACGGCGTTGAGTCGTCCGGTGATCACGTCATACACGAACCCGGAGACCTGGGCGCCCGCCAATTTGGGCTCGGAGAGCAGTACGGCGACGTCATGGGCAACTGCTTCCCGGGGGTCGCCAACTGTCTGCTCGGCCAAGTGATTCTCCTCGAGTTCGAAGTAGTCGGACAGCAGGTTCGGCTGGTCCTCCAGCAAAGTGATCCCACAGTTCGTGTGCTGAAGGACGATCAGGTTCCAGCCGGGACCGAGATCGGAACCAGCGGCCTGGGTCACTTTGCGGAGCATGACCAGCTCCATGAGCGTCCGCTTGGTGACGCGACCGCCGACATTACGGATGGCCGCGAGTTCGCCCGGTTGAGCCCCGAGTACGGCTGTTGGGTCGACCCGTGGGTCGACGCAGCCGATGACGATGGTCTTCAGTGAGGGCATCATGCGCAGGCCAGAGGTGAACTGGTGCGCTGCGAAGTCCTCGTTTCGCGTGGTCACGGTCTCGATGACGTCCATTTTGTGCTCCTTGGAATCTTGTCTTTGACTTGCTCTGTGTGCCGATTGAGGTCTCACAGCGAGATCCCGATGGCAGCATGAATCGATCTGACCGCGCTGGCTCCTTCACCCACTGCAGCGGCGACCCTCTTCATGGAGCCGACACGGACGTCGCCGGCTGCGAAAACGCATGGTGTGCTGGTCTCGAAGGGAAGGGGTGCACGTCCGAGAACCTTCCAGACCTGACCGAGTCCATGCGGGTCCAACTGCGAGTCGGTTTGTATGAATCCGTCGGTATCCATGGCAATCCCACGCAGCCAGGCCGTAGCCGGGTCCGCACCGATGAAACAGAACAGGCCGCGGCAGGGTTGATCGATTGTCAGCCGGCACCTACGGCACTTGCGAACAGTGCGGCCAACCCATCGCCCCAGCCCGCCTGCAAGCCAGACCCGCAGCCCGCACCTGCATCACCTGCGCCCAGCTCAGGACCACGTGAAGTGAACCTCGAGGGATACCTCGAGCTTGGTGTCCCCGGGGGTGATGTGGATTTCGGACTCGAACCCGGCTTGGGCTCCCAGGGCCTGTTCATGGAAGCCGTGGTGGTTGTAGGTCTCCGATATCCCGGTGGCCGCGCCGAGGTTACGTCCGGCCAGCTCGGCCAACTCCTCGGCCTTGTCCCGCGCCTGCCGAAAGGCCAGCGCCCGAGCCTTCGTCAGCAGTGCGGTCTTGTCACCGACGTCGAAGCGGACGGCGTGCAGGTCGAGACTGTCTCCGGCCGCCTCCACAGCCACGTTGAGCAACCGCCCGAAGCCGAGCAGGTCCCGGCTCGTCACGGTCAGCAGATGCGCCGCGCCGTAGGTCTGCGGCCGCCCCGGCTCCCGGTAGTGCTGGGAGACCTCGACTTCGGTGGTCCTGATCGCGGACGTGTCCACACCTTCGGCCCGCAGAGCTGCCATGACGGCGTCGGTACGCTCGGCTACCTCGGCGACGGCGGTCGCCACGTCGTCGGCGATGTATCCAACCGCCAACGACATCCGCAACACGTCGGGCGGCGCACTGGCCTGCCCCGATCCCACAACTGTTATCCCTGCGTCCATCTCGGCAGTGTGCCACTGGCGAGAGGGAACCCAATGCTGCTGAGGCGCAGGTCTCCGACGAGCGGGTCGCCAGGGGCAAGGTGCAGGCGCTCTTCTGCCCAACGCTTCCCTGGAAGACATCGTCACCGAGGCCCTCGCCTAACCCAGATACCCCTCTTCGGGCCGAAGCTGTCGGAGCAGGTCGTCGAGGCGGCGTAGTACGTGGCTGCGCCAGCCGCCGTTCATGAGGCGGCGGGCGAGTTGTTGGGTGGGGTCGTCGGGCTCGAAGCCGGAGTGTTCGAGGAACAGGCGGGTTCCGCTGCCTTCGGGTTGGAGGGTCCAGGCGACCTCGGTCGCTTTGCTGTGGGGGTTGTCGGCATCGGCCCAGCTGATCCGCAAGTGCTTCGGTGGCGTCAGTTCCAGCACCTGGCACGCGATCCGGCCGGAGAAGCCGGTCTGTGCGACGGGGCGGCCGTGGAAGGTGAAGTGGTGGCCGACGATCGGCTGGAAGTCGTTCGGCATCAACCATTGCGCCATCAGGTCTGGCACCGTCAATGCTCGCCAGAGCTTCGCCGGTGGGTGGGGAAAGTACTGGTCGACCTGGATGGTGGCGAGATCGTCAGTCATCGTCACCCAGTCGGTCGAGGACATCGCCGAGCGCGGACATCCGGTTCCGCCAGAAGCGCTCGTACGGGCTGAGCCAGTCGATCAGTTCCGCCATCGGTTCTCCGGTGACACGGTAGAAGCGGTGCCGGCCTTCTTGCCGCTCCTCGACGAGTCCGCTCTCCCGTAGAGCGCGAAGGTGTTCGGAGACGCTGGGCCGGGCCATGTCGAACTTTCCCGCGAGCTCCCCGGCGGTGTGCTCACCGTCGAGGAGCGCGTCAAGGATGTCGCGGCGGGTGGGGTTGGCCAGCGCGCTGAACACCTCGTCCAGCGGTCCGCCCTTGAGACGTCTGGGCAACGAAGATCAGCCCTGCAGGGCGTAGCTGTTGCCGTCAGGGTCGGAGAAGGTCGCTTGCTTGCCCCACGGCATCTCGTTCGGGCCGTCCACGACCACGCCGCCCGCCCGCAGTCGAGCGATGTCGGCGTCAAGGTCACTGCTTGCGAGCAGAGTCCCCCGCCCGCCGCCGGAGCTCATGCCGGGGAAGGGCTTGTGCAGCACGAGCGTGGTCCCCTCCGCGGCACCGACTTCCAGCCAGCGGTTGTCACCGAAGGTCTGGTCGGTCTTCACCTCCAGGCCGAGTGTGTCGACGTAGAAGTCGCGGGCACGATCCTGGTCGGAAACGAACACGGTCACGGTCTTCACGGTGTTGATAGCCATGCCCACACGATAGGTAGGAATATTCCTACGCGTCAAGGTGTGCAAACCCGGACGCAGGATGCTCACGAATCTGCGCTGGCCGCAGCCTGAGGCGGCCCGAGCGTCGGCGAGCTCTGCATCGACGACCTCAACGTATGGCGTGCCAGCAACAGCTCGTGTCCGTCGGTCCAGTTCAGGTCAAGATGTTCTGCACAGGAAGCCTCGCAAGACGCGAACGGATGGCGACCTGGAGCACTGCGCTGACAGGCCAGTGTTCGGGCTCGATCGATGCCAGCGCCATCTCGAGCGCACTGGCCGTCTCCACGTCCGTCATCACCATCTGGCCGACAGAGCCCGAACGCGGTTCTGCGTAGAACTTGCCCTTGCGAACCTTGATCGGCAATTTGCTGAGATCTGGCAGGATCAGGGCGCTCTCCAACGTCTCAGGCTCCAGGCCGGCCTTTTCCAACGCCGGTCGTAGGAACTCTCTGAGCACTGACGGCTGCTTCGGTGCGCCGTCGTCTACCGCGTCCTCTGCCCGATGGACGTTGTGCCGCGTTCCCCATTGCGCGACGGCGGCTCGCTGCGCATCGGTGAGCCTTATACCGCTGCGCATCAGCTCAGCCTTGACGGCTACCTCGGTACTTTCCGCACTCATCTGGGTCAAGGCGTCCAGGAGCAGTGCCGCGCTGGCGCGGTCGCGATCGTTCCCCATCGCGGCGGCCTTCAGTCGGGAGAAGATAGCGTCGTACTGCGCTACCTCACGCGCGGCAGCCATCAACGCCCGCGCATAGGGATAACTATCTGACGGTGGCGGGCACGCGAGGACCTCGAGTACTTTGAAGAGGATTCGCCTACGCAACGCCGGCCGATTTTCGGCCAACCGGTCGCTCAACATATCGGCGGCTACTTCTGGCGCAGTCGGAAATACCTTCCCTAAGCGCCGAGGATCCGCGTCGATGCTGTCGAGCAGGCCGACCACCTTCTCGCTCAGGTGCTCCCGTTCCGCGAAAATCCTTCCTGTCGCGAGCAACCATGTATTTCGCCAGTGCGGGCTGTACGTGGTCGCGCCCAATCGCCGCAAGACGTCTTCATCGGCACCGCTCGTTAGTGCGCGAGCTGCCATCAGTTCCTGCAGCGTACGGATCTCGAACCCGATCTGATCACCCTGCGGTACCAGGAGTACGAGCCTGTGCGTCGCGGCCTTGATCAGTTCCGCAGATATCTTTTCAACCTCGGACTCCGAATATCCAACCGAACTGAGCCGCGTTCTGGTGATCTCGAGCAGATCGCGCGTGGACATGGTTGCCACCCCGAGGGCGGGCAGCTCCTCCGCGGTCTGCAGATATAAGCCGACACGCTCGTGGATGTACTCGACATGCACCCTGTAATCGACGAGGAGTTTGGCGAGTTGTGTCCTCTTGGAGGATTCACGCGCATACATCGTGTCGTAGTACCGACTGAACAGGCTGTATCGGTCTGGTGGGAGTAGCGGAAAGCGCTCAAGGATGAAGGACATGACGGTGACCTGCAGCGGCGTCTCCATCAGCAGCCGCCGGGCGCTGTCGCTTGCCGCCTCGATCATTCGTGCCATCACCTGGTCGCGGAGCTCAGGGTCCTCCCGATGGCGAACTGCGGCGACCATCCTTGCGTAGTCGATGGCAGTGTCAACGGGCAGCCGAGCGAGTCTGAGCTCGGTGAACCGATGGTCGAACTCACCCTCGTAGCCCAACGGCCGGGAGGTTGCGACGATCATCAGGTCGGCGTCCACGCTGCCGGCTTCGACGCGAAAGTCCTCGATGCAGTCCATCAGGCGTTGCCGCACCGATGCGGCTGTGACTTCATCCAGGCCGTCGAGCAGGAGGATCCACGGCCAGGCCCGCAACCAACTCAGCAACTGCGTAGCTGTGACATCCCCTGAGAGACGTGCGCTGATCTTCATGGCCAACCACTTCAAGATGCCCAGCTCGGCGCCGCTGGAGATGGCCTCGCCGTACTCGGCAAGATCGATGCGCATCGGCCATCGTCGATTGCCCGGCATCTTCAACCCAAGTTCGGCAAGTCGAGATTGAGTCTCAGCCAGCAGGCTCGCGGTCTCAGGGCCCGGATCCGACTCTCTGAGGATGGCGAGACGGTATGCCTGCGCGATCAGATAGCTGAGGGTGGTTTTGCCCTGGCCTGCTCCACCAAGGATCACGAAATGGCGCGGTTCAATGGCATGCAACAGCGTGGGGCGCAGTACGCGATCGCCTTCTTCTATGATGTGTTGCGCTGTCTGGACGAGCTCAACCGTGTTCCTACTGTCAGGTCCGTCCAACGTCCGCTGCGCCGGCAGGTCGATCGCGACCTGTTCAAGCGACGCCTTTTCCCCAGTCGCGCTGCCCGACTCCGACAGCCGTATCCACCGCTCGTTGTGCAACGCCTGTGTCACGTGGGTTCGCATCGTCGCGCCGAGACTCTCGACGCCATCCGTACTTTGACCGAGGTTCGCGAGTACGTCGCCTGGGGTCAGGAAGGCTGGGAACGCGTGGCGGAGCTCTGGATACGCGTTCAGGTAGTTGCCGATCTGGTCGCTGTGCCAGACCTTCCAGCCCTTCACGCCCTCCAGCCGATCGATCGCCTCCCGGTGATCGTCCGCAGGGCGTCCTTCGATGTGCTCCTTGAGATTTCGTGAGATGGTGTCGATGCCACCGAGTTCAGCAACCGCTGATAGCCGGACATTCGTGGCGAAGAGCAAATACTGCGGGACTGGCTGGGTGGCCGCTCGACGGCGCCAGCTGTCGATCTCCTTCTTCAGCTCTCCCCAAAGCCAGGCCGCATTCTCGCTCGGCTTCGAGCTTGGTTCCTCGCGAAACTTGGCCTGCAAGACTGTGTAGCCGACCCACTCGTCGGTGCCGCGGTCAGCCGTCGCCGACCACCTGATGGTGCCGTTGAAGGTCGCCTCGCGGCCGCCGTCGGCGCCCCGCCCGAAGAACTCGACACTCGCGCCGAAGGATCGGAGGCAGATGGCAGCCGTCAACTGCTCGAAGCCGGCGTGCCCCAGGCGGTTGAGGTCGTAGTCAGCCATCCGTCAATGATGCCGTATCTCGTGAACTCGATGCCCACCTTCGTGAGACGGATGGCGTCGCAGGGATCGAGTCGGTCTCCCTGGCCGGTCGGCTTCCTGTTCTGGGAGCGAGCCGCGTCGCATGCGGCGATGACCCTTCTGGTTTCAGTGCATGTATAGGCCGCCGTCGACGTTGAGGGTGTGGCCGGAGATGTAGCCGGCGTCCTCTGACATCAGGAAGGCGATGGCGGAGGCTACGTCGTGAGGGTCGCCTATGCGGTTGACCAGGAGGTCGGCGGCCATGGTTGTGCGGCGGTCGGGGGTTAGGGGGCCGCCCATGATGTCGGTGTCTATGGGGCCGGGGGCGACCGCGTTGACGGTGATGCCGTGCGGGCCTAGTTCTCGGGCCAGGGCTCGAGTTAGGCCTATGACGCCGGCCTTGGCTACTGAGTAGGGGGTTTTGCTGTAGGTGCCGCCGCCTCGTTGGGCTGAGGTGGAGGAGATGCTGACGATGCGGCCGTAGCCGTGGGTGACCATGCTTTCGGCGACGCGGCGGGTGACGTAGTGGACGCCGTTGAGGTTGATGTTGATGACTCGGTGCCACTCGGCGGAGGGGAGTTCGAGGTAGGGGACGGGGGAGCTGACGCCGGCGATGTTGGCGAGGGCTGCCAGGGGTGGGAGGGTGGATTCGAGGTCGTCGATCGCGGTGCCTACGGCGGTCTCGTCGGAGACGTCGGCGGTGGCGGCGAAGGCCTTGACGTTGTGGGTGGCAACGATCTCGGCGGCCAGGTCGTCACAGGGGCCGATGTCGAGGAGGCCGATGTTCCAGCCCTGGGAGGCGAGCAGCAGGGCGGTGGTGCGGCCGATGCCGCGGGGTGAGGCTGCGCCGGTGACGATCGCGGTGCGGTTCACTTGGCGGCTCCGTAGTCCTGGCCGGGCTTCCAGTCGCTGAAGACATAGTCGGATTCGGAGACCTTGGCTCCGGCCGCCTTGGCCTTCTGCAGGGCTTGGGCCCGGTCGGCGGTGGTGGCGTCGCTGAGCTTCTTCAGTTCGGCCTTGAGGTCCTTGATCGATCCGCCCAGGTAGCCCTGGACGATGTTGCCGACGTGCGGCGTCACAGGCTTGCGCAGCGCGTCGACACGAGCGATGGCGGGGTTCTTCACGATCGCCTGCGGCATCAAGAACACGTTTTCCTTGCAGAACTCGACGCCCTTCTTGTAGGCGTCGACGGCCTTCGAGGAGGCGACGAGGTCGAGGTTCAGCGGCGGCTGGTCCATCGCCTCGATCATGCCGGTCTGGTACTCGTCGGACATGAAGGACGCGATCAGCTTCCCGGCCGCGTCGGGGTTCTTGCTGTCCGCGGAGACGAAGTACGTCGAGGACGGCCGGCCCCGGTAGCACCAGGGGTTCATGCCGGAGGTCGGCGTCAAAATGCGCCCGGAAGCAAGCTTGTCGACGATCGTCGGCGCCAGCGCCTTCGACCCGCCGGCGCACCAGATCCCGTCGATGAACGTCCCGACCGCGCCGGACGCGTACCGGGTGCGGGCGTCGACGACGCCGAAGTTGTTCGAGCCCGGCATGATCAGTTTGTCGTCGTTCAGCTGCTTCAGGAACTCGATCACGCTCACATAGGTGTCGTGGTGGTACGCGTACTCGCCGGTGTCGAACCGCAGGCCCTGGTACCCGGGGAAGCCGGCGGCCTGTGCCATGTCGTCCACCTGGTCACGGATGCGGCCGCCGTCCGCGCCGATCGCCAGCGTGAGCGGCTGGATCCCGGCCGACTTCAACTTGCCCAGGGCATCTTTGAACGCCATGTAGTCCGACGGCACGTTGTCCGGGTCGAGCCCGGCCTTGGACCAGTGGTCCTTGTTCGCCCAGACCAGCGTGGAGCTCTGCCGGAAACTGAGCATCGGGAATCCGTACAGCTTGCCGTCCAGCTGGGTGATGCCCTCGGTGAAGGCGTCCTTCGGGAGCTTGGCCTTGATGTCGGCCGGGATCACCATCTCGTGCACCCACTTGCCGGTGACCAGCGCGGGCAACGGCAACCCGATCACGTTGGAGTAGACGTCCGGCATCTTGTTCGCCTGATGTGCCAGCTGGAACGCCTGGGTCGCCTTGGACGCGTCGTAGTACGTGTGCGCGACGTTGGTCTTCAACGGCGAGGACTGAGACTTGGCCCAGCCGTCGTTGAGATGCTTGAACGAGCTGAAGTGGTCCCACCAGTCCAGGGTTCCGGTGGCGCCGGCGTTCGCGCTTCCGCTCTGGGAGCTCGAGTTGCTGCTGCATCCGGTCGCGGCGCCGGCGACGGCCAGTACCGAGGCGCCGAGCAGGCTGCGACGTGTCATACCAGGCATGTTTCCGCTCCTTACAAGTTACGACTTGACTGCTCCGGAGATTCCCTCGACGAAGTAGCGCTGCAGGAAGATGAAGAGGACCACCACCGGGACGATCGAGATCACGCCGGCCGCGGCCATACCGGACCAGTCGGTGGCGGTCTCGCCGACGAACGCCTGCATGCCGACGCTCACGGTCCGCAGGTCGGGCCGGCTGAACGTGAACACCAGCGGCAGGAAGAAGGCGTTCCAGGTGGTGATGAAGGTGAGTACGGCGACCGTCGCCGTGACCGGCATCGCCAGCGGCAGCATGACCGAGAAGAACGTCCGGACGAAGCCGGCGCCGTCGACGACAGCGGCCTCCTCGAGCTCTCGCGGAATCTGCCGGAAATAGCCGTAGTAGATGAGGATCGCCGACACGTAAGCCCCGCCGCTGAGGGCCAGGATCATCCCGCCCAGGGAGTCGATCAGGCCGAGCTGCATAGAGATCTTGACCACCGGGATGATCGTGTAGCCGGTCGGTACGAACAGTGTCGCGACCAGGACGCCGAGGAAGATCTTGGACCCGCGGAACTTGTAGCGGGCCAGGACGTACCCGGCCGTCGCGCAGCGGATCGTGACGAGGACGACGGTGATCAGCGTGACCACGACGGTGTTGATCAGGTACCGGCCGAAGTGCGCGTCGTTCCAGGCCCGCGCGTAGTTGTCCCAGACGAACTTCGAGGGCCACAGCTTCAGGCCGCCGGTGAACATCTCCATGTTGTCCTTGAGCGACGCCGACAGCATCCACAGGAACGGGAAGATCCACAGCACCGCAATGCCCACCAGGCAGATCGCGGCGGTCCACCACGGCAGCCGGCGCAGTATCCGCCGTTGCCGGTCCGTGCGTTCGACGACAGCGGTCATCGCTGCTCTCCTCTCAGCCGGCGGCCGGCGTACACGCCCCACAGCTGGAGCGCGCCGACGACCGCGACCAGCAGCCCGAAGAACACCGCGGCCGCGGACGCCTGCCCGAGCTGCGGGATCGACGCGCCGAAGGCCCAGCGGTAGATGTAGATCTCGATGATCTCGGTGTGGAAGTACGGCCCGCCGCCGGTCAGCGTGTACATCAGGTCGAAGTTGTGGAACGTCTCCTCGACCGTCAGCACGGTGATGATGATCAGGAACGGCCGCAGCATCGGTACGGTGATGTGCCGGAAGACCTGGCCCGGGCCGGCCCCGTCGATCCGGGCCGCCTCGTACAACTCGTACGGGATGGTCTGCAGCGCGGCCAGCCAGTAGATCATCGTGACGCCGAAGAACTTCCAGATGTACAGGACCGCGGCCGTCGGCAGCGCCAGGTGCTGATTGCCGAGGAAGTCGATGCCGCCCGCGCCCAGCTTGGTCAGGATGGAGTTCACCGGTCCGCTGGCCGGATCCAGGACGAAGCGCATCACCACGCCGATGATCGCCGTCGTGGTCACCACCGGGATGAAGAACGCGGACCGCAGTACGCCGATCAGCGGCAGCTTGGGCGAGTTGAGGACGATCGCGAGCAGCAGCGTCAGCAGCACCCGGGCCGGCACCACGAGCAGCATGAACAACAACGTGACCTTGAACGAGTTCCAGAACAGCGGGTCCGCGAAGACCGTCCGGTAGTTGCTCAGGCCGACGAACTTCTGGTCGGCGTCGAACCCGTTCCACTCGACCAGCGAGTACCAGTAGCTCGCGATGATCGGGTAGATGGTGTAGATCCCGTACAGCACTGTGGTCGGCAGCAGGAAGATCCAGATCCAGGTGGTCTTCTTCCAGCCGAACCGCGGTCGGTCGAGGGCTGCGACGCGGCGGGTCTGCCGCCGGGTGAGTTGGACGGATCTGATCGACATGATCGGCCTACCTGATCTGGCTGATCGCGAACGTGCGCGGGTCGCTGCCGAGCCGGTTCCCGTTCTCCAGCGCCGTGACGGACGCGACCTCGTCGTCGCTCAGCTCGAAGCCGTCGAGCGCGAAGTTGGCCCGGATCCGCTCGGGGTTCACCGACTTGGGAATGACGATGTGTCCGCGCTGCAGGTGCCAGCGGAGGATCGCCTGGGCCGGCGTCACCCCGTGAGCGTCGGCGATCGCCGCCAGCACGGGATGATCGAGGTCACCGCCCTGGCCGAGCGGCGAGTACGCCGTGACCGCGATCGATCGCTCGGCGCACAGCTCGGTCAGCTCGCGCTGCTGGTACGTCGGATGCAGCTCGATCTGGTTGACCGCCGGGACGATCTCGGACTCCTTGGCCAACCGGTCCAGGTGCTCGGGAAGGAAGTTGGACACCCCAATGGCTCGCACCCGTCCATCGGCGTAGATCCGCTCCAGAGCACGCCAACTGTCGACATAGCGATCCACGGTCGGGTTGGGCCAGTGCACGAGATACAGGTCGGCGTAGTCCAGGCCGAGACGCTGCAGGGTTTCGTCGTACGCCGTCAGCGCCGACTCGTACCCGTGCTCGCCGTTGCGGAGCTTCGTCGTGACGAACAGCTCGTCGCGGGGCAGGCCGCTCGCCCGTACGGCGGCGCCCACCCCGGCCTCGTTGTTGTACGCCGCGGCCGTGTCGATGTGCCGGTAGCCGATCTCGAGCGCCTGCTCGACGGCCGCCTGGGTGTCGCCCGGCGGCACCTGGAAGACGCCGAAGCCGCGCTGCGGAATCCGTACGCCGTTGTTGAGCGTGATCACGTCGTCGGCTCCAGGATCAGCAACGATGCCGACGGCAACGGCAGCGCGACCTCCAGGGAGACGTCGCCATCGACGGTGAGCGTCCGCTCGCCTTCGAACTCCTCCAGCCCCTGCCGGTTGGTGATCGCGGCCAGCTGGTCGGCGGTCGGGTCCTGAGGGGAGCCGAGCTTTTGCCAGACGGTGAACGCATTGCTGTGATCGGCGTCGATCCGCAGATGCCGCAACCGGTACGACCCGGCCGGCAGATTCCGTACAGTGACGGTCGCGGAGGTCAAGGCGTCGCTGGTCTGCCACTGGTCGTCGATGTGACGCCAGATCAGTACAGCGACGCTTCCGTCGTCCGACCGCGAGGCGAGCGCGTCGACCTCCTCGCGCATACTGCTGCCGTCGGTGCTCTCGAGTTCGCCGACCTGCCAGGCCGCGTCGGACGTCGCGCGCAGGCGGTCCCGGCCGAGCAGCGACAGCATTCGGTACGCGTTGAGGAACGGCTTCTCGACGCCGCCCGCGGTGAGGAACGAGCGGGTGCCTTCGAAGTAGCGTTCGGCCTCGAAGTAGAAGCTCCACGACGTGGCGTAGGCGACCTGTGCCGTCTCCGTGGCGTTCAGGTCGAGGATCTTCTTCATCAGCTTCGCCTGGAAGACCGGGTAGTACTCGGTGTTCTGGAAGCTGTAGTTCCGGTTGTCGTAGCGCCCGAAGTGCGCCGGTACGGCGGCGTCGCACTCGTCGACGATCACCGGCAGGCCGGCGTACGCGTCGTACGAGCCGATCAGCCGGTTGAACTCGCGCAGGTCGTACAGCATCTTCGTCGAGGACGGGCTGAGCAGCTCGGTCGGCGCCTCGTCGAACGGCTTGTAGTCGCGGGTCGGGAAGTGGCAGCCCTTGGTGTGGTACGAGATGAAGTCCAGCGGCTCGCCCCGCCGTGACGTGTAGTCCAGGAAGCCGCGCAGGAAGTTGAGTCCGCCGCTGGTCACCGCGGGGCCGCCGACCTTGGCGTCGGGCAGCACGGTCCGGATCGCCTCGACGGTCGCGGTGTACAGCTGGTTGTACTGATCGAGCGTGCCGCGCCAGTAGAAGATGTCCGGCTCGTTCCACAGCTCCCAGAGCCAGGTCTTCACCTCCGCCTCGCCGTACCGGTCGATGCAGTGCCGAACGGTGGCACTGATCAGCCCGCCCCACTTCGCGTAGTCGCTCGGCGGGTATCCCCACGCGCCGGCCTCGTAGCTGGTGTACGCCGTCGGACTCGGTACGACGGTCAGCTCGGCGGCCTCGGGCGGCAGCAGGTCCCGCGGCGTGAAGCCGAGCTCCACCAGCAGGTGATGCCCGGCGCCGACGATCGCGTCGTACGCCTGGTCGAGCAGCGTGAAGTCGTAGTACGGATTGCCGTCGGCGTCCTCGTGGTAGACGTTGCCCGAGCTCCAGTGCGGGATGCCGAAACCGCTGCCGGAGCAGTACATGTAGTGCGGCCGGACGAAGTACCCGCCGCCGGAGAAGTCGGTGAAGGTCTGCAACAGCCGTTTGCCAGTGGGCGTGTAGGTCCAGTTGAACTCGTCGTAGCCGAAGCTCTCCCAGACGCGGGCCAGCGGGCCCTGGACCTCGCCGGCGTCGACGTCGATCGCGGCTGCGGTGACGCGCGGCGCCGCGGGATCGTGGGGAGCGGCCGGCGGGAACGGGCCGAGTGCGGTGCGTCCGGTGTGAACCACAGTTTCGGTGGTCATCGTCGTCGTGACCTCTCTCTGCCCGGGGGGATCGGGCTGCCTCACGGTCGGCCGACATCGGCGTCGGCGCGGTGCCGCTCTGCCTGGCTGGGAGGTTCCGAGTCTGCTCTTGCCCTTGATTTACTGTCAATGACTTACTGTTTACAATCTACAGAGAGACCTCGGTTGGGGTTAAGGTTCGATCCGTGGAAACTGCGTGGAGGAGGTGGTCGGCATGATGCCCGACGACGTCGTGTCGCTGCCGTCGCAGCGCGCGCTCGGTGACCTGGTGACCGACGTGCTCCGGGAGATGATCACCGGCGGCAAGTTCCAGCCCGGTCAGCACCTCAAGGAGACCGAGCTGGCCGAGGCGCTGAAGGTCAGCCGCGGGCCGATCCGGCAGGCGCTGGCCCGGCTCGAGGAAGAGGGCCACGTCGAGCTCCGGCGACACCGCGGCGCATTCGTCAGCACGCTGACCAAAACCGACGTCGAGGAGGTGCACACGCTGCGCGGCGCGATCGAGAGACTGGCCGCCGGCCGCGCCTGCACGCGGATGCAGGGCGCCGGGTTCGCCGAGATGGACGCCGTGCTGGAGCAGATGAAGAGCGTCGACACGAGGATCGCTCCGGAAGACGCCGTCCGGCTGGACCTCGAGTTCCACGACATCATCTACGCGTACTGCGATCACGGCCGGGTGCAGCGCGTGTGGGAGTCCATCCGCGGGCAGGTCACGGTCTTCCTGCGCGCCCGGAACGCGAGTTTCCCGGATTTCCTCGAGGTCGGCTACAGCGAGCACAAGGAGCTCCGCGACGCCTTGGCCCTCGGTGATCCGCAGGCCGCCCAGGACGGCATCGACAAACACATCCTCGGTGCCTACGAGCGCCTGAAGCGCCTCAACCTGCCGGATCGCTGACCCGTGCACCCCAGGACGTGCTGAGCTAGGGGTGGCGATTCGGGCCGGCGAGAGGGGTCGATGGTGGGATTGGTCGAGTTGGCAGCCGCTGGCGGGGCCGCGGTGGTGGGCGCAATGGCGACCGATGCCTGGCGTGTCACGCGCGACGGCATCGCCAAGCTGTTCGGCCGGCGCGGCGAGCGGGGTGCCGTCCTTGCGGAGCTCGAGGCGGATGCCAAGCAGCTCGAGGAGGCCGATGAGGACGATCGCGAGCAGGTGCAGCAAGAGCTGATCGAGCGGTGGCGGCTCAGGCTCGACGAGTTGCTCGGCGCGGATCCGTCAGCCGCCGACGAGCTGCAGCGTGTCCTCGACGAGCCGAAGTACGTGCAGAGCGTCGTTGCGCGGGACGGCGGGCGCGCGTTCGGCGTCCAGGGCGGGGATCTGCACTACCACGAGCACCGGCCGGCGACCGACGACGAGAGCTGATCGTGGATCGCCAAGTCGTCCGCGTCGAGAGTGGCGTCGGGTACGGCGTTGTCGGCGCGGATCTGCACGTGTTCGGCGACGGCGTACCGCTGTATCTCCTGCTCAGCTGGGCGCCGGGCCCGGCGCCGGATCCGGACTGGCTGCGTGAGATGCCGAGCCGGATGCTCAACGCCCGCTTCGCGGTGTCGGAGTTCACCGGCCGAGTCGACGAGCTGGCCGAGCTGCATCGGTGGCGGCAGAGCAACCCTCGGATGGCGGTGCGCTGGTTGCACGGTCCGGCCGGGCAGGGGAAGTCCCGTCTGGCGGCGCGGTTCGCGGACGAGTCGCGTGCGGCAGGCTGGCAGGTTGTCGTCGCCGTACACGGTCCCGGTGCCGTGCTGCCGTCGGGCCGGCAGGAAGACCTGCGGCTCGACGGCGCTGCCGGGCTACTGCTGGTGGTCGATTACGCCGACCGCTGGCCGCTGACCCATCTGACCTGGCTCTTCAGCAACGCCTTGCTGCACAGGCCTGGCGTGCCGGTGCGGGTGCTGCTGCTCGGGCGCACGTTGGACGGCTGGCCGCCGGTGCGGGCGGCGCTGGTCGACTATCAGGCGGATACGTCCGCGCAGCTCCTACCGCCGCTGAACGACGGGTCCCGGTCGGAGATGTTCCGGTCCGCGCGTGACGGGTACGCGACCGTCTACGAGATCGACGAGCCCGACTCCGTTGTCCTTCCACCCTTGGGGCACGACGATTTCGGCCTGCCGCTCGCACTGCACATGGCGGCGCTCGTGGCCGTGGACGCGCATGCGGGCGGACAGCGCGCGCCGACCGATGTCGCCGGCCTGACGTGTTACCTGCTGGATCGTGAGCAGCTGCACTGGACGCGGCGGTACGGCGACCAGGCGCACCGCCTCGGACCGGCCGCATCGAACTACCGAACGCCGCCGGACGTCATGAATCGCACGGTGTTCACGGCCGCGCTCACCGGTTCCGTGCCGCCCGCGACCGGGACCGCGGTGCTGGACAAGCTGGACCTTTCGTTGCCGACGGCACAGATACTTGGCGACCACGCGGTCTGCTATCCGCCGGCGCCGGGAACCGTGCTGGAGCCGTTGTCCCCGGACCGGCTGGCCGAGGACTTCCTGGCCTTGAGCATGGCCGGTCATCAGGCCGACTATCCCGCGCAGGACTGGTCAGGCGACACCGCGATCGCCGTACTGGACAACACCTCGGACCCGTCGCGGGCGGTCATCTTCCTCGCGGCGGCCGCCGCGCGCTGGGCGCATGTGGGGCCCGATCACCTCTTCCCGATGCTGCTCGAGCGACCTCGTACGGCGGTGCTCGCCGGGAGTGCCGCGCTGTCCGCGATCGCGGCGGTTCCCCAGCTCGGCCTGGAGGTCCTGGAGGCGATCGAACCGCATCTGCCCGCGGAGTCTCAGCCTGATCTCGACGTCGGGATCGCCGACATCGCCGTACGGCTGACGGAATTGCGGCTTGCCGACGCGGCGACTGACGCCGATCGGGTCCTGTTGTTGCTGAGGCTCGGCGCCAGGCTCGACAGCGCGGGGCGGCACAGTGAAGCGCTGGATGCGGGCGAGCAAGCTGCTTCGCTGTGCGAACGTGTGGCTGCCGACGACCCGGCGAGCTACGAGTTGTTGCTGGCCGGTGCGCTCGGGAGTCTCACGCGGCCGTTGACGCGGTTGGGGCGTCGTCGCGAGGCGCTGTCGGCGAGCGAGCGTACGGCAGGGTTGTTCCGTCGGCTGGCCGGCACGAGCCCGCACTTCGGTCCGCTGCTCGCCGAAGCGCTGACCAATCTGAGTATGAATCTCGCCGCCGCGGGTGAACGGGAGCCAGCACTCGCGACGGCGCAGGAGGCGGTCGCGCTGCACGAGTCCGTTCCGGAGGATCTTGCGTTCGCGGTGGACAACCTGGGCAGCCGGTTGGCTGATGTCGGCCGGGCCGACGACGCGCTGGCTGCCGCACGCCGCGCTGTCGACCTGAGCGATCCGGCGACGCATCGGCCTGACCTGGCCAGGCGCTTGGGCAATCTGCATCTTCGTCTGATCGGCGTCGGCCGCTGGGACGAGGCTGCGACGGTCGCCGCGGAGGTGGTCACACTGTGGCGAGAGCTCGCCGACGTGAACCCGCTGGCGTTCGAACCGGAGCTGGCGAAGAGTCTCAACCATCTCGGCGTCTGCCACCGCCAGCTCGGCGAGCCGGACGAAGCGGTGGTCGTCACGACCGAATGCGTGGCGATCCTGCGGCGTCTCTCCGCGGGCAATCTGTCAGCCCACCAGATCGAGCTGGCCGCGGCACTCGACCACCTCGGCGATCAGCTCGCCCTGGTGGAACGCCCAGACGAAGCTCTCGCCGCCGGGCGGGAGGCCGTCGAAGTGTTCCGGCGGCTCGCCGCGGACAATCCGGCGCGGCACGACGTGGATCTGGCCAAGGCGCTCGACAACCTCGGCATCCGGCTGGCCGCGGTCGACCGGCCGTCGGAGGCACTCGGTGCGTGCGAGTCGGCCGTGGAGATCTTCGAGCAACTGGCCGCGAACGATCCGGAGGTTTTCCGCGCAGATCTGGCGAGAGCCCTCTTCAACCTGGCCTTCCGGTACGCCGCTGTCGAGCGGGCGGACGGGGCGCTCGACACGATCGGCCGGTCGGTGGAGCTGCGGCGGTGTTCTGGGCACGATGCCGATCTCGCGCGCTCGTTGTTCGGGTTCGCGGCGTTGTGTGTGCGGCTCGGTGCGGTGGATCGGTGGAAGGAGGCTCGGCGTGCTGTCGACGAGTCGGTCGTGCGTTACCGCGGTTTGGCCGCGCGGCAGCCGCGGGCGTTCAGCGGTCCGTTGATGGATGCGACGGACCTCAGTCAGGTGATCCGCGCGCTGTCCGGACGGCGGTCGTTGTTCGAGCGCCGGCGCCGTTGAGGGCGGCAGCGTGTCCCTGCGCGGTCGGCGCGGACCAGGAAGAATTGGCGGATGGGAATGTTCCGCGCAGTGGTACTGACCATCGACCGATCGACCGCCCTTCCGTTGATGTACGAGTACGACGCGACCGGAGCGTGTTTCCGCAGCGTCGGGTTCGTCCGCGTCGGGGGCCGGATGGTGCCGGAGATCAGTCATCCGGCGCCGGACACGCCCGACGGCCGTGATGCTTTCCTGCTCACCGTGCTGATGACCCTGCTCATTCCGGAACGCCAGGCGCGCAAGATCGTCCGGAAGGCCCAGCACGAGCCGACCTGAGCCGTTTCCGACCAGGGTCGGACGCCGGGGTGGGGAGGGCTGGAGTCTTCGTCGGGCCGGTGGGACGATCGGGTGATGGAGGTCTTGCGGGTCGAGGAGTTGGCGGCGGTACACCTGGGGCTGGCGGGCGAGAACGGCAGCGGGCGGAGTGCGACGACGTTGTACGGCCGGGCCGGGGCTCGCTTGCGGCAGACGCTGATCGCGTTGGACGCCGGCCAGACGCTGGGCGAGCATCAGAGTCCGGGCGACGCGTCGTTGATGTGTTTGGAGGGCGACGTGGTGCTTCGGGCGGGTGATGCCGAGGCCGAGTTGCGGACGGGCGATCTGGTGGCGGTCCCGCCGCAGCGTCACGACGTACACGCCCGGACCGCGTCGGTTCTGTTGCTGTCAGTCGCCTTGCACTGAAGCGATTATGGGATCACGTTGGTGACGTTCTCCCAGGTGGTCGCGCTCTTCTCCTCCAGCAGCACGGTGCCGCCGAACGCGGAAAGCGTGTGCGCATAGTCGGCCATCAGTTGAGCCTCCGACGCGCCACGAGTTGTCGCGCCTCCGCTGAAGATCACGCAGGTGTCGTGCTCACGGCCGGCGGCGACGGAGCGCATTGCGGCGATCGCCAGTCCCGTCCTCCGCCGCATGCGCCGACTTTAGGCCACCGAGTCGACGCGGTGCTCCGTCCCCGCGAACGTGAAGGTGCCGCCCGCGTGCAGGTCCTTGATCGCGGCGTAGAGCGGCGCGCCGGTGGTCATGCCTTCGTACGTGACGCCGTCACAGTCGAACGGGGAGCTGACCACGCCGACGACGTAGTGATCGCCGTCGAGGACGACGATCGCGCCCGGCCGGATCTCGCTGGTGGGCGCGAAGTCGATGGTTTCCGCGTTGGTCACGGTGCTGTGCTGGCGCTCCTCGACCTGCTCGTACAGGACGCCGAGATCGCCGGCCGCGGCCGCCTGTGACTGGTCGTCGACCGAGAACGACGAGTCGGGGTCGAGCCGCGCGGCCGAGTCCTCGCGCCCCACCGCCGTCCCCGTCGCCCGCTGCTGCGCCTCGAGATGCGCCAGCAGAGCGTCCTTGACCCTCAACTTCGCGTCGGCGTCCATCACACGTCCTCTCGTCGAGTACTGCTCAAGTGTCGCGCGGAACGCCGGTTTCCGGCCCTGCTGACAGAATGCGCTCGAAAGATTGCTGGCACGAGGGGAGCCGATGGCCGAGGACGAGTTGTACGCCGGGGCCGAGCCGTTGACCGGTCAGGTCAGAGTCGGAGAGCGTCGGAACTGGCTCGAGGCCGGCCTCGAGGACGCCGCCGTTCTCGAAGCCGATCTCGCGACGCTCGAATTGTCGACCTCGCAGATCAAGGCCATTTTGCGCGAACGTCAGCAGACCCAGGCGCAGTTGGCCGAGATCACCTACGTGCTGGAGCAGGAGCTCTGGGACGACGATGACAACTACGACGAGCCGGCCGACGCCTGGGAATCGCCGTGCGGCAAACGGCGGACGGTGAAGCAGCGGTTCTTCGATCGCCTGGCCGGGCGTCGGTTCGGCTACAGCGACGTGACCGAACACGAGGTCCGGGTTCCGCTCTTCGTGCTCGCGGCTCCGGAGCCGGCCGGGTGCAGTGCCACCTTCTCGCAGGACGTGATGGCCGGCCGCGCACTCGCCTGGAACGTCACCCTGTTCGGCAGCGGGCTGGGCGGCTCGTCGAGTTTCCGGGTCACGTCGACGTGGAAGTTCCAGGCGTCGGCGGGGGACAGCAAGCAGGTGTTCCTGCCGGTGACCGTGACAGTCGCGACCGTGCGCGTCATGGTCGGCGAACGCGTCGTCACGACGACCCGCCAGGTGGTCGCGTCCGACGCGACGCCTGCCAAGCAACCTGGGCTGACCTTGCTGAGGCCGGGCGTCCAGGAGCCCGCGGGCGAGGTGATCTGTGAGTATCCGCTGGCCGGTGACACGACCGGGGCGATCGCGACCTACGGGGCGACGTACGCGAGGACCTCGTCCGGCCGGGTGGAACTCGGCGCCGAAGCCTTCGGCGTCGGTGCCACGCTGTCGGCCGATGTCTCGTTCGACCAGGCCATCGCACTGGACCTGGAGTTGCGCGGCGGGCATGACTACAGCCTGCATCGCCTGCGGTCAGGGCAGGGGATGGCCTGGTCTGTCGCGCCGGAACGCTGACGGAAAGTTCCGGAACTAGTTCCGGAACCGGCAGGGGGTGTTGGCGGGGGCGTTTCCGAACCTAGAGTCGGCCTGCTTGAAAGGGCTTTCCGGTCGACGTTGGAGGGTTTGTGAGGCGGACTCTTGGGCTCGCGGTGTCGGTAGCGGTGGTGGCGGCGGGGATCGCGGGCGGCGGCGGTTCGGCCGTGGCGCAGCGCGGGCCGGTGGTCAGCGGGACGTACTCGAGCGGCCCGGAGCACGCGTGGCAGGCGCTGCCTCCGGCGTACGTCGGGAACGACACCGGGGCAGCGGATGCCACGGTGGTCGTCGATCCGAGCATCAGCCGGCAGAAGTACACCGGCGTCGGGTTCTCGCTCGACGAGACGAGCGTGTCGAACCTGTGGAAGCTGACGCCGCAGGAGCGTGAGCGGGCGGTCCGGCTGCTGGTGGATCCGCGGACCGGCGCCGGGTTCGACCGGTTCCGGTTGACGATCGGGAGCCCGGACCTGATCGAGCACCTGCCGTTCTGGTCGTACGACGAACTGCCGGCCGGCGTCACCGAGGACCCGGACCTGAAGTACTTCTCGATCAAGCGGGACGTCGACGCGCACATCGTCGACACCGTGAAGCTGATCCAGAAGTACAACCCGCGCGCCACGTTCTTCGCGTCCGCGTGGAGCGCGCCGGCCTGGATGAAGACCAACAACCGGTTCACCGGCGAGGTCGCGCTCAAGCCCGGCAGTACGACGTCGTACTACCAGGTCGGCAAGCTCCGCGACGACCGCATCGACGTGTTCGCCAGGTACTACGTGAAGTACCTGCAGGCGTATGCGAAGTACGGCATCACCGTCGACGCGCTGACGCTGCTCAACGAACCGGGGATCGACGTGGTCTACCCGGCGATGGACATCAGCGTCGAGCAGCAGCAGAAACTCGCCGTCGCGATCAAGCGTGAGGTACGGCGGGCCGGGCTGCGGACCGAGCTGTACGTGCACGACTTCAACTTCTGGGACTGGCGCGACCCGAACAGCACGGAAACGAAGAACTACTACCGGATCTTCAACGACCCGGCCACCAGGAAAGCGGCGGACGCGATTGCGTTCCACCCGTACTGGGGCGACCCGGCGGTGCTGCGGGACGCCTACGAGGAGTTCGGAAAACCCGTGCACATGACGGAAACCAGCGACCTCAACCCGGCCACGATCCTGAACTATTTCCGGCTCGACGCGTCGTCGTACGTCCTGTGGGCGCAGACCACCGACCAGGACGGCGGCACCCTGCACTGGACGCCGGCCCGGGACAACGACATCGACTGGGACGAGGTCGGCCGGACGACGAAGTGGCCGAACCGGCTCGTGAAGGTCGACACGACGACGAAAACGTTTTCGGTGCGGTCCGAGCTCTTCGCGATGGGACAGTTCGCGAAGTACCTCGGGCCGGAGCACACCCGCGTCGAGTCGAGCGCTCCGGCGAACGGGATCAGCAACGTGGTGTTCAAGGACCGCGGTGACAACTTCGTCGCGATCGTTGGAAACGCCAACGCCACGCCGAGCAAGGTCCGCGTCTCACTCGCTGACAAGTCGTTCGTCGTGACGGTTCCGGCCAACGCCTACGCGACGTACCGCTGGCACGGCGACGTGCCGTCGGCACGGCACAACCACGCGCCGCAATTCGGCGCGGTTCCGGACGTAGTTGCCGACCAGTTCCAGACCACCCAGTTCCAGTTGCGGGCGACCGACGGCGACCAGGACCGCCTCGCGTACTACGCGACGGAGCTGCCGGCCGGCGTAACCCTCGATGCGAGCACCGGGACGGTCAGCCTGCAACCGACCGTCGCCGGGGAGCAGGACCTCAAGTTCCGCGTCACCGACGGCGCGGCGCACGACGAGGTCACGGTGCACGTGACGATCCGGCCGCACGGCGCGCCGGTCGGGGCGAAGGTCGAGGCGGAGTCGTACGTCGCCCAGCACGGCTGGACGGACGGCGGCGCGAACTTCATCGAGAGCAACCCGGCGGCGAGCGGCGGCAAGAACGTCGGCTGGACCGCGGCGGGGAACTGGCTCGAGTACCGCGTCGACGTGGCCCAAGGCACCTACAACCTCGAACTCCGGGTCGCGAACGGCACCGGCGCGCCGGCCCAGGACGCGATCTCGATCCGCGACGCCAACGGCACCGTGCTCGCCAAGGTCACCGTCCCCGACACAGGAGGTTGGGGCAACTACCAGTCGATCGGCACACAGATCGCTCTCCCCGCCGGAGACCAACAGATCACGGTGTACTGCGAGACCGGCGGCTTCAACCTCGACTACCTCCGCCTGACCTCCTGAAACCACGCCTGTGCGACACGCCTGCGCGGTTGCCGCATACCTTGAAACGTGTCAATCTGATCACCGCGGCGCTGCGACAACTGCCGTCCGGACAGCGTGATCAGGCAGTGAAACGTGAGGAGCAGTCGTGGCGCGCATCGCCTTCCTGCACACCGGGGCTGTCGTCATCCCGACGTTCGCGACGCTTGCCGCCGAGCACCTGCCGGGGGTCGAGGTGCAGAACCTGCTCGACGACAAGATCGTGGCCGACCTGGGCCGCGGTGTTGCCTCCGAGCAGGTGGCGCAGCGCCTGGCGGACTTGGGTGACGCCGCCGTCGCGGCCGGAGCCGAAGCGGTGATGTTCACGTGTTCGTCGATCTCGCAGTACGCGGCGCCGCTCGCCGAGCGTCTCGGCGTACCGGTGTATCGCGTCGACGAGGCGATGGCCGACGAGGCGGTGCGCGCGGGTGATCGCGTCAGCGTCATCGCGACGCTGCCCACCACGGTGCAGCCGACGGCCGCGCTGCTCCGGGAGCGCGCCGAGGTTCAGGGGCGCGAGGTGCAGATCGACGAGGTCGTCGTGGTCGGCGCGTTCGAGGCTGCTGTCGCGGGTGATCGGGCCCGGCACGACGAGTTGGTGTCAGAAGCGATCAAGGCGGCGAACGGCGATGTGGTCGTCCTCGCGCAAGCGTCGATGGCGTCGGCGGCCGAAGGCCTCGAGCTCGCCGTGCCGATCCTCACCAGCCCGGAGCGCGGCGTTCGCCGGCTCGCCGAGAACCTCAACTAGTCAGGCGGCCCGGCGCGACCGCTTGCGACCGTCGATCAGCCGGTCGAGCACGCCGTAGCCCGCGAGGCCGAGGACGGCGACGGACGCCAGGAAGAGCACGACAGCGACCGTGATGTTCGCCGGCCGGGCGACAAGTCCGGCGACGGCCAGTGCGACGCCGATCGACGCGAAGACAATGACCATGCGGCGGCTCATCGGCTCGTAGATCACGACCGCGAGGCTACCGGGTTCCGAGGTCACCTCTTGACGTGATGTGGCTGTCTGCTGCATGGTTTACAGCGCTGTACTACAGCGCTGTAAATCGTCGAGAGAAAGCAGGCCGATGCGTCCCGACATCGTCATCGTGATGACCGACCAGCAGCGGGTGGGGCTGACGCGGCGCAGCGGGTATCCGGTGGAAACGATGCCGTTCGTCGACGGCCTGGCGGAGCGCGGAACGGATTTCCGGAACGCGTACACGGCCGCGCCGGCCTGTGTTCCGGCGCGGACCAGCCTGCTCACCGGGCGGTTCCCGAGCGTCCACCAGGTGCGGCAGAACAGCAACGCGCAGTACGCCCGCTACGACCAGGACCTGCTCGACGTCCTGCGGGCCGCGGACTACCAGCTGCACTTCGCGGGCAAACCGCACATGCCCCGCGGCGCGCAGGACTTCGACACCTTCGCCGGACCGTACTTCCACACCCAAGGACCGGAACGGAACGCGGCGGAACACGCTTTCGACGACTGGCTCGAGCGCCTCGACCACGGGGTCGCCGACGAGCCGACACCGCACGCCCTGGAAACGCAGCTGCCGTACCGGATCACCACCGACGCGCTGCAAGCGGTGCACGACGCGGACCCGGACCGGCCGGGCCTGTTCTGGGTCTCCTACCCCGAGCCCCACAACCCGTACCAGGTCCCGCGACCGTACTTCGACCTGGTGAAACCCGAGGACGTCCCGGACCGCACGACGGGGCCGGAGGCAACCGAGATCAAGGGCGGCAGCTACGCCTGGCTGCGCAGACTCCAGGAAGACAAACGACCCGGGTACGACGACAACTGGCGTCGCTACACCGCGAACTACCTCGGCATGCTCCGCCTGCTCGACGACCAGATCCGCCGCCTGCACGAAGGGCTCGCCCGACGGAACCGGCCGCGCCTGACGATCGTGCTCGCCGACCACGGCGACTACGTCGGCGAGTACGGACTGCAGCGCAAGGGCGCCGGCCTGTCGGAGTTCCTGATGCGGATCCCGCTGATCGTCACCGGCGACGGCGTCGAGGTACAGCGACGCGACGAACCGGTGTCGATCGTCGACGTCCTCCCCACCGTCTGCGAGGCCGTCGGCCAACCCATCCCCGACGGCGTCCAGGGCCGCAGCCTGCTCCCGCTCGCGCACGGCGAGGCGGCGCCGGAAACGGAATTCCGGAGCATCGTCGCCGAGCAGGGCTTCGGCGGCCGCGCGTACGACGTGACTGCCCGCCCGCCGCTGCACTTCTCCTACGACGGCCCGACGTTCGACGAACTCAACACCGTCACCCAGTCCGGTGCCGCCCGGATGATCCGCAGCGGCCACTGGAAGCTCATCGTGCACGCCGATCTCGAGGGTGAGCTCTACGACCTGGACACCGACCCGGCCGAGCTCACCAACCTCTTCGACGACGACGCACACCTGGCCGTCCGCGCCGGCCTCCTGCACCAGCTCGCCCGCTGGCAGGCACGGCTGACCGACGACCTCCCGAACGGCAACTACACCTCGCTCCGCCTGCCCCACAACTGGCGCTGGGCGCCCAAGGAGATCCACGATGAACACGTTTAGCCGCCGCACCCTGCTGAGCCTCGGCGCCGCCACCGCCGCCGCGATCACGCTCCCCGGCTGCTCGGGGAAATCCGGCCCGATGCGCGTGTCCTGGTACGGCCCCGACCCGGTCACCAAGGCCCTGAACAAGGCCCTCGAGGCCTGGAAGTCGAGCGGCGGTGCGGAGTACGCCGCGGAGAGCGCTCCGTTCGACGACTACTGGGACAAGCTCGCCACGCAGACGTCCGGCAACAACGCACCCGACGTCCTGCGGATGTCGATGAGCTACTTCAGCGACTACGCGGGCCGCAGCGCGCTGAAGGACCTCGGGTCGCTGGGGATCGACACGACGGCGCTCGACAAGGACGTCGCGAGCAGCGGTGTCGTCGACGGCAAGAACTTCGGTATCGGGCAGAGCTCGATCAGTTACGCGATGTATGTCGACGAGGCCGCGGTCAAGCGCGCCGGCGGCACGGTCCCGGCCCAGGGCTGGACCTGGGACGCCTTCGCCGAGTTCGCCCGTGACTACAGCGGATCGGTCCAGGGCTCCTACGGCTCCACTGACCAGGCCGGAAACTTCCAGCTGTTCGAGGTGTACGCGCGCCAGCACGGCACGGAACTGTTTTCCGACACCGGCGGAAAGCTTGCCACCAGCAAGGACACGGTCCAGGAGTGGTTCCAGTACTGGGCCGGGCTGCGGGACGCGAAGGCGGCCCCGCCGCAGAACATCAGCGCGGAGACGACAGCGATCGAGAAGTCGCTGGTGGCCAAGGGCAAGGCACCGCTGCAGTTCGGCTGGGTCCAGCAGGTCACCTTCTACCAGCCGCTGGTGAAGGGCCCGCTGAGCGTGCTCCCGGTCCCGCAGGGCAAGGCCGGCGACCTGTCCGGCCAGTTCGTCAAGGGCCTCGACCTGTGGTGCGTCTCGGCCGCGAGCAAGCACCCCGAGGACGCCGCGAAACTGATCGGGTTCCTGCTCAACGACGAGAAGGCGATCAAGGCGATCGGCATCCTGCTCGGCGTCCCGCCGTCGAAGAAGGCGCGTGACCTGGTGTCCGCGGACGCCGGATCGGCCGGTGCCCGGGCGATCACGTACGTCGAGGGGCTGGAGAGCAAGGTCGGCCCGTCGCCGAAGCCGTGGCCCAAGGGGTACGGCGAACTGCTGACCGGGTTCGGGCGGATCGCGGAAAACATCGGTTTCGGAAAGACCACGCCGGCGGCCGGCGCGCAGGAGTTCGTCGACCTGGCCGGAAAGACCCTCGGGCAGTGATCGCCCGGCTCCGGCAGAGCGTTCCGGCGTACCTGTTCCTGCTGCCCTGGCTGATCGGGCTGCTCGGCCTGACGATCGGCCCGATGCTGCTGTCGCTCTACTACTCGTTCACCGACTACGCGCTGCTCAACACCCCCGAGTGGACCGGGCTGCACAACTACACGACCCTGTTCCAGGACTCGCGGTACCTGCAGTCGCTCAAGGTCACCTTCATCTACGTCGGCGTCTCGGTCCCGCTCGAGATGGCGTTCGCGCTCGCGGTCGCCGTGCTCCTCAACCGAGGGCTCAAGGGCCTGGCCGTCTACCGAGCGCTGTACTACGTGCCGAGCCTGCTCGGGGGCAGCGTCGCGATCGCTCTGCTGTGGCAGCAGATCTTCGGCAGCGACGGCCTGCTCAACGACGTCCTCGGCGTCTTCGGGATCCACGGCCGCGGCTGGATCTCCGAGCCCGGTACGGCGTTGTGGACCCTGATCGTGCTACGGGTCTGGCAGTTCGGCGCCCCGATGGTGATCTTCCTCGCGGGTCTGCGGCAGATCCCCGACGAGGTGCTCGAGGCCGCCGAGGTCGACGGTGCGGGCCGATGGCAACGATTCTGGCGGGTGACGCTGCCGCTGCTGTCGCCGGTGGTGTTCTTCAACCTGGTGCTGCAGATCATCGGCGCGTTCCAGGCGTTCACGCCTGCGTTCGTGATCAGCGGCGGCAAGGGCGGCCCGTCGGACTCGACGCTGTTCTACACGCTGTACCTCTACCAGCAGGCGTTCGGAAACTTCCGGATGGGGTACGCCGCCGCGATGGCCTGGGTGCTGCTGCTGATCATCGCGGTCTTCACCGGACTGAACTTCGTCCTGGGCCGCACCTGGGTGTTCTACGGAGACGAAGGGGTACGCCGATGAAACGCGTCCTGGCCCACACCGGGCTGGCGGCTGGGGCGCTGGTGATGCTCTACCCGCTGCTCTGGATGATCAGCGCCTCGCTGCGGCCGAACACCGAGATCTTCGACCACCCCGGGCTGATTCCCGAGCGCCCGACGCTGGGGAACTACGCGCTCGGCTGGTCGTCGACCGGTTCCAGTTTCGGCATCTACCTGATGAACTCGCTGATCATCTGCGCGGCGGTCGTGATCGGCAACGTGCTGACCTGCTCGCTGACCGCGTACGCGTTCGCGCGGCTCCGGTTCGTGGGCCGGAAATCGTTGTTCGGGTTGATGCTGGCGACGATCATGCTGCCCGGTCACGTCACGCTGATCGCGCAGTACTCGATTTTCCGGAACCTGAACTGGATCGACACGTTCTGGCCGATGATCGTGCCGAGTTTCCTGGCCACCGACGCGTTCTTCGTGTTCCTGATGGTGCAGTTCATCCGCTCGATCCCGGTCGAGCTGGACGACGCCGCGCGGATCGACGGCTGCGGTGCGTGGGGGATCTACCGGCGGATCATCCTGCCGCTGCTGTCGCCGGCGCTGGTGACGACGGCGATCTTCTCCTTCATCTGGACCTGGAACAACTTCTTCAGCCAGTTGATCTACCTGTCGACCAGGACCCGGCTGACGGTGCCGGTCGCGTTGCGCGGGTTCCTGGACGCCACCGGCAGCTCGGAATGGGGAGCGCTGTTCGCGATGAGCGTCGTCACGCTGGTGCCGGTGGTCGTGGTGTTCGTGATCTTCCAGCGGCGGATCCTGGCCGGAATGGCCCACACCGGCCTCAAATGAGATCCTGCCAGCTATGAGGCCGCGCCTGACCGACGTCGCCGAGGCGGCCGGTGTGTCGATGAAGACGGTGTCGAACGTCGTCAACGGCGCCGAGCACGTCCGCGAGGAGACCCGGCAACGGGTGCTGGCGGCGATCGACAAGCTCGGGTACCGGCCGAACATCGCGGCCCGCAACCTGGCCCAGGGCCGCAGCGGCGTGATCGCGCTCGCCGTACCGCAGCTCGACCGTCCGTACTTCGCCTCGCTCGCGGCCCGGATGCTCGACGAGGCGGAGTCGTTCGGCTGGATCGTCCAGTTCCACCAGACCGGCGGCCGCCGCGAGGCCGAGCTCGCCCTGCTCACCGAGCGGCACCCGGCTCGCCTCGACGGGATCGTGATGAGCCCGCTCGGGCTGACCGCGGAGGACGTGCAGGGCCGCGATCCGGCGTTGCCGCTGGTGCTGCTGGGCGAGAAGGCCGGCGTCGGGCACCACGCGGATCACGTCGGCATCGACAACCGCGAGGCCGGCAAGGTGGCGACCGAGCATCTGCTCGAGCTCGGCCGCCGGCAGGTGATGGCACTCGCCCCGGGGCCGCGCATGGACGACGAGCGGATCAACGGCTACCGCGACGGGCTGACCGCCGCCGGCCTGCCGGTCGACGAGGACATCGTGCTGCCGACCGGAGGCCTGCGCGGCCAGGATGCCGAGCGCACCCTCGGCGAGTGGCTCGACGCGGGACACGCGCCGCCGGACGCGGTCTTCGCGGCCACCGACTGGCTGGCGATGGGCGCGATCCGGGCCCTCGTCCTCCGCGGTCTGCGGGTGCCGCAGGACGTCGCCGTGGTCGGATTCGACGACATCCCGTACGACCTCGCGACCCTCCCGACTCTGACCACCGTCGCGCCCGACCGGGTCGCGATCGCGCGGCTGGCGTTGCAGGCGCTGAAGGACCAGCGCCCCGGTGCCGACCCCGTCCGCCTGCAGGCGCCCTTCAGTCTCGTCGTCCGCGAGAGCACCACCGGCATCGGTTGACCCTGGCGCATCGCCCGTGCGCACCCGAGACTGGCGGCATGGGTGGGGGCATGGTGGCCATGCTGTTCTCGGACATCGAAGGGTCGACGCTGCTGCTGCGCCGGCTGGGCGACCGGTACCTGGACGCGCTGGAGGATCACCGGCGGATCCTCCGCGCCGTGTGGACGGCGTACGGCGGAACCGAGATCGGGACCGAGGGCGACAGCTTCTTCGTCGTGTTCGGAACCGCCGGGGACGCGGTCCGGGCCGCGGCCGACGGGCAGCGACAGCTCGCCGGGCATGTGTGGCCGGGCAACGAGAGCCTGCGGGTGCGGATGGGCATCCACACCGGTACGCCGGGCGTGTACGACGGTGACTACTGGGGGATGGACGTCCATCTCGCCGCGCGGATCGGGGCGGCCGCCCACGGCGGGCAGATCGTGGTGTCGGCGGTCACCGGTCAGCTGACCCAACTGCCCGACGGTGTCACGCTGCGCGATCTCGGCACCCATCACCTGAAGGACATCCCGGAGCCCGAGCACCTGTTCCAGGTCACGGTCGACGGTCTGCAGCCCGAGTTCCCGCCGCCGCGCACCCTCGGTACGTCGACGAGCCTGCCGTCGCCGGCGACCCCGCTGCTCGGGCGCGCACCGGATCTCGAACGCATCGGCGAGCTGCTCGGTCGGCCCGACGTACGGCTCGTCACGCTGACCGGACCGGGCGGAGCGGGCAAGACCCGGCTGGCGATCGGCGCGGCCGCGGAGCTGACCACCAGGTTCCCGGGGGGTGTGTACTTCGTCCCGCTCGCGGCCGTCACGTCCGCACCCGTGCTGTGGACGACGATCGCCGAGGTCCTCGACATCCCGCCGCGCGACCGCGGCCGGGTCGTTGCGTACCTGGCCCAGCGAACCCTGTTGCTCGTCCTCGACAACCTCGAGCAGTTGCCGGACGCCGGCAAGGTCGTCGCCGAGATCATCGAGGGCGCGCCGCACGTGCAACTGATCGCCACCTCACGACGAGCGCTCGGACTCACCGGCGAGCACCAGCATCCGGTGCTGCCGCTGCCGATCGCGGACGGCGCGGACTCGGCCGCCGTGCAGCTGTTCGTGCAACGCGCGCAGGCCGTTCGGCCCGCGTTCACGCTGACCGCCGGGAACACCGCCGACGTGGTCGCGATCTGCCGCCGGCTCGACGGCCTGCCGCTGGCGATCGAGCTCTGCGCACCGCGGATCCGGCTGCTCAGCGTCAAGGAGCTGCTCGCACGGGTCGACCAGTTGCTCGACCTGGCGTCCACGAGTGCGGCGACGCCGCAACGGCAGCGGACGTTGCGCGAGACGATCGCCTGGTCGTACCAGCTGCTCGGGCCGGAGCACCGCCGGACGTTCCGTCGGCTGGCCGTGTTCTCCGGCGGCGCCGACCTGACCGCGGTCGAGAAAGTTGCTACCGGCATCGATTTGCTCGACGCCGTCGCCGAGCTGCACGACGCCAACCTGATCACGGTGTACGACGGACCGGACGGGACCCGGGTGCGGATGCTGGAGACCGTCCGCCAGTACGCCGCCGACGAGCTGCAAGCCACGGACGAGGATGCCGGCGTCCGCGGTCTGCACGCCGGCTACTACGCCGACCTTGCCGAGATCATCGAGAACACCAAGAAGACCACCTCCGACCTGCCGCTCGATCGTGCCGAGATCGACCTCGACAACTTCCGTACCGCCCTCAGCTGGGCGACCGGCCACGACGTACGGACCGCTCTCCGGCTCTGTTCGGCCCTGGCCTGGGTCTGGATCGTTGGCGGCTACCTGGCCGAGAGCCGCGCCTGGCACGAGCAGGTCGTCACCGCCGCCGGTACGACGTCCTCGCCGGAGCTGGCCGCCTGTCTGCGCGGATTGAGCAACGTCTTGCTCATCCAGGGGGAGGCGGAGCACGCCGAAGAGGTGGCAGCCCGCAGCGTCGAGATGGCCCGAAGTCTCGGCGATCCGGCCGGTATCGCGTACGGAATGACCGTGCTCGGCTCGATGCAAGGCCAGCGAGGGGACACCCGCGCGGCGCGGGCGACGCTGACCGAGGCCGTAGCCCGGCTCCGCTCCTTGGACGACGAGTGGCGGTTGGCCCGGGTGCTCAATCACCTGGGCGGGATCGAGGAGGACCTCGGCAACTTCGAGCAGGCGGAGGAGCTGCTCCGCGAGTCGCTGAGGATCACCGAGTCGCAGGGGGATGTGCACGAGCTCGCCGTGGTGGGGCAGAACCTGGCCTACCTGCTGACCCTCGCCGGCCGTCTCGACGAGGCCGGCGAGCTGGCCCGTGGCCTGGTTCCTACTGTGGTGGCGCTCGGCAGCCCGACTCTCACAATGGCGTTCTCGAACACCGTGATGAACCTTCTGATCCGCCGCGGCGATCCGGTCCGCGCCGCGGAACTGTTCGGCGCCGAGGAGGCGATGGGCGAGCGGCTGGAGATCCCGAATCCGTACCGGGAGGAGGAGCTCGCGGAGGCCCTCGAACTCGTCGGCGACACGCTGACCCGCGAGGACTGGGAGCGGCACCGCCGCACCGGCCGGACCGAACGCGTCGAGGAACTCCTGGGCCGCGTGTCGCTCTAGGACCTTGCCGGCCGCAACGAACCGCGACGAACCCGCCACGGTCGCCGAACGGTTGACCACGGACAGTGCCGACTACATACTGCTTGCACCGCCGTCGGCGGGCTGTGGGGGCAGCTGGGGTGATCATGGGGAACAAGGGGGGCAAGTTGTGCATGCCTTGAAGTTGATTCGTGCTGCGCTGATCGTGGGGATTCTCGGAGCGTCGCTGACCGCGCCGCTCGCGGCCTCGGCCGAGGATCCGCCGACCAGCGCGGTGGAGGTCAGTGCGACCACATTGAGTCCGGGGGACACGTTCACGGTCACGCAAACCGTGTACAACAAGGGCGATTTCACGCTCGAAGGGGCCAAGGCGGCGCTGTACGCCAAGGACCAGACCTTTACCGACTGGATCGAGCTGGTGAGCTGCACCGGCGCGAACTGTTTCACCGCCGAGGGGACGCACGTCCGGGCGTCGTTCGGTGACGTCGGCGCGCACGAGACCCGGACCGTGGTGTGGACGCTGCGGGTGCGCGAGGACACGAAGCTGGACCCGTTCATCCTGCGGAACCAGCTCTTCGCGGACAACTACGCGTACGAGATCCTGTCCGGCCCGACGATCACGATCGTGCCGAAGGCGGCCGACATCTCGGTCGCGCTGAGTGCCTCGGTGCGGATGGTGACGACGGCGCGGATCACGTACACGATCACGGTGAAGAACAACGGGCCGAACCCGGCGACCGGGGCTCGGGTGGTCGCCACGGCTCCGGCCGCGACGGCGTATTACGCGAGCACCTGCACGCGGGTCGGGACCACCCGGTCGGCGAACTGCGACTTCGCCACGCTGGCGAGCGGTGAGACCGTGACCCGGACGCTGACCGCGAACACCGGGATGCTCACGGCCGGCACGCTGACCGCGACGGCGCAACGGACGGCGAGTTCGCCGAACGACCCGGTGGCGACGAACGACAAGGCCACGAAGAGCTGCAGCGCGCTCACCGGGCTGGTCGTGCGCTGCTGACGACACGCTGAGGTTTCTGCGACGGCCGGCGGCCGCGGGTTCTCGAGTCCCCGCGGCCGCCGGCTCTTTTGCTGCCCACGTCTTGCATCCAGGGGCGGGTGAGGTTTACGGTCCGGGTTAACGTTTAAGTGAGTGTTAGTGAGCACTTCTTCGAAACTTGGAGCAACTATGATCAGTCGGCGGCGGTTCCTGCAGGTGACCGGTGCGGCGATTGCCACCTCTTCGCTCGCGGCCTGTGGTGACGGCGGTGCGTCGAACGGTGGTGCGAAGGCGTCGGGCGAGCTCAAGCTGCCGACGTACAAGCCGTTCGAGGGGCTGCACCCGGAGCTCCCGGGCGCCGAGTCCGGCCTCGAGCCCGGGTTCCTGAAGTTCCCGGCGGACGCGGTCGCCAGCGTGAAGGCGCCGCCGCTGAAGGGCCCGGTCACCGCGCTGACCGAGACGTTCGCGACGCCTCCGCCGCCGATGGGCAGCAACCCGATGTGGCAGGCGCTGAACTCCGCACTCGGCGGTGAGCTCCGGCTGACCATCGGCACCGACCCGGGCTACCCGGAGAAGTTCGCGACGCTGCTGGCCAGCGACTCGCTGCCGGACTTGATGTGGCTGCCCCCGAACCAGGGCATCCCGAACATCGGCCCGATGCTCGAGGCGAAGTTCCAGGACCTGACCAAGTACCTGTCCGGGGACGCCGTGCTGGAGTACCCGAACCTGGCCGCGCTGAAGCCGGCCTCCTGGCGGACCGCGGTGGTGAACGGGAAGATCTGGGGCGCCCCGATCCCGTCGACGCCGTTCGGCCAGGTGATGATGGGCAATCCGAAGACCTGGGCGAAGGTCGGCGGCCTGCAGTGCGCGACCGCGGACGAGTTCTTCGCCAAGTGCAAGGAGCTGACCAACGGCACGAACTACGCGCTCGAGCCGGCGATCATCAACATGCTGCACATGTTCGGCGAGTGGTTCGGCGCCCCGAACGGCTGGCGGGTCAACCAGGACCGCTCGCTGACCCACTTGTACGAGACCGACAACTACAAGGCCGCCGTCGAGTACGCCGCCAAGCTCTGGGCCGCGAAGGTGTTCTACCCGGACCTGAACCTGGCCGACGCCACGCCGAAGACCGTGAACGGCCAGATCGCCGCGCAGGTCGTGGTCGGTCCGCGGGCCACCGCCGACTTCCGGGCGCTGGACCCGTCGCTGTTCGTCGACACGATGATCCCGTTCGGCCACGACGGCAAGGCGAAGCCGGTCTACGACATGGGCTACGGCACGGTCGGGTTCACGCCGTTCAAGAAGACCGACGAGGGCCGCATCCGCGAGCTGCTCGCGCTGATGGACTACCTGTCCGCGCCGTTCGGCACCAAGGAGTACCTGGTCAAGAACTTCGGCGTCGAGGGCCAGCAGTACCAGCTCGACGCGCAGCAGAACCCGGTGCTGACGAAGGCCGGCCAGCAGCAGGCGCCCGGTCTGGTCAGTGCGCTGCAGATCATGAACTCGCCGGAGAGCGTGATCTTCAACCCGGCGTACCCCGACGACACCAAGAAGATCTACGCGACCGAGCAGCAGCTGCTGAAGTTCGCGATGCGGAACCCGACCGCGGGCACGTACTCCGACACCAGCAGCAAGGTCGGTCCGAAGCTGACCGCGGCGTTCCGGGACACGATCGTGGACATCGTCACCGGCCGGCAGAAGATCGACGCGTACGACGCGGCGCTGAAGCGCTGGAAGTCCGGCGGCGGTGACAAGATGCGCGACGAGTTCGCGGCCGTGCTGCCGTCGAGCGTCCCGGTCACCGGGTCCTGATCGATGCTGAAGCCGAACTCCTCGAAGCGGCAGGTCGCCAACGGCCTGCCGCTGAAGGCGAAATGGCGCCGGGACTGGCAGATGGTGCTGCTGATGATCCCCGGCGTGCTGTTCCTGCTGGTGTTCTTCTACCTGCCGGTGCTCGGAAACGTGGTCGCTTTCCAGGATTTCCAGCCGTACCTCGGCATCATGCACAGCGAGTGGAACGGCCTGCAGAACTTCCTCAACCTGTACGACAACCCGGACTTCTGGGACGCGCTGCGGAACACGCTGGTGCTGGCCGGCGTCCAGCTGCTGCTGTTCTTCCCGGTGCCGATCGGGCTGGCGCTGATCGTCGACTCGCTGGTCAGCAACCGTTTTCGGCGCTGGTTCCAGACCATCGCGTACCTGCCGCACTTCCTGTCCTGGGTGCTGGTCGTGACCCTGTTCCAGCAGTCGCTCGGCGGCGCCGGATTCGTCAACAACCTGCTCCGGCAGGCCGGCCTGGACCCGATCCCGTTCATGACCAACCCGGACACCTTCCCGCTGCTCGTCGTCGCGCAGCTGATCTGGAAGGACGCCGGCTGGGCGATGATCATCTTCCTCGCGGCGCTGACCACGGTCGACGTGTCGCTGTACGAGGCCGCCGCGGCGGACGGCGCCGGGCGCTGGCGGCGGCTGTGGCACATCACGCTGCCGTCGCTGCGCACCGTCATCGTGCTGCTGCTCATCCTGCGGATCGGCGACATCCTCAGCGTCGGCTTCGAGCAGTTCATCCTGCAACGCGACTCGGTCGGACCGGGCGCCGCCGAAGTACTGGACACGTTCACGTACTACGCCGGTGTGGTCGGCGGTGACTGGAGCAGCGGCGCCGCGGCCGGGTTGGCCAAGGGCGTCGTCGGAGCCCTTCTCCTGTGGGGCGCCAACGCGCTGGCCCACCGCCTGGGTGAGCCCGGCATCTTCCAGAAACGAGGCGCTTCATGAGACCGGTGTGGAAGGAAAACCCTTCTCCGGCGTACCAGGCGATCAAGGCCGTCGTCCTGGGCGGCTTCGCGCTCGTCATCGTGATCCCGATCCTGGTCGTGATCTCGACGTCGCTGGCCAGCGACAAGGACATCATCGACGCGGGCGGGTACGTGCTGTGGCCGTCGCATCCGACGTTCAAGGCGTACCAGACGCTGTTCTCCGGCGGCCTGATGGGACGGGCGATCCTGGTCAGCGTCTTCGTGACGCTGGTCGGTACGGCGATCGCGCTCGCCGTCACCATCGCGCTCGCGTACGCCACGTCACGGCCGGTGCTGTTCGGGCGGCCGGTGCTGCTGATGGTGCTGTTCACGTTGCTGTTCGCGCCCGGCATCATCCCGATGTTCCTGGTGGTGAAGCAGCTCGGACTGCTCGACAGCCTGTGGTCGCTGATCCTGCCGGGCGCGCTCGGCGCCTTCAACTTCGTTGTCCTGCGCACCTTCTTCATGAATGTTCCGGGCGAGCTGCTGGAGAGCGCGCGGATCGACGGCGCGAGCGACTTCACCATCCTGCGCCGCATCGTCATGCCGCTGTCGAAGGCGGTGATCGCAGTCGTCGGCCTGTTCTACGCGGTCGGGTTCTGGAACGCGTTCTTCAACGCCCTGCTGTACCTCAACGACACCTCGAAGTGGCCGGTCCAGGTGATCCTGCGGACCTACGTCCTGCAGGGCAAGTCCCTGTCCGCGGACCAGCTTGGCGTCCATCCGCCGCCGCAGCCCCAGTCGCTGCAGATGGCCGTGGTGGTGGTCGCACTGGTCCCGATCGCGATGGTGTATCCGTTCCTCCAACGGCACTTCACCAAGGGCGTCATCACCGGTGCGGTCAAGGGCTGATCTGCAAGAATCGACATATGTCCTCACCTTTGGCTGAGCGGCCGACGCTGCGGATGGTCGCGAAGGAGGCCGGTGTCTCGGTCGCGACCGTGTCCTACGTGCTGTCCGGACGGCACCGCAGCCACACGATCAAGGACTCGACAGCGGACCGGGTCCGCGAGGCCGCGTCGCGCCTGGGCTACCGGCGCAACGACGCGGCCCGCGCGATCCGTACCGGCAAGTCGGACCTGGTCCTGCTGTCGCTGAACGTGCTCGCGGACCCGTGGTCGCAGGCGGTCGCGGCCACCGTCAGTACGGCGGTGACCCCGCTCGGCAAGACCGCGCTGATCGTCGCCGACGGGGACTGGCGCACCGTGCTGGCGAACCGGACGCCCGACGTGATCTTCATCGACAGCATCGCGCCGGCCCCGGAGCAGATCGCGGAGCTGGCCGCGTTCGCGGCGCAGGGCGTGCAGATCGTCGTGTTCAGCGAAACCCTGGAGCCGCAGGGCTTCGACGTGATTCGGTCCGGCGCCGAGCCGCGCTGCCATCTCGCGGTCGAGCACCTGCTGGAGCATCACGACCGGGTCGGCGCGCTCACCTCACGGACCACCGGGTTCGCCCGCTTCGACGCGTATCTGAACACCCTGCGCGCGGCGGACAAGCCGATCCGCGACCAGGACATCGAGATCTTCGAGCAGCACCCCGAGGGCGCGTACCGGGCCGCGATGGCGCTGCTCACCAAGCCGGACCGGCCGACGGCGATCTACTGCACGACCGACTTCGCCGCGATCGCCGCCGTCCGGGCGGCGCACCGGCTGCGGATCGACGTACCGCGGGAGCTGGCGATCGTCGGCGTCGGCAACACGCCCGAGGGCGAGCATCTCGACCCGTCGCTGTCGACGGTCGGACCGGTCGACTTCAACGAGGCGCTGGCCAAGATCATCGTCGGGCGGCTGACCGACCGCGAGGGCGCGCCCGGCGAAGTGTTCGATTTCCCCTGGCAGCTGATCGTTCGGGAGTCTTCTTGAGTCAACCCAACGTCGTACTGATCTGTGTCGACGAGTGGCGTGGGGACGCGATGTCGTGCGCCGGCCACCCGTACGTCGAGACGCCGCACCTGGACGAACTGGCGCGCACCGGGGTGCGGTTCAGCCGCGGCTACTCCGCGACGCCGACGTGCGTGCCGGCCCGGGTGGCGTTGTTCACCGGGCAGTCGCAGGAGCGGCACGGGCGGGTCGGGTACACCGACGGCGTACCGTTCGACGCCGCGCATCCGGCGACGGTGCAGGGCGAGTTCCGCCGGGCGGGGTACCACACGCAGGCGATCGGGAAGATGCACGTCTGGCCGGAGCGGGCGCGGCTCGGGTTCGACGACGTGGTCCTGCACGACGGGTTCCTGCACCACGCCCGGCGTACGCATCGGCAGCAGTTCGGGTTCTTCGACGACTACGTGCCCTGGCTGCGGCGGCAGCCCGGGGTGTCGCCGGACGCGGAGTACTTCGACCACGGGGTGAACTGCAACTCGGTGGTCGCACGGCCGTGGGACAAGGCGGAGGAGCTGCACCCGACGCATTGGATCGGCACGCAGACGATCGAGTGGCTCTACCGGCGCGACCCGTCGCGGCCGTTCTTCCTGTATCTGTCGTTCCATCGGCCGCACCCGCCGTACGACCCGCCGGCGTGGGCGTTCGACCAGTACAACGCGCTCCCGCCGTACGAGCGGGAGCTGGGGGACTGGGAGGGCGACTGGGACGAGTTCCGTACGGACGGGGACTACCAGGCGTCGATCGGGGACTTGCCGGACCGGGTCGTGCACCGCGCGCGGGCCGGGTACTACGGCCTGATGGCGCAGATCGACCTGCAGATCAACCGGATTCGGGAGGCGCTGGTCGACTTCGGAGTGTACGACGACACGATCTTCGCGTTCACGTCCGACCACGGCGAGATGATGGGCGACCACCGGATGTTCCGGAAGTCGGTGCCGTACGAGGGGTCGGCGCGGGTGCCGTTCATCGTCGCGGATCGCGCCTCGGCTGGTTCTGTGCGCGGTGGGGTGGTGGATCAGGTGGTCGAGTTGCGCGACGTGATGCCGACGTTGCTGGACCTGGCCGGCGTGCCGATCCCGGCGTCGGTCGACGGGGTGTCGCTGGCGCCGTTCCTGCGCGGGGAGTCGGTGCCGGTGCGGGAGTGGTTGCACGGCGAGCACCTGCACTTCGGGCAGTCGATCCAGTGGGTGACGGACGGGAAGACCAAGTACGTCTGGGGATCCGAGCGCGGCGTGGAGCAGCTGTTCGACCTGGTCGACGATCCCGGTGAGCTACGGAACCTGGCGAAAACGCAACCCGAGCTGCGGGACCTGTGGCGCGAGCGGTTGATCCAGGACCTGACCGGTCGCGAGGAAGGTTTCGTTGCCGACGGCAAGCTGGTGACCGGGCGGCCGGTGACCGCGATCCTCCAGCACACGAGGGAGAGACTTGCTCACGCCATCGTCTGACGACTGGGCCCCGGTCGACATCGGCGAGTCCGGTCTGTCCGTCTACCGGCGCGGCGACGTGTTCGCCAAGTGCTGCGGACCCGAGGGGATCGCGGATCTGACAGCCGAGCGCGACCGCGTCGAGTGGCTCGCGGGGACAGGCTTCCCAGGGGCGACGGTCGTCGATTGGACGGACTCGCCCGACGGTGCGTGCCTGACGACGTCGGCCGTTCCCGGTGTGCCTGCCGACACTCTGCCGCCCGGAACCCACGAGCGCGCGATGCGGAGTCTGGGTGCAGCGCTGCGCGACCTGCATGCACTGAAGGACTGCCCGTTCGAGCGTCTACTGGAGCAGGTGATCGCGACCGCGGCCGATGTCGTACGGCGGGGTGCGGTGAATCCGCAGTTCCTCACCGACGAGTGGCGCCGGCTGGATCCTGCCGATCTGCTGGCGCAGGTAGTTGCCGAGCGCCCTTATGTCGAGAGTGTCCTGGAGCCGGTCGTCTGCCACGGCGACGCCTGCCTGCCGAACGTGTTCTTCGACCCTGACACCCTGGCGGTCACCGGGCTGATCGATCTCGGCCGGCTCGGCGTCTCCGACCGGTACACCGACCTCGCGCTCACCACGATCCAGCTCCACGACGAGTGGTCGGCCGACCCGGCGCCGTTCCTCGAGGCGTACGGCGTCCCGGATCCGGACCAGCGCCGCCTGCACTTCTTCCGTCTCCTCGACCCGCTCACCTGGGGCTGAACCATGAGAGTCGACGTCATCGCACTGGTGGTCTCCAGCCGGCACGCCTACGAAGGGCGCCCGCAGGACGGGCCGCGCCCCGACCCCGAGCCGACCGACCGCGCGTCGATCGAGCTCCGCGCCGGCCTGGGGATCGTTGGCGACCGGTACTACGCGCAGTCGATCCACAAGAACGCCGCCGTCACGCTGATCGACGCGGCTGCGCTGGATGAAGTGCAGGACAAGCTCGGCCTGCCCGCGCCGCTCGACCCGCGGCTCACGCGGCGCAACATCGTCCTGCGCGGCTTCCCGATCGACGAACTCGCGGCGCACCGCTCCGCCGACGGTACCCGGGTCGCCGGCCGGCAGTTCGTGCTGGACTCGGGCGACGGGCCGGTCACCTTCCAGGCCAACCGGCCGGCCAATCCGTGCGCGTGGATGGACGAGGTCCTGGCACCTGGCGCGATGAAGGCGCTGCGCGGGCGTGGCGGTATCCGTGCGACGCCGCTCACGTCCGGCGTTCTGCGGCTCGGACCGGCCGAGCTGACCTTGCTGGACTGAGAGCCCGCTCGACAGGAGGTGTCGGCGGGGCGGGTAGTGCACCTGAGCGTGATCGGGTCCGCGCGTACGGCGTCTCGCGGGTGCACTACCTGTCGAGCCTGCCGGGCTGAGGCCTGTCGAGCGGCCGAGCGGTTGCCCTTTCGGGCAGTTTTCGGCCCTTGTGTCTACCGTCGAGGGGTGAGGCTGGTAGGCGCTCTGGTCGTGGTGCTGGCGCTGGTCGGATGCAGCGACGTCGCTCCGTCCGGCGAGTCGCCCCTGCCGTCCACCAGTTCCGCCCCGCCAACCACCGCTGACCCGCCAACCAGCGGGACTCCGTCGAACCCCACGCCGTCCAGCTCCGCGCCGCCGTCCCCGGCCCGCTCGCCGAGCCGTACCCCGACGCCCGCGAGGCCGACGGCGGCGGGGCCGGTGACGATGTCGATTCCTGCCATCGGCGTGCGTAACCTGCGCGTGGTCGCCTACACCGGCACCGCGGACGACCGCCCCGGCACCCGGATCCAGGACCGCGGTTTCGCCGCCAGCCCGCGCGGCCGGGCCGGCGGTGTCGGCCCCGGCGAGATCGGGAACTTCATCGTCACCGGCCACCGCGTCAGCCACAACCGGCCCCTCGAACACGCGCCGGACCTGCGTGAGGGCGACCACATCCTGGTGACCGCCGGCGGAATCGAGTACGACTACCTGGTCACCCGGACGATGACGATCTCGTTCCGCAAGCCCGCCGAGAAGGCACAGCAGAACGCCGCCGTACCGGGCAACCCCGGCGCCACGCCGACGAGCGCCATGATCACGATCTCCACCTGCGCCACCCCTGAGGATCACGCGGCCGGCAACTACTGGCACGACGAACTCGGCAACCCCGAACACCGGATCAACAAGATCGGCACCCTGGTCGCCACCAGGTCCTGAATACCGGACCTACTTACGGCCGAACTTCCACCACTTCGGCTTGTTCATCTTGATCTCGTCCGGCGTCATCGGCGGCGGGACCGGCGGCCGGGACTCCTCGGTGAGGAAATCGCCGGACTCGGTGTCGTACGGCGTGACGCCGAGCCGCCGGCTGATCTCCATCACGATCGGGATCGAGCGCGGGCCGTCGTTGAGGTAGAAGGTGATGTCCCGGACCTCGACGCCCTTGCCGATCGTCATCTCGACGTCGTACTCCGGACTTCGCAGCGCCAGCCAGGACGGCTTGCTCGTGTCCACGTCCGGCACCACTTCCCGGACGGTGGCCACCACGTCGGTGACGAGACCCACCGCCGGCGGCTCGTAGTCGACCGGTAGATCGTCGAGGCGCCGTACGCCTCCTGGTCCGCGCATCGCATAGACAGCCCAGCTCATGCCCCCAGCATGCCAGGCGGGTCAGCGCTTGCGGGCGGCGAGGACGGCGAAGGTCAGGTATTGACCGTTGTCGGCCTCGAGCATCTCGAGGGTGCTCTTGTCCTCGCCGCGGAACTCCGAAACCGCGCGCGACCAGCGGATCCAGTCCGCCCAGCCGTTGTCCTGCAGTCGCGCCGCGGTGACGTCGACGAGCTCCGTGATCTCCCACTGGAACCGCCACCAGTCGGCCGTGTGCCAGGCGAGCGCCTCCCACCCGACCGCCTTCTTGATGTGCTCCGGGATGTGGCCGAGCTCGCGGACCTCCTGCCGCATCGCGGGCGTCGCGACGCCGAACTGGCCGCCGGGTTTGAGGAAGCTCGTGATGTAGGGCAGGTAGTTGTCCGCGGTGCCGAAGTACTCGTACGCGTCGATGCAGACGATGGCGTCGAAGAACCCCTGCGCGAACGGCAGCGCATGGGCCTCGGCCTTCAGCGTCACGACGTCGTCGCGGTCGATGTGCGCGGCGGCGTCCGTCGGGTCGATCCACAGGTCGGCGGCCCAGACCTGGACGCCGTACTCCTTGGCGAGGAAGACCGCGGTGGCGCCCTTCCCGGAGCCGAGGTCGAGCACACGCTGGCCGGGGCGCAGGTCGAGGTCGCGGGCGAGATCCTCCAGCAGCCACAGGGGATTCGGGCCCATGTCGCGGGCCAGCAGCCACTCGGCGTCGTACGTGCTGGAGCGTGGGTAGGCGTCGTGCTTCAGGTCCGTCACCGGCACAGGGTAGCGGCGGCAAAACCTGGTGTGCCCGGCATTTTCGTCCCGCACAGTGGGTGGATGACTGAACTTGATCCGGCAATTCGTTCCTTCTATCGGGACCGGTACCTCGAGAACGACCGGCTGGTCGTCCCCGGGCACGGCCGGCTCGAGTACCTGCGCACCCAGGAGTTGCTGCGCCGCTGGCTGCCGCCCGCGGCCGTCGTACTGGACGTCGGTGGCGCGACCGGCGTCCACGCGCGCTGGCTCGCAGCGGACGGGCATCAGGTGACGCTCGTGGATCCGGTGGACGAGCACGTGGAGCAGGCGGCGGCGATCGGCACCTTCGCTGCCGAGGTCGGCGATGCGCGGGCGCTGCGGCAGGCGGACGCGAGCGTGGACGTGACGCTGCTGCTCGGGCCGCTCTACCACCTGGTCGACGCTGCCGACCGTGCTCAGGCGCTGGCCGAGGCGGTCCGGGTGACGAGGCCGGGCGGGGTAGTGGTCGCGGCGGCGATCAACCGGTTCGGCGGTCTGCTGGAGGCCGGCAGCAACGGAACGCTCACCGACGAGAGCCTGCCGCTCTTCGTGGACGCTTTCCATTCCGGCAGCATCGACGGCTCTTCCGGCTTCACGGTCGCCTATTTCCACCACGCCGACGAACTCTCCACCGAACTCGCCGCAGCCGGCCTCGCCGGCGTCGAGGTCCTGGGTGTGGAAGGCCCCGCGGCCAACATCCTCCAGAACGCCGCGCCGGACACCGTCGACGGCCTGCTTCCCGCCGCCGTCCTCCTGGCCCGGCAGGTCGAATCCGACCCCAGACTCCAGGCCGGCAGCCCACACTTCCTGGCCCACGGCAGCGTAGTCAGCTGACCACGGTGTGTGGATACGGTCGCGGAACGGTGTCAATAGCTGCAATCCGGTTCTCCGCATCGCGGTCCAGGCCGTAATATCAGCCGGCGGCCGGCACCGGGGGTGTTCCGGCCCGTTCGACGGATCGGGTGGGACCGGGCAAAGTCCGGTTACTGGGGAGAAGCGGAAACTATGGCGGACAAGCCGGCACCCAAGCCTGGGCATTTCCTGCCGGGTGGCGATGGTGAGCAGGGCACGGCCGATGATCGTACGGCGGGCGGGGCTGCGCCGTTGGCGGCACCCACACCGCGCCTCGGCGGCGACGCGCCGCCGGCCCCGCCGCAACTGACCGGGTCCCGGATCGACTCCCGCCGTACGACGTTGTCCGGCAGCCGGCTCGGACCGCCGCCGGCCGGTGACCGGGCGGCCGCGGCGTACCGGGAGGTGTTCCACCCCGAACCGGTGCCGTTCGTCCCGAAGAAGCGGTCGAAGGCCCTGATCGCGTTGATGGTCGTCGCGGTGCTGCTGTTCCTCGCCGGCGGCGCGACGTTCGCGGTCAAGGTGCTCTCCTCGGACGGCTTCGTCAGCACCCCGATGCCGTCCACGAAGCCGAGCGGCGGGACGACCGCCACCCAGGAACCGGTCGGCAAGGGGACGCCGGACGCCGACATCGTCGGCAAGAACGCGATCTACTCCGTGGGCCGGCTGGCGGTGGCGAACTGCCCGGAGCCGGCGTTCCGCCCCACGTCGAAGGAGAACGTCCGCTCGTACTACCAGGCGCTCACCGCGTGCCTGGACAAGGCGTGGCAGCCGGTCGTCGCGAAGGCCGGATTCGAGTTCCGGTCGCCGAACCTGATCATCTTCGACGACGGTGACGAGACCGCGTGCGGCGTCCAGCACGATCTCGCGCTGTACTGCCAGGACGAGCACGGCGGCAGCGTGACCATGCCGTGGCAGACCGTCGTCGAGGACTACCCGAAGAACAAGGCCGAGGTGCGCGCGGAAATGGCGCAGTCCTTCGGCTTCGTGTACGGCGTCCACGTGCAGAGCCTGACCGGGATGGCCGACGCCGCCGACAACCTCGCCGACACCGCGGCGAACAAGAACGCCCAGCTCGAGGTGCAGCGGCGCTCCGCACTGCAGGCGTACTGCTTCGGCGCCGTGTTCTTCGGGGCGGCCAAGGCGAGCTTCCCGCTGCGCGGCGAACTGCTGCGCCAGTGGACCGGCCTGATCCAGCGGCGCGGCGACGAGCACACCAAGGACAAGGTCCGCGACCACGGCTCCAGCAAGAGCCTCGCGCTGTGGATGAACCAGGGCTTCGCGACAACCAGCCCGGGAGCCTGCAACACTTTCGTCGCAGCATCCGCCAAGGTCAGCTGAACGTAAGGGAGCGAACGATGCCTGAGTCCGAGGAGGGTACGCCGGAACCCGGACACTTCCTGTCCGGCGGCGATCCCGCACCCGGTTCGCGTCCGCTGACCCTGCAGACCGCACAACCTGCCCGTCTGGGCAGGGCGCGCTCGACATCGTTCGACGAGTCGTCGATGCGCCGCAAGGCCCGTCCGCTGCCCACCGAGCCCGGCACCACGAGCGAGTACAGCGGCCCGCCGGCCGCGCCGCTCACCGGAGGCCCGCTCCCGCCGCTGACCGGCACCCGCCGCGTCGGCGGTTCCCGTCCGTCCGGCTGGCACTCGAACCCGTCCCGCTCCGGCGCCCAGTTCACCACGGAGCCCGCCCCGGCCGCGCCGCCGCGCCAGTACTCCCGCCCCGTCGTCGCGGGCCTGTCGATCCTGGTCGTCGTGATGCTGACCGCGGCCACCATCGGCGGCTTCAAGCTGGTCAACTCGTACGGCGTCCAACGCCCCCTCTCCCAGCCGTCGGTCAAGAAGTCCGAGGCCCCACTCCCCGTCCCCCCGGACCCCACCGTCACCGTCACGGCTCCCGTGGTCCCGGACGTGATCCGCCTCCGCTTCAACGAGATCTACAGCGCGGGCAAGGTGGCGACTGTCACCTGCAAGGAGCCGGCGATCAAACCGAACTCGCAGTCGGCGATCCTCAGGTACTACCGGGCTCTGCTCCCCTGCCTGAACAACGCGTGGGCTCCGGTGCTGAAGAAGTCCGGATATCCGTTCCGGGCGCCGAAGGTCGTCCTGCAGACGAACCAGACCACCTCCGCGAGCTGCACCGGTCAGGAGAACGTCGCGTTCTACTGTCCGGCCGACGAGAGCATCTACGTCAGCTGGAAGAAGGACCTGAAGTACTACAAGGACGAGCCGCTCGCGGCGCGGGTGTGGATGATCGACACGATGGCGCACGAGTACGGCCACCACGTGCAGAACCTCACCGAGATGCTGACCGCCGCCTGGTCTCGCGAGGGCTGGGAGAAGGCGCCGGCGGAGAAGCTCGAGTGGCGCCGGCGTACGGAGTTACAGGCCAGCTGCTTCGGGGCGGCCTTCCTCGGTGCGAACAAGCAGGCGCTCGGCCTCACCGGCCGCAAGCTGGAGCTGTGGGAGTGGGAGACCCAGCACAGCGGCGACGAGTACAACCCGAAAAAGATCCGCGACCACGGCTCCCGCAAGAACCACTGGCTCTGGTCCGAACCCGCCTTCAAGGCCGCCGACCCCAAACTCTGCAACACCTTCACCGCCCCACCCGCCAAGGTGAGTTGATGCTCCGTCGGCTGAAGGCGGTGATCGCGATCGGCGCCTTGTTCGGCTTGGTCGGCTGTGCGCGCACCGAGCCCGTTGCGGTGGTGTCGCCGACGAGCATCCCGGCGGCGACGCCCACACCTACACCCACGCGAACACCGATACCCACGCCGACGCGGCGGTCCACACCTGGCCGGCCGGCTCCGACCGACTGGTCGAATCTGACCGACCCGGTGCTGCACCACAAGCTCTACTCAGCAGGCAAGGTGCCCGCTGTGCGGTGCGCGCTGCCGCAGCCGAACCTGACCTCCAAGGCGGCGATGGTCGCGTATGCCAAGGTGCTTGTCGGGTGTATGGACGAAGCGTGGGCACCCGTAGTGGAGAAGTCCGACGCGGTTCTGACTCCGCCTGAGGTGTTCGCCTACTCCTCGAAGCGTCCGGCGGCGACGCCGGAGTGCTCGGACCCACCTACGACCTCCGGCGCGTTCTACCATTGGAGCGGCCTCACCGGGAAGATCTGTTTCGCGGTGGAGAGGTACCTAGGTGCGGACGACCCGGTGGCGAACACGATCGACTTCCAACGGATGATCGCGCACGAGTACGGCCACCACGTGCAACGGTCGGTCGGCATTCTGACGCTGTACACCGAGTTGATGCACGGGAAGTCCGAGACGGGTCAGCTCGAGGTGCGGCGTCGCAAGGAGTTGCAGGCGAGCTGCCTCGGTGCGGCCTTCCTGGGCGCCAACAAGGCGGCCTTCCGGCTGTCCGGGGAGCGCCTGGAGATCTGGCGCTACATCGTCCAGCACGTCGGCGACGAGTACGGCGAGGTCCGCGACCACGGCTCTCGCAAGAATCACGGCTACTGGTCGATCCGGGCCTTCGGCAGCGCGAACCCGGCGTCGTGCAACACCTTCACCGCTCCGGCGAAGCGGGTCAGCTGAGCTTTAGTTTGAAGCCCTCGTGGGAATTGGTGAAGCCGAGGGTGGTGTAGAAGCGGTGGGCGTCGGTGCGGGTTTTGTCCGAGGTGAGTTGGACGAGGGCGCAGCCGCGGGTGCGGGACTCCTCGACGGCCCAGCGGATCAGGGTGCTGCCGAGGCCGGAGCCGCGGGCGGGGGCGGCGACGCGGACGGCCTCGATCAGGCCGCGGGTGGAGCCGCGGCGGGACAGGCCGGGGATGATCGTGAGCTGCAGCGTGCCGATCACCTCGTCGTTGCGATCGGCAACCATCAGCAGCTGGTTGGGGTCGGCGTCGATCTGCTCGAAGGCCGCCAGGTACGGCGTCAGGTCGTCGAGCGACTCGCGGGTGGCGCCGAGTTGGTCGTCGGCGATCATCGCGACGATCGCGGCGACGTCGGCGGCGGTGGCCCGGCGGATCAGCACATCGTTCATACCCACAGGATCGCAAACGCCTGAAGCGGTTCAGCCGCCAGGGTAAGGACCGAAGCGTGAAGACAGTGATTGCCTTATGCAAACACCCTTCGTTGCTCGCCGCGCCCGGAGAACTGTTTGCCTTCGGCACCTGAGGGTACGAGTCATACTGGACACCACTGCATCCGCCCGTGCCGGGGTTGGTGCAGTCCTGTGCCGACAGCGGATGCGGGCCAGTCGGAAGGGTTCATCCGATGTCAGCATTAGCAATCGACTTCACCCAGCCGTTCGAAGATGCCTTCAGCAAACTGCTGTCGTTCATCCCGAACCTGCTGGGCGGTTTGGTCATCCTGGTCGTCGGCTACTTCGTGGCCAAGATCCTCGGCAATCTCGTCGGCCGGTTGCTCGGCCGGGTCGGGTTCGACGGCTGGATGGAACGGGCCGGCGTCTCCGGCGTGCTGCAACGGTCGGGCACGGGGCTGACCGCTTCGGCGATGCTCGGCAAGGTCGTGTTCTGGTTCGTGTTCCTGATCAGCTTCACGATGTTCGCCTCGGCGCTCGGCGTGCCGGAGATCTCGAACTTCATGAGCGACATGCTCGGCTACATCCCGCGGATCTTCGCTGCGATCGTGATCGTCTGCCTGGCGGCGCTGTTCGCCAACTTCCTGGCCGCGATCATCCGCGGCGCGACCGGGAACGAGACCCTCGCCAAGGTGGCCCGGTACGCGGTCCTGGTGTACGCCGCGTTCGCCGCCCTGACCCAGCTCGGCGTCGCCGTCCAGCTCACCGGCAACACGCTGCTGATCGTGCTCGCGGGCGGCGCGCTCGCTCTCGGTCTCGCTTTCGGCCTCGGGGGTCGCGAGATGGCCGGTCGCGCACTGGGCAACCTGTTCGACAAGGACAAGATGGTCAAGCCCGCCGACCAGAACGGCATGGACAACGGCACGGCCGCGTACCCGGCCCAGGGCAACTACCAGGGCAGCTACCAAGGCCAAGCCGAGTACCAAGGCGAGTACCAGGGCGACTACCCGCAGCCCACGCAGCAGATGCCGCAGGCGCAGCCTGAGCAGCACCCAGCCGCGCACAGTGCCGGCAACTGGTCCAACGGAACCCCGCCGAACGGCAACTGGCCGCAGGGGCAGTAATCGAGCGGATTCTCCTCGAGAACGGGCGGCAACCCCACCGGGTTGCCGCCCGTTGCTCAGCAACAGCAGACAGGTGCGGGGGCCTGTCAGTTGTTGTCGGGGCCTGCCTTGCGGACCTCTTCGACCTTTGTCATCGCCTCGCGGAGGTCGGCCAGCCAGGTCTCGCTGTGCTGGGCCACGAGTTTGACGCACCAGCTGAGGGCGTCGCTGCGGGAGCGGGCCACGCCGGCGTCGACGAGGGTGTCGAGGACCTGGCGTTCGGGCTGGCGGAGTCTGGTCATCACCGGCGCGGACAGCGAGGTGAAGACGGTCCTGGTCTCACCGCAGCGCACGCCCCACGCGACCTTGCGCCGGGTGGCGTGCTCCAACTCGCGGGCGATCTCGATCCGGCGGTCGCGGGTGTCCTCACGGAACTGCTTGATCCGCCCGCTCTCGGCGGCGGAGCGCTCGGCGGCGCTCACGTCCTTGGTCTGCTCGGGTGCGGGGATCCGGCCGACGATCAGGATCTCGTCCCGGTCGATCTCCAGCTCGGTCTCGCCCTCGAACCAGTCGCCGGGCAACCGCCCGGTCAGCCAGCCCCGCACCTTCTCCTGCTCTGTCTGCGTACTCATGTAATCATGATTACACCGAAGCAGGTCGAGCTCAAGGAACTAGTGGTACTGCACGGTGTACGCCGCGTGCGCGTCGCCCTGTGACAGCCCGACATTCGACACGCCGATCGCCAGCGTGTGCCGGGTGACGTCGTTGCGATACGTCACGTACGTCGTGCCGGCTGCGCCCTCGGTGGCGATCCGCGTCCAGTGCGGGCCGCCCGTCGCCGCGACCGCGTGCAGCTGCTGCGCCGCGCGAGGCGTCGCGTAGTACGCCGTCCACTTCGTGTCACCGCGGCCCCAGGCGCGGACGAGGTTGTCGGCCCATTGGACCGCGTTCCACGCCTTCGGTTCGCCGGTGAACTTGGCGGTGTACGCCGCGTGCCAGCCGTTCGCCGCGCGCAGGCCGACGTTCTGGACGCCGATCGTCAGGTTCCCGCCGCGCGCATCGTCGTGGTACGTCACATAGATCGTCCCCGCGGCGCCCTCGGTGGAGACGCGCCGCCAGTGGATGCCGCCGGGCGACGCCTGTCCGAAGAGCGTGCGTGAGGTGGCCGTCGAGGCGTAGCAACCGGCGGTCGCGGTGTCTCCGCTACCCCATGCGCGGACGAGCCGGTCGGCGTACGTCACTGCGGAGACACTCGCCGCGGAACCGCGGCAGGTGGTGGTTGTCGCATCGGCCGGCGCGGCACCGGTGAGGAGCAGCGGTGCGGTCACCGCGAGTGCGGTGGTGGCGCCGAGACCCATGATCCTTCGAATCATCATCGACCTCCCGAGTGGATGTGGTCCTACTCGTGGGACGCCACACCGCACTCGGGAGTTTGCATCGGTCTCGAATGAAACACGGCTGCAATATCAGGCCGCCGGCGGTGGCGCGAACGCCGCACGCAGCCGTTCCTGAGCGCTCGCTCCGGCGGCGGTGTGGTCAAGGCCGAGCAGCGCCGCGCCAACCACCGGCGGTACGTCGACGACGCGCGGCACCGCTTTCGGGGCGATCTCGGCGAGCAACCGCGTGACCTGGTCGAGGAGGATCGGGTGCCCCGCGGTAAGGACGCCGCCGCCGAGCACCACCGTGACCGGTTCGCTGAGCAGGTCGAGCCGCCGCAACGCGCTCGAGGCCATCGCGACGATCTCCTCGGCCTGCTGCTGAACGATGCCCAGGGCAACAAGATCACCGGCGGCCGCGACCTGGAACAGTACCGGCCCGGCTTCCAGCTGCCGCTCGGCCGGCAGGTCGCCGAGGTGGAAGGCCTCGATCACCGCGGTCAGTGTCGGCAGCCCGTAGTGCGTCGGCAACGCGGTCCGCAGCACGGTCGCCGGACCGCGTCCGTCCTCTGCCCGTGACGCCGACCAGAACGCCTCCTCGGCCAACTGTGCGCCGCCGCCCCAGTCGCCGGTCAGTTTGCCCAGCGCCGTGAAGCGCGCGGTCCGCCCGTCCGGCAGCATGCCCGAGCAGTTGATGCCCGCTCCGCACACCACTGCGACCCCGCGCGGCTCGTCGACTCCGGACCGGAGCAGGGCGAACGTGTCGTTGGCGACGTACACCGACTCGGCCCAGCGGCGGTGCTCGAAGGCAGCGGTCAGTTGCTCGACCTCGACCGGCAGATCGGCGTTGGCCAGGCACGCCGAGATGTGTTGCACCAGCGGTACGTCGCCAACGCGCAGACCGGCCTCCGCTGCGGCAGCCCGCACCAGTGGCTCCAGTCCGTCGACGGCTGCGGCCGGACCGATCCGTTGCGGTTCGAAACCGGCGCCACGCGCCGTACCGAGTACTGTGCCGTCGGCGGCGACCAGTGCGACGTCCGTCTTGCTGTTGCCGGCGTCGAAGGCGAGGACGCCGCCCGGAACTAGCGCGCCCACGGCAGGTAGTCCTTGTTGTGCGCCAGCAGCTTGTCCGTCAGCTCTTGCGCGACAGCGATCTGGCCGACCAGCGGATGCGACAGCAGCGCCTGGAACACGCGCTCGGCTCCACCCTTCACAGCGGCCTCGAGCGCCAAGTCCTCGTACGCCGTCACATGCGCGACCAGTCCGGCGTACAAAGGTTCCAGTGGAGACACCGGCAGCGGCTTTGCGCCCTGTGCGTTCACCGTGGCTGGCACCTCGATGACCGCGTCGCCGGCCAGGAACGGGAGCGTGCCGTTGTTGAGCGTGTTGACCACTTGGACGTCACCGGTGTTGTTGAGCAGTGACGAGGCGAGTGCGACGGCGGCCTCCGAGTAGTACGCACCGCCGCGCTTCTCGAGCAGGGCGGGCTTCTCGTCGAGCTGCGGGTCGGCGTACATGTCCAGCAGCTCTTTCTCGAGTGCAGCGACCTCAGCCGCCCGGGACGGCTTGGTGCGCAGCTCCTGCACCACCTCGTCGTGCGCGTAGTAGTAGCGCAGGTAGTACGACGGTACGACGCCCAGCTGCTGTACGACGTGGGACGGGAGATGCAGGTCGTCGGAGATCTCGCCGAGGTGGTCGGCGAGCAGCTTCGGCAGCATGTCTTCGCCGTTGACGCGGACCGCTCGCTCCCAGGTGAGGTGGTTCAGCCCGACGTGGTCGAGCGCCACCTCCTCGGGCGTGACACCCAGCATCGCGGCGAACCGGCGCTGGAACCCGATCGCCACGTTGCACAGTCCGACGGCCTTGTGCCCATGCGACAGCAGGGCCCGCGTGACGATGCCGACCGGGTTGGTGAAGTCGATGATCCACGCGTCCGGGTTGGTACGCCGTACCCGCTCGGCGATGTCCAGCACGACGGGCACGGTTCGCAGCGCCTTGGCGAGACCGCCTGCACCCGTCGTCTCCTGACCGACGCAGCCGCACTCCAGCGGCCAGGTCTCGTCCTCGTTGCGCGCCGCCTGCCCGCCGACGCGCAGCTGCAGCAGGACGGCGTCCGCACCGTCGATGCCCGCGTCCAGGTCGGAGGTCGTGATGACCCGGCCGGCATGGCCTTGTTTCGCGAAGATGCGCCGCGCCAGCCCACCGACCAGCTCCAGCCGGTCGGCCACCGGATCGACCAGCACCAGCTCCGACACCGGCAATGTGTCCCGCAGCCGGGCGAATCCGTCGACGAGTTCAGGCGTATAGGTGGACCCGCCACCGACGACTGTCAGTTTCATCCCTTGACCCCTGTCAGTGTGACGCCCTCGATGAAGGCTTTTTGGGCGAAGAAGAACAAGATGATGACCGGGGCCATCACCAGGAGCGTGGCTGCCATCGTGAGGTTCCAGTTCGTGTGGTGTGCGCCCTTGAAGGACTCCAGGCCGTAGCTGAGGGTCCAAGCGGCCGGGTTCTCGCTGGCGTAGATCTGTGGGCCGAAGTAGTCGTTCCAGCAGTAGAAGAACTGGAACAGCGCCACGGCCGCGATCGCGGGCTTCGCCATCGGCAGTACGATCCGGACCAGCGCCTTGAACTCGCCGCAACCGTCGACCTTGGCGGCGTCCACGTAGTCCTTCGGGATCGTCAGCAGGAACTGCCGCAGCAGGAACACCGAGAACGCGTCGGTGAACGCCATCGGGATGATCAGCGGCCAGAGCGTCCCGGACAGGTGCAGCTGCTTGGCCCAGAACAGGTACATCGGCACGATCACCACCTGCGGCGGCAGCATCATCGTGGCGATCACCAGCATCAGTACGACGTTACGGCCGCGGAACGTGAAGCGGGCCAGGGCATAAGCGACCGGGATGCTCGACAGCAACGTGAGCGCCGTGCCGAGTCCGGCGTACAGCAAGGTGTTCTTCCACCAGGTCAGGAAGCCGGGTGTCTCCCAGACGGTCCGCAGGTTCTCCCAATGCCAGCTGTCCGGCCACAGGTCGCGGGTGAGCGCCTGCTGGTCGCTCATCAGTGCGGTGAGGAAGATGAACACGAACGGCAGCACGAAGAACAGTGCGGCCGCGATGGCCAGTGAATGGACACCGATCCAGTGCAGGAATCGGGTACGGCGTGCCGTGCGCGCGGCCGGCGTCAGCGTGACCGGAGACGAGATCGCGGTGGCGGTCATGCCGCGCTCCTCTCACTCATCGACCGCATCAGGAAGGCGGTGAACACCATCGCGAGCGCGAACAGCACGAGGGCGATGACCGAGGCCCCGCCGGTGTCAAAACGCTGGAAGCCCAGGTGGTACACGAGTTGCGGCAAGGTCAGCGTGGACTTGTCCGGGTATCCGGGCTCGAACTGCTGGCCCGCCCCGCCGATCACGCCACTCGCCACCTTTCCGGCGACGAGCGGCTGCGTGTAGTACTGCATCGTCTGGATGACGCCGGTGACGACGGCGAACAGCACGATCGGCGAGATGTTCGGCAGTGTCACGTACCGGAACCGCTGCCACGCGTCCGCTCCGTCCAGCGACGCCGCCTCGTACTGCTCCTGCGGTACGTCGAGCAGGGACGCCATGAAGATGACCATCAGGTCGCCGATGCCCCACAACGCCAGCATGGTCAGGGCCGGCTTCGACCAGGCGGGTTCGTTGAACCAGCCCGGCTGCGGCAGTCCGATGCTGCCGAGGATGCTGTTGACCGGCCCGGTGCCGGGGTTGAGCAGGAACGCGAACGCCATGGTCGCGGCGACGGGAGGGGCCAGGTACGGCAGGTAGAACGCCGTCCGGAAGAAGCCGGCGCCGGTCTTGACCTTGGTGATCAGCAGGCCGATGCCGAGCCCGAAGACCACCCGCAGCGTGACCATGACGACGACCAGCCACAGGGTGTTGCGCAGTGCGGGCCAGAAGAACGGGTAGTCGGTGAAGACGTACTGCCAGTTCCTCCAGCCGGTCCAGGTCGGCGGCGTGAACCCGTCGTACTTCATGAAGCTGAAGTAGACCGTCGAGACCAGCGGGTAGAGGAAGAAGACGCTGACCCCGATCAGCCAGGGGGACAGGAAGGCGAGGTTGCGGAGCGTCTCGGTGCGGTGTTTCTGCCTCAGCGACGTCATTTCGCCTGGGCCAGGTCTTTGTCGATCTGCTCGTCGGTCTTCGCCAGGCCGGCGGCCAGGTCAGGCACCTTGCCCGCTTCGTGGGCGTAGCCGAAGTCCTGCAGTGTGAGCTGGTAGGCGCCGCCGTTCGGGCTGGCCGGGGTGGTGTTGCTCTTCGCGTGCTGGGCGATTCCGATGAAGGGCTTGAGGTCCGCGGTCAGCGCCGGGGACTTGAGTGCATCCAACGTCGACGGCACGTTGTGGATCGCGTTGGCGAAGCTGACCACGGCGTCGGTGTCGGTGGTCATGAACTTCACCAGCTCCCAGGCCGCGTTCTGCTTCTGGCTGGTGCCGGCGATCCCGATCACCGTGCCGGACAGGTAGCCCTTGCCGTAGCTGTCGGCCTGTGCGTCGGGCACCGGGAACGGCGCGACGCCGATGTCGAACGTCACCCCGGCCTCGCGGGCCATCCCGAGCCGCCACTCGCCGTCCATCGTCATCGCGACCTGGCCGGTGTGGAACGGGTTCTTCGCGCCGAACTCGTCGCCGAACGTGGCGCGGTACTTCTCCAGCTTCGCGAAGCCGCCGAGCTGCTCGACCAGACTCTTCTGCCAGGTCAGCATCGCGGCGAACGCCGGATCCTTGGCCAGATTGGATTTCCCGTCCGGCGTGAAGTACGTCGGGTTCCAGAGCGCGGCGAAATGGGTAGCGGTCGATTCGTAGCCGTGGAAGTTCGGCATGAAACCGAGCCGGCTGTAGCTGTCGCCCTTGACCTTGGTGAGCTTCTTCGCGACCGCGTCGAACTCGGACAACGTTTTCGGCGGCGCTGTGATGCCGGCGGCCTTGAAGGCGGTCTTGTTGTAGTACAGGCCGTAGGCGTCGTTCAGGAGCGGCAGAGTGCAGCGTTTTCCCTGGAACTGCGTGTAGTCCTGCAGCGGTTTCGGAAACGTCGTGTCCAGCTCGATTCCCGACCTGTCCAGGAACGGCTTCAGGTCGGCGAAAACGTTTGACGCGCAGAACGTGCCGACGTTGTCGGTGGTGAACGACGACACCACGTCGGGTGCGTTGGCGCCGCCGGCCCGCAGCGCCTGCTTGATCTTGTCGTCGTTGATGTTGCCAACGACCTTCACGTGGATGTTCGGATGCTTCGCCTCGAACGCCTTGACGTCGGCCGCGATCGCGGCCGCCTCGCCGGGGGCGCTCCATCCGTGCCAGAAGGTGATGCTGACGTCCTTCGTGGCATCGTCGTCGGCCTGCGGTGCGCTCGATGTCCCTGTGCAGGCGGTCGCGAGAAGCGCGACGGCGGCGGTGCCGATGACGGCACGGGTGAAGCTCTGCATCCGGTCTCCTACTAGGTGATGGGTGGCCCCGCGGTGTCGAAGACCTCGTCGCGGGTGGTGCTCAGTGCGGACTGGAGTGCTCCGGAGAGCACGGGGTCGGTGCTGATCGCGGTCATCAACAGCTGCGGCCGCGGTACGGCGAGATCGGCGAGCTCGTCCTGGACCAGGCTCCGCAGCCGCTCGCCGCCCGCGGTGATGACACCTCCGGCCAGCACGATCAGCTCCGGGTCGACGACCGCGACGATCGCGGCCAGGCCGACCGCGAGCCGGTGGGCGAACTCGGTCAGTACGTCGTCGCCCGCGCCCTCGGTCTGCAGGGCGAGGGCGATCGCGGCCTCCGGCGTCCGGGCCTTCAGGCCGTGCGAGCGGGCGAGCTCCAGGACCGGCTCGCCGCCGGCGAGTTCCTGGAAGCCGCCGGCGTTGTTGCGGCCGACGTTGCGGACCAGCGGCGTCCCCGGCAGCGGCAGGAACGCGACCTCGCCGGCGCCGCCGGTCGCCCCACGGTGCAGGCGGCCGTTGATGACGATCGCGGCGCCGATGCCTTCCTCGCCCCAGAGCAGCACGAAGTTGCCGTGCTGCCGGGCGTGGCCGATCCGCTGCTCGGCGATCGCGGCCAGGTTGACGTCGTTCTCGACCTCCAGCGGTACGGCGATCGCGGCGGCCAGCTCGTCCAGTAGGTGCGGGGCGTGCCAGCCGGGCAGGTGGGTCGCGTACCGCAGCCGGCCGGTGGTCGGGTCGAAACCGCCCGGGGTGCCGATCGAGACCCGGTGCAGCCGCTCACGGCTCAGACCCGCCTCGCCGGCCGCGCCCTCGATCGCCTTGACCACGCGGTCGACCGTGCCCTTGGCGCTGCGGCCCGGGGTGGCCAGCTCGTAGTGGCCGACCACGTTGCCGGTCAGGTCGGCGACGGCGGCCCGGATCCGGGTCGGGGTCACGTCCAGACCGCCGACGTACGCGATGTCGCCGTTGATCTCGTACAGCTGCGCGTTCGGGCCGGGACGGCCGGCGGTGGTGCCGCTCGGACGGACCAGCCGGGCCGCCTCCAGCCGCGCGAGCAGCTGGGACGCGGTCGGCTTGGACAGCCCGGTCAGGTTGCCGAGCGTGGTGCGGGAGAGCGGGCCCTGGCTGAGCAGCAGGTCCAGGGCGGCGCGGTCGTTCATCGCGCGCAGCAGGCGCGGCGTTCCGGGTGTTGTTGCCATGAGCCAACCCTGCCTCCCTTCGCCGCCCGCGGGTACTCGCCGCGCTGAGAATCCGAACTGTTAGGAAAGTTTCCTATTAGCCGGAGACCGTACGGCGGGACGACGGCAGGTGTCAATCGCCGCGCGGAATCTGGTCCGCGCGGCGGTGAACGGCAGAGTTGGAAAGGGCGGATCTACGCCTGGTCGGCCAGGAGGGCGAACGACACCAGCCAGTGCGTCGACATGAAGTCTCCGTCGGTGACCGTCGGCAGCACTGCCTCGACCGGACGCTCCGCACCGGCCCGCAGCAGGTCGGCCACGTCGGGGAGAGCCGGTGCGATCGTCCGCAACTGCCACGCCCGTGACAACGCCAGCCCGGACAGGTGCGCCAACTGCCCGTCACCCGAGTCGTCGGTGATCGGCACCTCGAGCAGATGCCCATGGGCGCTCGTTCCCAGCCCGGGCAGAAACGCGGACAGCCAGCTCGTGAACTCGGCATCCGGCAGCACCCGGCGCATCAGCTCGGCCTCCGACAACGCCGGCGACAGGAAGTCGGTTCCCGACGGCTCGAATCGCGTGTCGTACACCGTGTCGTCCCCGAACCACTCCAGCGCGCGGGCCCGGATCGCATCCACCACGTCGGCGCGACCCAGCTCGTCGTACGCCTCCAGCAACAAGGCGAGCGCGAACGCCGAGTTCAGGTGGACGCCGTGGCGCACCGGATAGGCCTGCTTCGGCAACCAGGCGAGCACCAGATCCGCGATCACCTCACCCAGCGGAGCGACCGCGTCCGCCCATTGCGTCTTGCGGCAGGCGGCGACCAGCATCGCCGCCCAGGCCCAGCCGTACGGGCGTTCGTACGACGGGCGCTCGCGCAGGTACGCGGCCTCGACGGCGATCGCGTCGGGCGTCAGTCGCCGGCCGAGCACCTCGATCGGGCGGCTGCCGACCTGGTCCGGCGCCAGCGTCAGCAACCGGACCAGGGACCACTGCATGTGTGCGCTGGAGTGCCAGTCGTAGGACCCGTGGAAGGCCGGGTGCAGGCGATCCGGGGTCACGTCGACGTCGTCCGGGCCGTACGACGCGTGGGCCGTGCCGTACGGGTACGGAGTCTCGAGCACCTCGCAGGCGATGTTCGCCCAGGCGGCGGCGTACTTCATGGGACTCCTCTAGAAGGCGAAGACGTACATGACCAGGATGTTGCAGGCCAGCAGCGGGACCGCGGTCGGGATCTGCGCCTTGATCGGCCCGTACTGGTCTTTCATCTCGAGCAAGGCCGCTGGGACCAGGTTGAAGTTCGCGGCCATCGGCGTGCAGAGCGTGCCGCAGAAGCCGGCCAGCATGCCGACCGCGAACACGACCGCGGGCGTGCCGTCGAACTGCTGCACCAGCAGCGGCCAGCCGACCGCGGCCGTCATCACCGGGAACGCGGCGAACGCGTTGCCCATGATGATCGTGAAGACCGCCATTCCGATGCAGTACAGCGCGACCGCGGCAATCAGCGAGCCCTTCGGGATCAGGTGATCGGTGACCCGGCCGACGGCCTTCCCGACACCGGAGGCGTTGAACAGCAGGCCGAGCGTGGCCAGCATCTGCGGCAGGATCGCCGCCCAGCCGATGTGCTCCAGCAGTCGCCGGCCTTCGTGCAGCGGGACGCCCGGGTTCTGTATTGCATTCCTTCCCCGCCCCACCGCCCCGGTCTGGGGCCTGAGCAGCACCATGCCGACGATCAGCGCGAGGATCGACGCGACCCCGAGGCCGATGATGGTGGCGGACCCGGTCTGCAGCAGCGGCGTGCCGTCGCCGAGTTTCACCTTGGCCAGCCAGGCCCCGAAGATCGCCGCGACCACCGGGATCACCAGCGCCGGAAGGAAGAGCTTGTTGCCGAACCGGTCGGCGAGGTGCACCCGCTCGGCCGGTGTCGTCGTCCGCTCCTCGCCCTTGCCCGGGAAGCCGGAGCCGGCCAGCATCGCCAGGCCGATCACCGCGATGCCCAGCAGCCAGGCCGGTGCCTGCTTGTTCACCACGAACGTGCCGTAGCCGAACGACAGGCCGAGGATGCCCCAGAACGCCGCGCTGCCGACCCGCTTCGGGTTGGTGCGGTCGTTGAGGACCTGGAGCGCGATCAGGACGAAGAAGATCCCGCAGAGCCAGTAGAACCACTCGACCTTGATCATCGGGCCGCCTCCTTCTCCGCAGCCTTGATCTCGGCCGCGAGCCTGTCCAGCTTGCGGTCGAGCAGCAGCAGCCGGGCGCCGTGGATGAGCAACGCGCAGATGCCGGTCGGGATCGCCCAGAGCGCGATGTCGATCGCCTCCAGGTGCAGGCCGTACGTCGCGTCGACGAAGCCGGTGATCAGCAGGATCGAGCCGATCGCGACGAAGATGTCCTCCCCGAAGAACAGCCCGACCGTGTCGGCGCTGGCCGCGAAACCCTTGATCTTCTCCTGGAGCTTGTCCGGGAGTTTGCCGCCGTACCGGCGTTCCGCGGCGCCGGCGGCCATCGGGTGGATGAGCGGCCGGACCGCCTGCGCGGGACCGCCGATGCTGGTCAGGCCGAGGGCCGCGGTGCCCTGCCGGATCAGCAGGTAGACGGCCAGCAGGCGCCCGGTGGTGACGACCTTGAGCCTGCCGATCAGCTTGCGGGCCTGCTGCTGCAGGCCGTAGCGCTCGATCAGCCCGATGACGGGCAGCGTGACGATGAAGACGGTGACGGACCGGCTGCCGGCGAAGCCGTCGCCGAAGGCGTTCAGGATCTTGACCGGCGACAGGCCGCCGATCAGGCCGGCGACGATACCGGCCGCCGTGACGACGAGCATCGAGTTGATCCGGAGGGCAAACCCGACGACCACCACCGCGATGGCGAGCAGAACCCACATGGTTCCTCCCGGGAGGGACAGGGCGATTCCGCTCACCTTAGGAGATTGTTGAACGATCCTGCAATGGATCATTCGAACAAATCTTTCGCCACATAACAACGCGCCGTGACCCGATGGGTCCGGCGCGTCGTCGGTACGGCGTGAGAGCTGTTAGGGGAGGCGCCAGTCGACCGGCTCCGCTCCTTGCTCCACCAGGAGGGCGTTGACGCGGCTGAACGGGCGCGAGCCGAAGAAGCCGCGGTCCGCGGACATGGGGCTCGGGTGCGCGCTCTCGACGTACGGCGTACTGCCCAGCATCGGCTTCAGGGTCTGCGCGTCGCGGCCCCACAGGATCGCGACCAGCGGGCCGCCGCGGTCTACCAGCGCGTGAATGGCCTGCTCGGTGACGCTCTCCCAGCCCTTGCCGCGGTGGGCGCCGGACTTACCGGGCTGCACGGTCAGCACTCTGTTCAGCATCAGCACGCCCTGGTCCGCCCACGGCGTCAGGTCACCGTTGGACGGCGCCGGTACGTCGACGTCCGCCATCAGTTCGCGGTAGATGTTCGCGAGGCTTCGCGGGATCGGCCGTACGTCGGGGGCCACCGAGAAGCTGAGCCCCACCGGGTGTCCGGGCGTCGGGTACGGGTCCTGCCCGACCACGAGCACCTTCACCTCGGCCAGCGGTCGGTGGAACGCGCGGAGCACGTTCTCCCCGGCCGGCAGATAGGCCCTGCCCGCGGTGATCTCTCCGCGCAGGAACTCACCCATCTGCGCCACAGTGCCTTCGACCGGGGCCAACGCCTCGGCCCAGTCCGGCGCTACCAGATCCGACAACGTCTTGGGACTCACCCGCCACAGTCTCGCAGTACTACGGCTCGCAATGCACCCCGGGTTGTCGCCTGCCGTTCGCGTGTCGCTCGAGCGCCGGTCTTGCCCGCCAAGGTACAAAGGTCGCGGCCCCGCAAAGGTATGAGCTTGCGGGGCCTTTGCTATGCGGCCAGGTGGCGTAGGGCTGCCGCGTAGCGGGTGGCGGCGTAGTGCTGGGCCGTGCGGGCGAGAGGGCCGGCGACGCGGGTGTACCAGGTGGCTCCGCGGCTGTACGCGCGGATGGTGACGTGGATGCCGTCGGAGTCACGGGTGACGAGGAAGGACTCCTCACCGGCCTCGGGGTGGCCCTGCAAGGTGCCGTACGCGAAGCCGATGCGGTCCGGCTCGTCGACGACCCGGACGACGCGGCACGGGATCGGCAGGCCGAGCTGGGTGCGCGTCCGGAGGGGTGGGACGAGCAGCCCGGGGCCGAGGCGTCCGAGCGAGTCGGTGCCGACCTCGGGTGGTGTGGACGTCGCCGTCACCGGGATACCGGCCGCGCGGTGCATACGCCACGCCAGCAACGCATCAGCAGCCCGCCGGAACACCTCGTCCCCGGCGCCGATCCGCTCCCGGTACTCCAGTCGGTGATAACCCTCGGGCGTCTCGTCGTACTCCGTGCAGCCCACCTCGTCGTACGTGAACGGCAACCTCGCCAGATCCTCCAGCCTCATCGGGCTCCTTCCCGTCGCATCGCCAGCACACCGCACAACCCGAAGCCAACCGCATTCGCCACACCGTGCGTGGCAACCATCCACTCCAGTGGCAGGTACGGCGTGTCCACCACATGTCCCAGTGCCCAACTGACGGCCAGCAGCATCGTCAGCACAAGCACCGAGCCGGACACGACCAGCAGCACGCCTGTTGTCCGGTCCGTCCGCCGCGACCGCCGCCACAGGTTCCAGCCGACCAGCCACATGCCGGCGGTCAGTACGACGGCTCCCGCAAGCTCCACCGGGTCGCCGAGGAAGAACCCGAGCAGAACGATCGCAGTACCCAGCGGAACGCTCACAGCCGCCAGACCGTCAGCCGCCAGGTACGCCATCAGCGCGGCCGCGAAGCCCGCGAAGTGGAAGTGGGCGACTGTCAGCGACAGGACGGTCAGGCTGAAGCCGAACAGCTCGTACGACGCACGCTCCGCGAGCAGTGCGAGCGCTGCGATCGACGGAGTGGCCAGTGCGGTGTACAGAGCCACTTGTCGCGGTCTGAGTGTTCTCTGCTCGAGGAAATGCCGCGCGGCCAGTCCGATCAGGACGAGTGTCCCGGTGAGGTAGATGGACGCCAGGGTGATCGACACCGCGCCGCGCGGCAGCCACAGCGCGACTGCTCCGGGAACGGCGAACGCGAACCACCAGCGCGTGCTGGTGGTTCGCGTCGGGAGGAGGGTGAGGCCGAGGGGTACGACGATGAGCATCCCCAGGCTCACCACCGCGTGGACGAGGAGGGTCAACTGCTCTTCAGGCCGGTGGTGTTGTCGTTCTTGATGGCGTCGAAGAGAGCCTTCGCCTTGGCCGTGTCCCATTTCACCGCGGAACCCCGGTTGCAGCACAGGCCGTAGTTGTCGTCGCTCGTCGGCACGCTCAGCGCGACACCGCCGCTGCCGGAGATCGCCTGCATGCCGCGCGCGAACCGGACGAAGTCGAACAGGCTCATGTCCTGGTCCACGGTCAGGGCGTCGACGCCCTTGGTCGCGACGTTGAAGTACCGGACCGGGTTCAGGAACGTCGACGGCGAGGCGGCCTTCTTCGCGACCGCGCCGACCATCTGCCGCTGCCGCTCGGTGCGGCCGAAGTCGTTCTTGCCGTCGGCCTTGCGGGACCGCACGTAGCCGAGCGCGTTCACGCCGTCGAGCTCCTGGCAACCAGCCGGCAGGTCGATGTGCGCGTCCTTGTCCTTCATTGCCTTCGGCAAACACATGTTGATGCCGCCGACGCTGTCGATCACCGACGCGAAGCCGCCGAAGCCGACCTCGACGTAGTGGTCGATCCGCAGCCCGGTGTTGTTCTCGATGGTCTGGATCAGCAACGCCGGGCCCTTGTTGAAGGCGGCGTTGATCTTCTGCCTGCCGTCGACGCCGGGGATGTTGACCGCGCTGTCGCGCGGGATGCTGATCAGCACCGTCGGCCCGGACTTCGGGACGTGCATCAGCATGATCGAGTCGGTCCGCGGCGGTCCCGCGTCACCGCCGGTGTGCAGCCGTGCGCGCTCGGCCCGGCTGAGGTCCTCGCGGGCGTCCGACCCGACCATCAGGTACGTCGTGCCGGGCGTCTCGGCCGGCCGCTGACCGGTCGGCATCGCCTCGATCTTGTCGATCCGGCTCCACGCGTAGAGCGGTACCGCGATCAGCATGAGGACGAACAGCAGGACGATCAGTCCGACGGTCCGGAGGAACCAGTTGCGGCGCTTCTTCGGGCGTCGCGACGGGTTCGCGTATCGCGGGTCGATGGGCTGCGTTTCACTCATGGCCACGACCGTATCGGTGCCCGGCGCCGAAACACGTCACCCCAGTGAATGGTTTTACACGTCGGAAAGTCGACGGCGCCTCCGTCAAAGGGAGGAAATCCGCCCCGAGATCGAACCGGACCGGCGGAACGCGACCGGCGACATCCCCACCCTGGCGGTGAAGAGGCGACTGAAGTACGCCGGATCGTCGTACCCGACCCGCCGCGCGACCGCGGCCACGGACAGGTCCTCTTCGGCGAGCAAAACCTTTGCAGAGCTCAGTCTGGTGTTCAGGACGAGTTCATGCGGGGTTGAGCCCGTCGTACGACGTACTGCGTCGCGCAGCTCGCTGACCGTGAGTCCGAGCTCACTGGCGTAGTCCTGAATGCTCATCGGTGTACACGCCAGCTCCGCGAGTCGCGCGGCGACACCGTCACCCGCGGTCGTGCCGGCGTGGCCGATCAGGTCGTAGAGCGCTCCGGTGAGCTGTACGGCGTTGTGCTGCGTGCTGACGCGGAGCAGGCGCCTGAACACGCGGTCGATCGGACGCGGATCGCCGTACCGGCGGACCGGTCGGCTGGGATCGAGATGCCCGAGTGAGGTGAGCGCTTCGGTCGCGAGTCCACTGAACAGCGTCCACGCCTGGCGCCAGCGTGTGCTGGGGCGGTAGCCGTGCAGTACGCCGGGAAACAACGTCAGCAGGGCGGGTGCGCGCACCTCGTACAGCTCGCGGTCAGGGCCGTGCAGCAGCTCGCCCCGGCCCTCCTTGAGCCAGACGAGCGCGTGGCAGCCGAGAGCGCGCTCCGCAGCGGCGCCCGGGCCGTGTGTCTGCTCCCCGACGCCGAGACAGAAGAGTCCAAGCTGATGCTCGACAGCCCCTGGGGTCAGGTAGGTCGACCAGTTCTGCACGACTACAAGAGTCCAAGAAGCCGGTACCGGGTGTCCATTCCGCTGAGCGCGGTACGCCGGTGGAATGGAGGCGTGCTGACGTCAAACGGATACGTGCTCGATGAGCGGCGGTTGGGTGAACTGGTTGCGGTGCCCGAGGCAGAGCGGGGGGATCGGACCGCGTTGCGCTCCAGGCTGCAGCGCGACGGATACCTGTTTCTGACCGGACTGCTCGACCCTGCGGCGGTGTGGGCGTTCCGGGAGTACTACTTCGGGTTGACGGGTGCCGCCGCGGACAGGGCGTCGTACCGGAAGGTGCTGTTCGAGGAGATCGTGCCGGGAGCGGAGTATGCGGCGTTCTGTGCGCAGCCGGCGTTGAAGGGCTGGTTCGAGTGGTTCCTCGGTGGTCAGCCGTTCCTGCACCGGCGGAAGATCATCCGCCAGACGGCGCCGGGTGAGAACGGCATCGGTACAGCGACGCAAGCGCACTACGACCTGGTGTACCTGCGCGGCGGAAGCGACCAGGTGTTGTCCGCCTGGATCCCACTGGGTGAGTGCCCGGTCAGCCGCGGTGGCCTGACCTATCTGGAAGGCAGCCACCACAGAGTGCTCGAGGAAGAGGCGGCTGGTCGGCTGAAACGGCCGGCCGTGTCCATCACCGCGGACCTGCCCGCACTGGCGACGCAGTACGACGCCAACTGGCTGGTCACCGACTACGCGGCCGGAGATGTCGTCGTCCACACCGCGCACACCGTCCACGCGGCTCTCGACAACGTGTCGACGGACATGCGCCTGTCGACCGACATCCGCTACCAGCGCGCCGACGACGCCGTCGACGCCCGCTGGCAGCACCACTGGCACGACCAGGACGGATTGTGAACGTGTCGCTGACCGTCAGCTGTCCATTCAGCTGACCGTCAGCGCCGGACCGCCGTGGCCCAGTAGAGCGTGGTCGGCGTCGGCGGGGTGCTGAACCGGGCGTTCGCCAGGTAGAGCCGGTGACCGAACGCGGCCGCGGTCGTCGGGACGTCGAAGCCCGGATCGGTGATGGTCCGGACCTGCCGGCCCGCCGTTCCGGCCTTGTTCAGCTGCACGACGGCGACCTGGTTGGAGAAGTTCTGCACGACGTACAGCGTGCGGCGGAGCAGCAGCATGCCGTCGCCGTTCGTCATCAGCGTGCCGCCGAGGTCGACGCGCTTCGTGACACCCGTCCGCGGATCGACCCGGAACAGGAACCCGGTCGACGACTGCACGATGATCAACGCCCGGCCGTCCGGGGTCAGCGTCAGGCCGTTGCCGTTGAACCCGGTCGGGTCGTGCACGTAGTCGCCGCTCAGCGGGACGGTCCGCACCCGGTTCAGCAGCTGACCGTGGCGGCCGATCGGCACCTGGTAGACGACCGGACGGCTGGAGTCGGTGAACCAGGCGCTGGTCCGGCTCAGGACGACGTCGTTCACGAACGTCGCCGTCTCGGTGGTCAGCGTGTAGCTCTTCAGGATCTTGCCGGTCCGGATGTCGACGACGCGGGCCGTCCCGCTCGGACCGCCGGCGATCCACAGCCGACCGCGGTTGTCCGCCTTCAGACCGACCGACGGAGTACCGGGTCCCTGGCTGATCACCTTCCCGCGTCCGGTCCGCAGCGAGGCGGCGTAGATGTCACCGTCGACCAGCGAGCCGAAGTACGCCGTGGCCCGGCTGATCGCGATGCCTTCGGGCTGGAAGCCGTTCGGCAGGTCGATCCGGGTCGGGAACACCTTGGACTGCCGGGACGTCTGCGCGGTCCCGAAGCGGACCTTGTCGCACGGTGAGTCGTAGACCGATTGCTTGACGACGGCCGGCCCCGGCGCTGGTTCACCGGAGGCGGCCGCCGACGTGGAGACGAGGCCCATCAGCAGGACGGGCAGGCCGAGAGCGGCCATCACATGACGGACATGCCGGTTGTTCATGATTCCTCCCCTTCGGCCCACCGTAGGACGGTCGGCGGCGGTGCGGAAGTCGTCGGGATCGACTCGGCCTTCCGCCGGAGAGCTTGTAGAAGACCGGCTGCTGTGAGTCGGTGAAGTACGCCGCGTCTTGTGGATAGTTCTGACCGGCGGATTCGCGAACCGGGTATGTTCGCTGACAGCAACTCGACTTGGGACAAGGGGTCAGGATGACAGCAGGAATCGACGACTCGGCGGCGGTTCGCCCGCAGGACGATCTGTACCGCTTCGTGAACGGGACGTGGCTCGCGGAGCACGAGATTCCCGCGGACAAGGCGATCCACGGCGCGTTCCACGCGCTCTGGGACAGCGCCGAGCAGGACGTCCGCGCGATCGTCGAGAAGACCGTCGCCGCCGGGCATCCGGAAGGCAGCGAGCCGCGCAAGATCGCCGACCTCTACAGCAGCTTCATGGACACCGAGACGGTCGAGCGCCTCGGCGCCGAGCCGATCGCGGGCCAGCTCGCCCTCGTCGAGGGCGTGACCGACGTGGCCGGACTGGTGTCGGTCCTCGGGCAGCTCGAGCTGCAGGGCGTGCCGGGTGTCTTCCACTACTGGGTCGACGCCGACGCGAAGAAGTCCGACGAGAACATCATCCACCTGACCCAGGGCGGCCTCAGCCTGCCCGACGAGTCGTACTACCGCGAGGACACCTTCGCCGAGATCCGGACGGCGTACGTCGCGCACGTGGCGACCATGCTGGAGCTCGCCGGGCTGTCCGACGCGACCGCCGCGGCCGAGCGGATCCTGGAGCTGGAGACCCGGCTGGCCGGCTCGCACTGGGACCGGGTCAAGGACCGGGACGTGCAGCTGACGTACAACAAGCTCGACCGGGCCGGGCTCGACGAGCTGACACCCGGCTTCGACTGGGCGACCTGGCTGGCCGGCGCCGGCGTGCCGGAGAGCGCGTTCGCCGAGGTCGTGGTCCGCGAGCCGGACTACCTGACCGCGGCCGCGACCGCGCTGCAGGAGGTCGGGATCGACCGGTGGAAGGAGTGGCTCGCCTGGCGGATCGTGCACAGTGCCGCGCCGCTGCTGAGCCAGGCCTTCGTCAACGAGAACTTCGCCTTTTACGGCAGGACCCTGACCGGTGCACCCGAGCTGCGGGAGCGCTGGAAGCGCGGCGTCGGCGCGGTCGAGTCGGCGCTCGGCGAGGCGCTCGGCAAGCTGTATGTCGCGGAGCACTTCCCGCCGGACGCCAAGGCCCGCATGGTCGACCTCGTGCAGAACCTGGTCGCCGCCTACCGGCAGCGGATCGAGGCGCTGGACTGGATGGGTCCGGACACCAAGCAGCACGCGCTCGAGAAGCTCGGCACCTTCGTGCCGAAGATCGGGTACCCGGACGAGTGGAAGGACTACTCGGCCCTCGAGATCGACCCGGCCGACCTGTTCGGCAACGTCCGCCGGTCGGTCGCGGTGGAGACCGCGCGTGACCTGGCCAAGCTCGGCAAGCCGGTCGACCGGAACGAGTGGCGGATGACGCCGCAGACGGTCAACGCCTACTACAACCCGCGGATGAACGAGATCGTCTTCCCGGCCGGCATCCTGCAGCCGCCGTTCTTCGACCTGGTCGCCGACGACGCGACGAACTACGGCGCGATCGGTGCGGTGATCGGCCACGAGATCGGCCACGGCTTCGACGACCAGGGCTCGCGGTACGACGCGGACGGCAACCTGAACGACTGGTGGACCGACGAGGACCGCAAGGCCTTCGAGCAGCGCACCGACAAGCTCGTCGCGCAGTACGACGCGCTCGAGCCGGCCGAGACCCCCGGCCAGAAGGTGAACGGCAAGCTCACCCTCGGCGAGAACATCGGCGACCTCGGCGGCCTGTCGATCGCGTACGTCGCCTACCAGTTGTCCCTGGACGGCGGCGAGGCCGATGAGGCCGGCAGCGGACGGTTCTTCGCCGCGTGGGCGCATGCCTGGGCCACCAAGACCCGTCCCGAGGAAGCCGCCCGCCGCCTCACGATCGACCCGCACTCCCCGCCGGAGTTCCGCTGCAACGCGGTGGTGAAGAACATCGACGCGTTCCACACCACCTACCGGACGACCGACTCCGACGGCATGTGGCTCGCCCCGGAGGACCGCGTCCGCATCTGGTAGGACGACCCGCCACCTGATCCGGCGCCCGACGCCGGGCGCTGGATCAGGCGGTTGGATCAGGTGGTGGGATCAGCGCACCCGTCGCCACATGGTCCGGTGCGGGATGCCGTCCTCGACGAACTCGGGGCCCTCGGCAACGTAACCGAACTTCTCGTAGAAGCCCTGGGCGTACGTCTGCGCGTCGAGGACGCTGCCGGTGTCGCCGACGATCTCCAGGGCGTCCTTCATGAGCTGCGCCGCCAGCCCCCGGCCGCGGGCCTGCGCGGCGGTCGCCACCCGGCCGATCCGCATCCGGCCGGGCTCGGTCAGCAACCGCAGGTACGACTGGATCGCGCCCTGCTCCTCGATCCACAGGTGATGCGTACCGGCGAGCAGGTCACGCCCGTCCAGCTCCGGGTACGCACACTCCTGCTCGACGACGAACACGTCGACGCGCAACCGGAGCACGTCGTACAACTGCGCTGCCGTCAGCTCGCTCCCGATGATGTGCACCGGCTCTTCCTACCAGACTCGGGCTAGGAGGCCATCCAGTTCTGGATGCCGTCGACGGTGCGGGGCATGGCCTCGGAGAGGTTCTCCGGGCCGTTGTCGGTGATCAGGATGTCGTCCTCGATGCGGATGCCGATACCGCGCAGGTCCTCGGGGACGGTCAGGTCGTCGGACTGGAAGTACAGGCCGGGCTCGACGGTGAGGACGTAGCCGGGCTGGACGTTGCCCTTGCGGTAGTTCTCGTCGCGGGCCGCGGCGCAGTCGTGCACGTCGAGGCCGAGCATGTGGCTGACGCCGTGCAGCGTGTAGCGCTGGTACAGCCGGCTCTCCGGGTCGAGCGCCTCCTCCGCCGACACCGGCAGCAGCTCCATCGCGTCGAGACCGCGGACGATGACCTCCATCGCGGCCTCGTGCCCGGCGCGGAACGCGGCCCCCGGCGTGAGCGCTGCGATCCCGGCGTTCTGCGCGTCCAGGACGAGCTGGTACAGGTCCCGCTGGCGCGGCGTGAACTCGCCGTTCACCGGCAGCGTCCGGGTGATGTCGGCGGTGTACAGCTGCCGGTTCTCCACACCCATGTCGAGCAGCATCAGCGTGCCGTCGTTCACCGGGCCGTCGTTCTCGATCCAGTGCAGCGTGGTCGCGTGCGGACCGGCCGCGGCGATCGACGTGTAGCCGACGTCGTTGCCCTCGGCCCGGGCCCGGCGCCAGAATGTGCCCTCGATCCAGCGTTCGCCGTACTGCCGGACCTTGTCCATCTCGGCGAGGACGTCGGAGAAGCCGCGGTGGGTGATCGCGACCGCGTCCCGCAGCTGCTCGAGCTCGTACGCGTCCTTGACCAGCCGCAGCTCCGACAGCGTCGCCGCCAGCTCGTTGTCCTTGAGGTCGTCGGTGCGGGCGCCGGTCAGCAGCGCGGCGATCGACTGGTCCTCGTCGCGCCGCACCCGCGTCGGTACGTCGCTCTTCAGCGCGTCGGCCAGCTGGTCGACGTGCCGCGTCTCGATCCCGAACTCCTTCGCGGTCTCGGTCAGCGACGGCCGCCGCCCGGCCCACAGCTCGCCGTACATCCGGTCGCGCCAGAACTCCTCGCCCTGCGAGCGGTCGGCGCGCGGGCGGAAGTACAGCACGGCGTCGTGGCCGGTGGTGCCGTTCGGCTCCAGGACGAGCACCGCGTCGGAGGTCTGGCTGCCGGTCAGCCAGACGTAGTCGGTGTGCGGGCGGAAAACGTAGTCGGTGTCGTTCGAGCGGACCTTGTAGGTGCCGGCCGGGATCACCAGACGCTCGCCCGGGAACGCCTGGGACAGCGCGTCCCGGCGCTTCGCCGCCCACACCCCGGCATCGCTCAGTGACAGATCGTGCCGCTCGGAGTCGGCCCAGCCGGAATTCATGAACGCGCGCAGCTTCGGGCTCGGCTCGTTGTCGTGCGACGCGGTCTTCGGCGCGGCGTTCTCGGCAGCGTTCTCGGTCATCGTCGACCAGTCCTCATCTCAGCGGTTCGTGGCGCTACGGGTGCAGTTCGTCCCCGCGCAGCGTGCCGCTGTCGGGCAGCGCCTCGGCGGGGTCGGAGCCGATGCGGGTGATCGCATTGTGCTCGTCCACGAAGACTACGCTCGGTTCGAAGACCTTGGCCTCGGCGGTGTCGAACATCCCGTACGCGATCAGAATCACCAGGTCGCCCGGATGGATCAGGTGCGCCGCCGCGCCGTTGATGCCGACGATCCCGGACCCGCGCGGTCCCTCGATCAGGTACGTCGACAGCCGCGCGCCGTTGGTGATGTCGACGATGTCCACCTTCTCACCCGGCAGCAGGTCGGCCGCCGCCATCAGGTCGGCGTCCAGCGTGCACGACCCGACATAGTCCAGGTCCGCCTGCGTCACGGTCGCCCGGTGCACCTTCGACTTCATCATTTCCCGCCACATGGCGGCCATGATCCGGCCCATCCGGGCTTCTGTCAGTGGCCGCCATCACCCAACCGGTTCAGTGGGCCGGTTCGGGTTCCTTCGGCGCGGGGACGGGCGGGAGGTTCCTGCGCAGGGTTTCGCCTTCGACGTCGACGTTGGGGAGGAGGCGATCGAGCCAGCGGGGGAGGTACCAGGCTCGCCGGCCGAGCAGCGCCATCACGGCCGGTACGACGGTCATCCGGACCACGAACGCGTCGAGCGCGACCGCGAGGGCCAGGCCGAAGCCCATCTCGCGGATCAGCGTCTCGCCGGACAGGATGAACCCGGAGAAGACCGCCGTCATGATCACTGCCGCCGCCGTAACCACCCGGGCTCCGTGCGAGAACCCGTCGACGACGGCCGTCCGCGGCGCCGCGCCGTGCACGTGTTCCTCGCGCATCCGGGTCACCAGGAAGATCTGGTAGTCCATCGCGAGCCCGAACACGACACCGATCAGGAAGATCGGCAGCATGCTGATCACCGGCCCGGTCTGCCCCTCGATCCCGAACAGCCCGGCCAGCCAGCCCCACTGGAACACCGCGACCAGGGCGCCGAACGTCGCCACCACGGTCAGCAGGAACCCGAGCGTCGCCTTCAGCGGCACCAGGATCGAGCGGAACACCAGCATCAGCAGCAGGAACGCGAGCCCGACGATCAGCGACAGGTACGGCAGCAACGCGCCGCCGAGCTTGTCCGAGATGTCGATGCTGACCGCGGTCGCCCCGGTGACCGCCACCTCGGCGCGGCCGCTGTCGGGCATCGACCGGATCGCCGTGACCAGGTCCTTGGTCGCCTGCGTACTCGGTCCGCTCGACGGGATCACCGTCAGCAGCGCGGTGTTCCCGGCCGGGTTGAAGACCGGGGGCGTGACCATCGTGACGTCCGGCAGCCCACGTACGGCGGACGCGGTAGCCGTTGCCGCGGCGCGCGGATCGGGAGACGCTCCGGCGTCCACCACGACCATCAGCGGGCCGTTGAACCCGGGCCCGAAGCCCTCCGAGAGCAGCTCGTACGCCTTGCGCTGCGTGGAATCGGGTGCCGCCGTACTGTCGTCGGGCAGCCCGAGTTCGAGGTCGGTCGCCGGGATCGCCAGCGTGCCGAGACCGATGACTGTCACCAGCAGCACGGCCAGCGGTCGCCGGGTGACGAACCCTGCCCACCGGCGTCCGGCCGTCGACCGTCCGGCCGCTTCCGGATCGCCGCCGCGCAGACCGGGGATCCGGCCGCCGAGCACGCGCCGCCCGGCGAACCCGAGCAGCGCCGGCAACAGCGTGAGCGCGATCGCGACCGCGATGACCACGGTGAACGCGGCCGCGAGGCCCATCTGAGTGAGGAACGGGATGTCGACCACGAACAAGCCGGCCAGTGCGATCACCACGGTCAGGCCCGCGAAGACCACGGCCGATCCGGCGGTACCGACCGCGCGGCCGACCGCCTCCTCCGGCTCCAGCCCGCTGCTGAGCTCGTGCCGGTAGCGCGACATGATGAACAGCGCGTAGTCGATCGACACCGCGAGCCCGATCATCAGCGCGAGGATCGGCGTTCCGGAACCGATGTCGACGAAACCGCTGATCGCCGAGATCGCGGTGACGCCGATGCCCACGCCGATGATTGCCGACAGCAACGGTAGGCCGGCGGCGATCAGCGAGCCGAACGTGATCAGCAGGACGACCGCGGCGACACCGATGCCGATCACCTCGGTGAGCTGTTGCTCGCCCTGCGCCTGCATCGCGTCCCCGCCGTACTCGACGGTGAAGCCGGCCGCGCGGGCCGGTTCGACCGCCGCGGCGACGGCCTCTTGGGCCTCGGGGGTGACCTCCTGGGCGGTGACCTTGTAGGTGACCTGCGCGTAGCCGGTGCGTCCGTCGGGGGAGATCGCCTTGGCGGTGAAGGGGTCCACGACGCGCGCGACCTGCGGCGCGGTGGCGAGCCGGTCCAGGGTCTGCCGGACCGGGGGCGTGTCGGTGAGTTTCTGGCCGGCCGGTGCCTGGAACACGATCCGGGCGGTCGCGGCGTCGGCGCCTGCCTGCGGGAAGCGCTCGTTGAGCAGGTCCGCGGCGCGCTGCGACTCGGTACCGGGGATCGAGAAACCGTTGGCGGTCGGGCCGGACAGCGTCGCCGCACCCGCGATCCCCGCGGCGAGCAGCCCGAGCCAGATCAGCACGACGAACCGTCGCCGGCGGAAGGCGAAGCGGCCGAGGCGATAGAGATACGTAGCCATGCCGCCGATGCTTCCGGCGGCACGTCGTCGCCCGCGTCTGCCCGTGGCGGGCTTCTCGGCGTACCGCGTTCGCCGTACCGGCTACCGCGGCTGCGGTACGCCGGGACGCACGAGGCCCGTCTGGTACGCCAGGACGACGAGCTGCGCGCGGTCGCGGCAGTCGAGTTTCACCATCGCGCGGTTCACGTGGGTCTTCGCCGTCGACGGGGAGAGCACCAGGCGGTCGGCGATCTCGTCGTTGGACAGGCCGAGGGCGACCAGGCCGACGATCTCGCGCTCGCGGTCGGTGAGCGCGTCGAGGATGCCGGCGCCGATCGCGTGCCCGGCGGTGGGTTCGGCCAGGAAGCGGTTCATCAGGCCCCGGACCGCCTTCGGGGACAGCAGGGCGTCGCCGCGGGCGACCACCCGGATGGCGTCGATCAGCTCGGCCGGTTCGACGCTCTTGCCGAGAAAGCCGCTGGCGCCGGCGCGGATCGCGTCGAACACGTACTCGTCGACCTCGAACGTGGTCAGGATCAGCACTTTCACGCCCGCGAGCGCCTCGTCCGCGGTGATCATCCGGGTCGCCGCGAGCCCGTCGACCTCGGGCATCCGGATGTCCATCAGCACCACGTCGGCCCGCTCGGAGCGCGCGAGCTCCACCGCGTCCCGCCCGTTCGAGGCCTCAGCAACGACCTCCAGATCTGGCGCTGAACTCACCAGCACCCGGAACCCGCTCCGGATCAGCGTCTGGTCGTCGGCCAGCAACACCCTGATCGTCACCTTCAACTCCAGTCTCCAGAGGAAGCACAGCACGTACGACGAACCCGCCTGATGCCCGTGGCGCGGTGTGTAGGGTGCCGCCGACGGCGGCGACACGCTCACGCATCCCGATCAGACCGTGGCCCGCACCCAGGTGGGTGACGACGGGGCCGGCGGGGTGAGGGCCGGTGTCTGTTACCTCTACCGTCAGGCTGGTCGGGGTGCGGGTGATGCGGACGTCGGCGCTGGCGCCGGGGGCGTGTTTGAGGACGTTGGTCAGGGATTCCTGGACGACTCGGTAGGCCGTGAGTTCTATGACTTCCGGGAGTTTGCCCAGTGCCGGCGGTGGGGTCCAGTTGACCTCGACGCCTGCGGCGGTGAAGGAGTGGATGAGGGCGTCCAGCTCGTTCAGCGAAGGGGCCGGTGCGGTCGGGAGCGGAGAGCCGGAACGGCGGAGTACGCCGAGGAGAACGGTCAGTTCCTGCAGCACGGTGCGGCCGCCGGAGCGGACCAGGGCCAGGGCGCGTTCGGCCTCGTCGGGCTGGGTCCGGAGGACGTGGGCCGCGACGCCGGACTGCACGTTCATCAGCGCGATGTGGTGGGCGATGACGTCGTGCAGCTCGTGCGCGATCCGCAACCGTTCCTCGATCACCCGCCGCTGGGCCTCCTCGTCGCGGGACCGCTCGGCCCGCAGCGCCCGCTCCTCGAGCTCCATCAGCCAGGCGCGCCGGTTCCGCACCGCCTCGCCGATCGCGCCTGAGAACAGCACGAAGAAGACCAGACCGAGGTTGTCCAGCACGTCCCCGCTGACGAACAAGGCCTCGGCGACCAGCGTCGCCAGGGCCGTGCCGATGACCACCACGCAGCGGGTCAGACGGTCGTCCTTCGCCAGGACGACCGTGAAGACCGCGACGCCCATGAAGAGCACGATCGGGCTCTTGGCCTGCTCGGCGATGACGAAGGCGATCGCAACACCCGTCGTGACCACCAGCACGGTGATCGGCGCCCGTCGCCGGAACGTGAGCGCAACGGCACCCACGACGGCCAGGACGACGACCGTCGCGTTCAGCTCGATCCGCTCGCCGACGTGCTTGCCGCCGGGCACCAGCAGGTTGATCAGCAGGATCGTCAGGGCGAGCGCAAGGTCCAGCACCAGCGGATGCCGCGCCGAGGCACGGCAGAACCGGATGAGCCGTTCCATGCCTTCACAGTACGTGGCCGCCCGCCCGACCGCCTCGTCCTGCGGCAGTATCCCGGCCGTACCGCAACCGCAGTAGAGCGGCAGCTCGACAGGATGTATACGTCCACTAGGCGGGATCGGCCGTCCCGCTGAGCGTGAGCGTGGCCGGACGGACCGGACACATCCTGTCGAGCTTGCCGATTCAGAGGGCCGAAGCCTGGACAGCCAGCTCGCGCAGGGGCTCGTAGCGCGCCCGCAGGGCGGCCAGGCGGGCCACCTCGTCGGCGACCGGGGTGAGGTGCTCGCCGCCCGGCTCGGGGGAGAGGCCGAGCGCCACGGCGGCCGCGCCCCGCGCGCCGACCTCCGGCTCGGCACAGACCGTGGTGGGGCGGGCGAAGGTCGCGGTCAGGCAGCGGCGCCACCACTGCGAGGCGTCGATCCCGCCGCCGCCGAGGACGACGTCGAGCTGCTGCCCGAACAGCGTGTCGAGGGTCCGCAGCCCGCGGTCGATCTCCAGCGAGGCGCCTTGCAGGGCCGCGGCGAGCAGGGCGGCCGGGGTGTCGTCGAACGACAGGCCGAAGTACACCCCGGACCCGCCGGGTACGACGGCGGGCGGCCTGGTGCCGGCCATGAACGGGATCGCGATCGCGTTCGTCGTCCCGATCTCGACGCCGGCCGGTTCGTCGGACTCCAGCCGTAGGACGCCGGTCAGCCAGGCGTGCAGGTTCCCGGCCGCGGAGAACGCCATACCGGTCACGGCGCGCTTGTCGTCGACCCGGTACCGCCAGAGCTCCCAGGGCAGCTCCGGCGCGTTCTCGATCGGGTGCACGACCCGTACGGCGGCCGAGGTCCCCACGGTCACCGCGGCGGTGCCCGCGTCGTACCCGCCGGTGCCGACGTTCGACGCGGCTCCGTCACCGGTCGGCGGATGCACGGGTACGCCGACCAGCCCGGGCCAGCGGCGTGCGTACTCGGCCGACAACGTGCCAGTCCACCCGGTCGGCACGATCGGCGGCAGCTGGTCGGCCGTCACACCGGCGATCTCCAGCGCCTCGTCGTCGTACGCACCGGTGGCGAGGTCGAGTGTGCCGGTCCCGGAGGCGACCGAGACCGACGTGACGCGCTCACCCGTCAACCGCTCCAGCACCAGGTCCGGCAGGCCGGCGAACTGATCGGCGGAGGCGGTGGACAGCAGCCAGGGGATCCGGCGGGTCCAGTACAGGCGGTGCAGCCACGCGCCGGTGCGGGCGTGGAAGGCGTGCTCGTCGAACGACGTCCAGAGACCGAGGTCGACCGAGCGGGTGTCGGCCCACGTGATCACCGGGGTGCGCGCCGCGCCTTTGGCGTCGAGGGCAACGATCGAGTGCCACTGCGAGGACAGCACGATCGCGCCGATGCCGTCCAGGTGGCCGTTCTGCTCGAGCTCGTCGAGACAGCCGAGCAGGCCCTCGACGTACTCGTGCAGGTCGAGCGTCGCCGAGCCGTCGTGGCCGTAGGCCGGGGAGATCTTGTGCCGTGCGAGCGCGCCCGGGATCGGTGTGGCGTCGTCCGCCGCCAGGACGAGTGCCCGCGCCGAGGACGTACCCAGGTCCAGCGCGAGGACCTTCCCGTCAGTCCTCGTCATGCAGAGCCTTCAGGAAGGTCTGCGCCCAGACGTTCACGTCGTGCGCGGCCAGGTGCTTGCGCATCGCCTTCATCCGGCGGCCGAGCTGCCGGTCGTCGGTGTTCATCGCGTCGACGATCGTGTCCTTCATGCCGTTGATGTCGTGCGGGTTGACCAGGAACGCCTGCCGGAACTCGTCCGCCGCCCCGGCGAACTCGCTCAGCACCAGCGCTCCGGTGTCGTCGTACCGCGTCGACACGTACTCCTTGGCGACCAGGTTCATGCCGTCCCGCAGCGGGGTCACGACCGCGACGTCCGCGGCCCGGAGCAGCGCGGCCATCTCGGTCCGCGAGTACGTCGTGTGCAGGTAGTTGATCGCCGGCGTACCGATCCGGCCGTGCTCGCCGTTGATCCGCCCGACCAGCAGCTCGATCTCGTCGCGGAGCACGCGGTACTGCTCGACCCGCTCCCGGGACGGCGTCGCGACCTGGATGAACACCGCGTCGTCGACCGAGATCCGCTTCTCGTCCAGCAGCTCGCCGAACGCCCGCAGCCGCTGCCGGATGCCCTTGGTGTAGTCGAGCCGGTCGACGCCGAGCAGGATGTGCGTCGGGTTGCCGACCTCCTCGCGCATCTCGGCCGCCCGCGCGGTGGTCTCCGGCTGCCGGGCGAGCTTCTCCAGCTCGTTGACGTCGATCGAGATCGGGAACGCCTTCGCCCGGACGATCCGGTCGTCCGGCAGGTGGATACGGTCGCCGCGGGTCCGCAGGCCCATCCGGTTGCGGGCCAGCCGGGCGAAGTTCGACGCCGCGCCGGGCCGCTGGAAGCCGACCAGGTCGGCGCCCATCAGGCCGTCCAGGATCTGCCGCCGCCACGGCATCTGCGCGAACAGCTCGGTCGGCGGGAACGGGATGTGCAGGAAGAACCCGATCCGTACGTCGGGACGCAGCCGGCGCAGCATCGCCGGGACCAGTTGCAGCTGGTAGTCGTGCACCCAGACGTCGGCGTTGTCGTCGGCGGCCTCCGCGGCGGCCTCCGCGAACCGCCGGTTGACCGCGACGTACGACTCCCACCACTCGCGGTGGAACTCCGGCGCCACGATCACGTCGTGGTACAGCGGCCAGAGCGTCGCGTTCGAGAAACCCTCGTAGTACAGCTGCACGTCCTCGGCGGACAGCATCACCGGCACCAGGTGCATGCCGTCGTTGTCGAACGGGTCCAGCTTCTCGTCGGGGCTGCCGGTCCAGCCGATCCAGGCGCCGTGGTGGCCCTGCATCACCGGCGCCAGCGCGGTCACCAGGCCTCCGGGACTTCGGCGCCACGCGGTGCTGCCGTCGGGCATCTCGGTCCGGTCGACCGGCAGCCGGTTGGCCACCACAACGAAGGAACTCCTACCGTTCGGCATCTTCAGCGTCATCCACTCAGGTCGTCGTCGTCACCGGGGTAGCGAACCCCGATCTGGCTCCGGGTCTCGTCGAGCAGTTCGAGGATCTCGAGCGTGCCGGCGTGGGGGAGAGCCGGAACCTCGATCAGTCCCTGGCGCAGCGCGCGGATCACTTCTGCCGCCTCGTAGTGGTACCCACGGCCATGCGTCGGGACGTCGATCCGCTCCGCTCCGGAAGCGGTCGTGCGCACGTAGTACTCGGGGTGGTGGAAGCGGTGCGGGAGCTGCAGGTTGCCGTCCGGGCCGCTGATCGACGCGACCCACGGGTTCTGCGAGCGCAGGCCGCAGGTCAGCGCGGCGACCGCGCCCGAATCGTACCGCCAGGCCATCGCGACGTTCAGGTCGATCCCGTCCTGGTTGAGCGAACCGACCGCCTTCACCTCCGCTGGCCGGCCGAGCGCCAGGTAGGCGAACGTCATCGGGTAGATGCCGCCGTCCATCAGCGAGCCTCCCCCGAGCGCCGGGTCGAGCAGGCGCGCCGGCAGTGCGGGTTTGTGGAAGGCGAAGTCCGCGACCACCTGCTGCGGCTCGCCGATCACGCCGCGCTCCAGGTCCGCGAAGACCGCCTGGATCACCGGGTTGGTGCGCATCCACATCGCCTCGGCGAACAACGTCCGGTGCTCGGCGGCGAGTGCGATCAGGTCCTTGGCCTGCGCCGCGGTCAGCGTGACGGGCTTCTCGCACAGCACGGCGACGCCGGCCTGCAGCGCCGTCCGGGCGATCGCGTAGTGCTGCGGGTGCGGGGTCCCGACGTAGATCACGTCGACCTCGCCGGAGTCGATCAGTCGCCGGTAGTCGTCGTACGCGTGCGGGATACCGAACTCGGCGGCGAACTTCCGCGCGCTCTCCTCGGAGCGGGACGCGACCGCGGCCACGACCGCATCGTCCGGGAGCAGCGCCAGATCGTGCGTGAACTGGGTCGAAATGTTGCCGGTTGCAACGATTCCCCACCTGACGCGATCTATACCCACTGTGTGAACTCCGGGGTCGGGAACGGTCCGTCTGCAACGATTCTCGCGGTTTCGAAGGCGTGAGCCAAGCGAATGAGCGTGACCTCACTTCGCGCCGTACCGCTGATCGTGATCCCGACCGGCAGTCCGGCGACCGTCCCGGACGGCACCGAAAGCAGCGGATAGCCCGCCAGAGCGGCGTGTGACGACGAACTTCCGAGAACGTGGTCGCCGTTCACCAGGTCGATCGCCCAGGCCGGCGAGTACGACGGGCTGACCAGCGCGTCGAGCTGGTTGTCACGCAGCAGGTTGTCGATGCCGTCCCGCCCGGCGCGGAGCGCGGTGAGGCGGGCAGCGACGTACACCGGGGCGTCGAGACCCTCGGTGGCCGCGGCGCGCTCGAACAGCTCCTGGCCGAACCACTGCAGCTCCTGGTCCGCATGCTGGTTGTTGAACGCGATCAGGTCGTCGAGCGTTCGCGGACCGCCGTGCGCACGGGTGGCGAGGTACGCCGCCATGTCGACCTTCAGCTCGTGGGAGAGCACCTGCAGTTGGTCCTCGTCGCCGCCCGGTGTCGGCAACGACAAGTGGTCGACCAGCGTCGCTCCGCACTGACTGAGGAGCTCCAGCGCACGCTCGGTCACCTGGTCCAGGCCGGTCGAGTAGCCCCAGAGCGGACCGCGCGGTACGCCGATGCGCACGTTGCTGAGGTCCGCGCCGCGGCAGTACTCGGTGTAGTCGGTGTGACCGCCGGTGAGGACCGAGAGCAGCGCAGCCGTCTGAGTAACCGTCTTCGTCATCGGTCCGGCGGTGTCCTGCGAGTGCGAGATCGGGACGATGCCCTGCTGCGAGATGAGCCCGACGGTGGGCTTCAGGCCGACCACGCCGTTCAGCGCGGCCGGGCAGACGATCGAGCCGTTGGTCTCGGTGCCGATCGCGTAGTCGGCGAGCCCGGCCGCGACGGCCGCGCCGGACCCGGAGGAGGAGCCGCCCGCCGACCGGTTCAACGCGTACGGGTTGCGGGTCAGGCCGCCGTACGCGCTCCAGCCGGACGAGGAGGCCGAGCCGCGGAAGTTCGCCCACTCGCTCAGGTTCGTCTTGCCCAGGATCACGCAGCCCGCCGCGCGCAACCGGCGGACCAGCGGCGCGTCCTCCGGCGGCGGTGGCTGGTCGGCCAGCGCCAGCGAGCCGGCTGTGGTCGGCAGGCCGGCGGTGTCGATGTTGTCCTTGACCAGCACGGGTACGCCGTGCAGCGGGCTACGGACCCGCCCTTCGTCACGCTCGGTGTCGAGACGGGCGGCATCGGTGAGCGCCGCGGGATTCGGAGTGCAGACGGCGTTGACCAGCTGGTCGACCTCACGAATCCGCCCCTGCAACTCCTCCACGAGCGCCACGCTGGAAGAAGTTGAGCTCACTGGAACGATCCTGCCAGAGTTGGCTGCGTCCGGTTGCCTTGTCAGCGACACGCTTCGTGTCGGTCCGGCGGTGAATGACATGGCTGTCGTTCTGCACGTAGAGTGGCTGGCGGACGGACGATCACCGACCGCACAGGAGTCAGCAGCAGATGGACAGCGCCAACGCCAGCTCTCCCGGCCCCGCCGAAGCTGCGCTGCCGGTCGTCGCCGGGCTCTCTGAGAGGGACGGCCAGATCCTCGCCTTCGAGCGGCACTGGTGGAAGTACGCCGGTGCGAAGGAGCAGGCGATCCGGGACCAGTTCCAGATGTCGGCGACCCGCTACTACCAGGTCCTGAACGCACTGATCGACCGCCCCGAGGCCCTCGCGCACGACCCGCTGCTGGTCAAGCGCCTGCGCCGCCTCCGCGCCGCCCGCCAGCGCGCCCGCTCCGCTCGCCGCCTGGGCATCGAGGTCTGACCATGTCCCGCCGCCTCAGGGCGTGCCTTGCTGCTCCGCGCCCGCGGGGCGAGCAGGGGCAGGTGCTGTCCTCCTTCGTTGCCGTGGCTGCTGTGGTCGCGATCGTGGCCGGACTGCTCGTGCTGTTCGGGACCCGTGGGCACGACAGCAAGGCCGACGAGAAGCCGGCCGGCGCGAGCACGCCGAAGGCGTCGGAGAAGCCGTCCACCGGGCCTTCGACGGTCGGGGCCAGCGTGCCGAAGCCGTCCACCAAGCCGTCCGCTGAGCCGACTCCCGCGCCGACGACCGCACCCAGCAGCGAGCCGCCGTCCACCGAGCCCACCACCCAGCCGAGCCAGCCGTCAGAGACGACACAGGCCACGCAGCCGCCGAAGCCGACGCAGCCGGTCACGATCCCGGCCGAGGAGCGCCCGGCGATCGAGGTGTACAACAACACCTCGCAAAAGGGCTTGGCCGACTCGGTCGCGAGCCGCGCGCGGCAAGCCGGCTGGACCGTGGCCGGCTCCCCGGACAACTGGCACGGCAAGATCGCCGAGAGCACGGTGTACTACCCGCCGGGCATGCTCGACGCCGCCAACCAACTCGCCCGCGACATCGGTGTCGGCCGGACCAAGGGTGCGCTGGACAACATGAAGAAGGATCGCCTGACCGTGATCCTGACCTCGGACTACTCAGGATGAGTACTCCGGTCATTCAGACCGAGGCGGGACGGGAAGGCTGGGAAGCCATCGTCTCGGACCCGGCGAGTGCCGTGATCTCGTCGGACTTCGACGGCGTCCTCTCGCCGCTGGTCGAGGACCCGGCGTTGTCCCGCCCGGTCGAGGGCGCTCTGGACGCGCTGGCCCGGCTCGCCCGGAGCGTGAACCAGGTCGCGATCGTCACCGGCCGGCCCGCGCTGGTCGCCACCGAACTGTCCGGGGTGAGCGGTCACCCGGGGCTCGGGAATCTCGTCGTCCTCGGGCACTACGGGCTGGAGCGCTGGGACGCCGCCACCGGCATGGTGACGAGTGAGCCGGTGCCGCCCGGTGTCACGACGGCTCGGGACCGGCTGCCGGGACTGTTGCGCGAGGCCGGCGTACCGGACGCGTTCGTGGAGGACAAGGACAGCTCGCTGGCCGTGCACACCCGCCGGCTGGACGATCCGGTCGGGGCCTTCGAACTGCTCCGGGCGCCGTTGACCGCGCTCGCCGAGGAGACTTCGTTGCGGCTCGAGCCGGGCAACCTCGTGCTCGAGCTGCGGCCGCCCGGGATCGACAAGGGCGTCGCGCTCCGCGGCCTGATCGAGTCGACCGGCGCGCGATCGATCCTGTACGCCGGTGACGACCTCGGCGACCTGGCGGCGTACCGGGCGATCCAGGCCGAGCGGGAGGCCGGGCTGCGCGCCGTACTGCTGGCCACGCGGTCCTCGAACGCCGCCGAGCTGATCGAGGCCGCGGATGTCGTCGTCGACGACCCGAGCGGTGTGGTGACCGTCCTCACGGCGCTTTCGGACGCGATCTCAGCACGCTGAGGGTCTGCGTCACGGTCTTGCCGATCGGCTGGATCGGCCGCTCGACGTAGCCGCCGTCCTTCAGGTTCGCGAGCCGCTCGAACGGGTTCCGCGACGCCGGGTCGCCGGTGAGCAGGAACGAGACGACCACGCCCACGACGTACAGCGGGAGCATCAGCAGGCCGATCAGGCAGAAGTACTGCCACGAGTGCCGCTCCTCGTGCCGGACCAGGGCCGCGTTGTCGAAGTAGGTGCGGTCGTGCTTGCTGAGTACGACGTTGCCGATCGTGAACGCGCCGGCGATCGGAAAGCCGAGCTTGTACTCGTTCGCGAAGTACAAGCCCCGCGGTCCCCGGGAGAACGTCGCCCGTCCGAGCACGCCGACCAGCCCACCCGCGAGCGTCGACAGGTTGAGAAAGTTCCCCACCAACTTCACCCACTGCCAGGCGGTCATACCGCTCAGTATCGATCCGATCGGTGCCGAAGGACAGGAGGTGTCTGCCTTCCCGCGCCGCTGCCTGGGTTCGGCATGCGTGCGGACCCATGTACGTACCTGTGTACGTCCTGTCGTTAGGGACCCTGTCGGTGGGGTAGGTCAGACTTGGCGGGTGAGTTCGGTGCGGATGTGGCGTCCTGGGCGGGTGGTGGATCCGCAGTCGGTGATCGGCGGGTTGCGCAAGGGGCCCGGCGATCCGGCGTACGTGTTCGACGCGGCGCGGCGGACGGTGTGGCGGGCGACGCGGACTCCGGAGGGGCCGGTGCTGTTGCGGCTGACGCCGCATGCCGGATCCGTCGAGGCCGAGGCGTGGGGGCCGGGGGCCGAGTGGGCGCTCGACGGGGTGCCGGAGCTGCTCGGCGACCGGGACAGCTGGGAAGGGTTCGAGCCGCTGCCCGAGCACCGGGTGCTGGTGGACGCGGCGCGGCGCTTCCCGCATCTGCGGGTGCCGCGGACCCGGGCGGTGTTCGAGGCGATGGCGGCCGCCGGGATCGAGCAGGTGGTGACCGGCAAGGAGGCCTTCCGGGCGTGGCGACTGCTGCTGCGGGAGTACGGCGAGCCGGCGCCAGGGCCTCATCAGCAGGGCAACCGGGTGATGATGGTGCCGCCGGCGCCGGAGGAGTGGCGGCAGATCCCGTCCTGGCAGTGGTTGCGCGCCGGGGTCGAGGGCCGGCGATCGCGGGTCGTCATCACGGCCGCGACCCGGGCGAAGGCGCTGGAGCGGACGCTCGAGCTGAGTGACTCCGCGGAGATCGAGCGGCGGCTGCGGTCGCTGCCGGGAGTCGGCGTGTGGACGGCGGCCGAGGTGCGCCAGCGGGCTCACGGCGACGCGGACGCCTTCTCGTTCGCGGACTACCACGTGTCGCGGAACGTGTCGTACGCGCTGATCGGCGAGGAGCTCGACGACGACGGCTGCGCCGAACTGATCGAGCCGTACCGCGGTCACCGCTTCCGGGTGCAGCGCCTGATCGAGCTGGCAGGCATCGGCCATCCTCGCTTCGGTCCGCGCAAGTCCCTGCCCACCCACACGCCGGGGGCCACGCATCGCCTGAGGTAGCCCTGGGCACAGGTGCCTGACGATGATCATCAACGGGGACGGCCTGTATCTCGTGGCAGGCCTGGCCCTGCTGCTCGGTGCCGTACTGCCCCGGTTACTGGCGCGGTACGCCGTTTCCGCGCCGATCGCCTTCCTCGGTGCGGGCCTGGTCCTCGGCCTCGCCGTCGACCGCGCTCACCTGAGTCCGATCGCGCAACCGGCGCTGACGAAGCACCTGGCGGCGCTGACCGTGATCGTCGCGCTGATGGGCGTCGGCCTGGCCATTGACCGGCCGATCAGCCTGCTCACCTGGGCAGTCACCTGGCGGTTGCTGTTCGTCGCGATGCCGGCCGGGATCGCGGCGCTGGCCGGGGCGGGTTGGCTGCTCGGGCTCGCTCCGGCGACCGCACTCCTGATCGCGGCGGTGCTGGCGCCGACGGATCCGGTGCTCGCGTCCGACGTCCAGGTGGAGGGGCCGACGACCGGCGAGGACGCCGAGCTCGACGAGGACGACGAGGTGCGGTTCGCGCTCACGTCCGAGGCGGGCCTGAACGACGGGATGGCGGCGCCGTTCGTGTACCTGGCGGTCTTCGTCGCGACCAAGACCCTGTCGCCGTGGCAGTGGGTCGCCTGGGACGTGGTCGGGAAGTCGCTGATCGGGGTCGCGATCGGCTTCGGGGCGGGCTGGTTGCTCGGGCGGATGACGTTCTCGGCGCCGTCCCGGAGCCTGCGGCTGTCGGAGGCCCGGGAGCCGGTGCTCGCGCTTGCTCTGACGGTCGGGGTGTACGGGCTCACCCAGGTGCTCCACGGGTACGGGTTCGTCGCTGTGTTCGTCGCGGCGCTCACGCTGCGCTCGGTGGAGAGCAAGCACGCGTTCCACGGCGAGCTGCACGACTTCATCGGTGAGCTCGAACACATCCTCACCTGGGGCGTCCTGCTCCTGCTCGGCGCCGCGGTCACCGCCGGGCTGCTGAAGCCGCTCACGGTCGCCGGCGCCGCTGTCGGCGTACTGCTGGTCTTCGTGGTTCGTCCGCTGTTCGGGTGGCTGTCGCTCGCGCGCTCGGGACTCCGGCGGTCCGAACGCTGGGCGACGGCGGCGTTCGGCGTCCGCGGCGTGTCGTCGGTGTACTACCTCGCCGCGGTCGGAGCGCATTTCCGGGACGACCTGCCGTGGCTCTGGGCGACTCTGGGGTTCACGGTGATCCTGAGCGTCGTTGTGCACGGGGTCGCGGCGACGCCGGTGATGCGCTTCCTGGAGCGCCGGGGCTGAGATCCCGCGTCTCGAATACTGGGAACGCGGGACACAATATGGACCCGATTGGGTAATCTCGGGGGAGCTCATCCAGAGGGACTGAGGGAAACGGCCCGTTGACGTCCCGGCAACCCTCCCCGTCGAGACCCCGTCCGGGGCTCTCCGCGAGGGAACGGTGCCAAATCCGTCCCGCGCCGAGATCCGGCGACCGGGGAAGATGAGGAGGGAACCTCACTCATGAGCCTGACCGCCACCCACACGATCCGTGAAGGTGCCTTCGGCAACGGTACGCACCTGAGCTGTCGCGCCTGTGGGGCGAAGTCGCCGCTCGGCCCGTTCTACGCCTGTATGGAGTGCTTCGGCCCGCTCGAGGTCGGATACGAGTACCCGAACATCACCCGCGAGCAGATCGAGGCCGGCCCGAAGAACATCTGGCGGTACCAGCCGCTGCTGCCCGTCCCCGTGGACGTGGCCAGCTTCCCGAACACCGAGCCCGGCTACACCCGGCTCGTCGACGCGCAGAACCTGGCCCGCGAGCTCGGGCTGCGCAAGCTGTGGGTGAAGGACGACTCGGGCAACCCGACGCACTCCTTCAAGGACCGCGTCGTCGCCTCCGCTCTGAGCGCCACCCGCGAGCTCGGCATGAAGGTCTTCGCCTGCCCGTCGACCGGCAACCTGGCGAACGCGGTCGCCGCGGCCGCCGCCCGGGCCGGCATCCGCTCGGTCGTGTTCATCCCGCACGACCTCGAGCGCCCGAAGGTGATCACGACCGCTGTGTACGGCGGGACGCTGGTCGCGGTCGAGGGCAACTACGACGACGTGAACAAGCTCGCCTCCGAGATCGCCGGCGAGGAGGAGGGCTGGGCGTTCGTGAACGTGAACGTCCGCCCGTACTACTCCGAAGGCTCCAAGACGCTCGCCTTCGAGATCGCCGAGCAGCTCGGCTGGCGGCTGCCGCAGCAGATCGTGATCCCGGTCGCGTCCGGGTCGCAGCTGACCAAGATCGACAAGGGCTTCACCGAGCTCGGCAAACTGGGCCTCGTCGACGCCACCGACTACAAGGTGTACGGCGCGCAGGCGACCGGCTGTTCGCCCGTCGCGCAGGCGTTCCGCGACGGGCACGACGTGGTCAAGCCGGTGCGCCCGGACACGATCGCGAAGTCGCTGGCGATCGGCAATCCGGCCGACGGGCCGTACGTGCTGGACGTCGCCCGCCGGACCGGCGGCGCGATCGAGGACGTCAGCGACGACGAGGTCGTCGAGGGCATCCAGCTGCTGGCCCGCACCGAGGGCATCTTCGCCGAGACCGCGGGCGGGGTGACCGTCGCGACGCTGAAGAAGCTGATCGCGACCGGCCAGCTCGACCCCGAGGCCGAGACGGTGATCATCAACTCCGGCGACGGGCTCAAGACGCTCGACGCCGTGGCCGACCGGGTCGGCCCCAAGGTGACCATCCCCGCGTCGTACGACGCCTTCGTGAAGGCAGGCCTGCAGTGAGTGTGAGCGTTCGCGTCCCGACCATCCTGCGGCCCTACACCCAGGGCGTGTCCGAGGTGTCCGCCGAGGGCACGACGCTGACCGAGGTGCTCGACTCGCTCGACGCGTCGTACCCCGGCATCAAGGGCCGCGTCCTGGACGACGCGGGCGAACTCCGCCGCTTCGTCAACGTGTACGTCGACGACGACGACGTCCGCTTCGCCGAAGGCCTGCAGACCACCATCAAGGACGGCGGCCAGGTCTCCATCATCCCCGCGGTCGCCGGCGGCTGACGCCTCCCCGCCCCGGTTGTCGAGTCGTGGATTTCGGCTGGCGCTCGGCGCCGATTTCCACGACTCGGTGGATGGGGTGGGAGCCGATCGCCACGAGTCGGCGCGGCTTAGGATTCTGGGATGCGAGCGGTCGTAGTTGCGGAGTACGGCGTACTGCCTGAGGTTCGGGACGTGCCTGAGCCCTCGCCGGCTGCCGGGGCGGTCGTACTGCGGGTTGAGGCGACGGGGCTGTGCCGCAGCGATTGGCACGGGTGGATGGGGCATGACTCCGACATCGTGCTGCCGCATGTGCCGGGGCATGAGCTGGCCGGGACGATTGCCGCGGTCGGCGCCGGTGTGACCGGGTGGGCGGTCGGGGATCGGGTCACGACGCCGTTCATCTGTGCATGCGGCTCGTGTGAGCAGTGCCTTGCCGGTGACCAGCAGGTGTGCCCGAATCAGCTGCAGCCCGGGTTCAACTACTGGGGATCATTCGCCGAATACGTCGCCGTACCGTATGCCGCGGTGAACCTGGTCCGGCTGCCCGACGACATGGACTTCGCCACCGCCGCTGGCCTGGGGTGCCGCTTCGCCACGTCGTTCCGCGCCGTCCACCAGGTCGGCAAGGTCGTCGCCGGCGAACGCGTCGCAATCTTCGGCTGCGGCGGCGTCGGTCTCTCCGCCGTCATGATCGCCGCCGCTCTGGGTGCTGAGGTGATCGCCATCGACACCAATCCGGCGGCGCTCGAGCTGGCCCGCACCTACGGCGCTTCTCAGATCCTCGAAGCCTCCGCCGACACGGTCAGCCAACTGCGCGATCTCGGCGGTGCACATGTGACCATCGACGCACTCGGGTCCAGCGACATCGTCCAGCAAGCATTGACAGCTCTCCGCCCCCGCGGCCGCCACGTCCAGGTCGGCCTCCTCCCCAACGGCGTCCAGTTGGACGTAGGCCGCCTCATCGGCCAGGAACTCTCCTGGCTGGGCAGCCACGGCATGCCGGCCCATGCTTACCCCGAGATGCTGGATCTGGTTGCCCAAGGCAAGCTCAACCCAACCCAGCTGATCACCCGTACCATCACCCTGACCGAAACCCCTGCCGCCCTCGCCGCCCTCTCCAACGGCACTCCACCAGGCGTCACCGTCATCACCCCGTAGTTACAGGCGGATCAGGTACACGGTGGGTGGGCGGCCGGTGCGGCCGTGTTGTTGGGTGCCGGTGGGGGCGGCGAGGCCGGCTCGTTCGAGGCGTTTGAGGACTCGGCGGGCGGTGCGGAGTTGGACGGCGAGGTGGTCGGCTACGTCTTGGGTGGTGAGGCCGTTGGGGAGGGTGGCGGTGAGTTCTCGCATGCGGGCGAGGGTTTGGGTGTTGAGGCCGACCCGGCGGGCCAGGAGCGGGAGGCTTTCGGTGCCGCGGGCGCCGGCCGGCTGTTCGCCGGAGGGTTCGATGACGATCTCGACGTCGTCGGACATCGAGACCACCCCGGCAACAGTGCCGATCGAGGCGGCGCGGCCGACTGCGCGGCGGGCGAGCGCCTCGGCTTCGGCTGCCGTCCGGCCGACGCCGAAACCGACGTACGCCGTGGTGTGCCGGGCCGCGAGGTGGTCGAGCAGCGGCATCCGGGAGAACTGTTCGGTGGCCTGTTCGAGCAGCCCGCGGGTGGTGACGACGAGGTGCCGGCCGTCGGGCAGCGCCGCGAGGCTGCCGCCGAGGGTGATGAGGTCGGCGGCCAGCGCGTCGTCGGGCTCGGGGAGGTCGATGACGCCGAGCGCGACCTGGGCGTCGCCGACGTGCTGGCCGGTGGTGGTCAGGATCAGCGCCTGCAGGGTGGAGCGGATCGAGTACCGCGACGGCGCGAGCCGCACGGACGGCATCTCGTTCTCGATCAGGTGGAACGCCGAGCCCAAGCAGCTGATCGCGACCTTCGTGTCGTGCTTGTCCCGCGCGGTGCGGTGGAACGCGACGATGTCGTCCGACGTCAGGCCCGGCCGGTACGGCAGCACCTGGATCTGGTCCGTCGGCAGCTTCGCCTCGATCAGGGTCTCCAGGACCTCGGCCCGCCGCAGCGTGTCGATCGAGAACCGGGTGACGTTGTGCCCGAGCCGCAGCAGCTCGACCAGTGCGCGCAGCAGGGTCGCCCCGTCGTACGAGACGTACATCGCGGGCCGGTCGATCACCCCGGCCTCGGTGGCGATCGTGTACGGGACGACGCCGGTGAACAGGAACGCGTCGACGGCGCTGTGCGCCTGCTCGACGAGCTCGACGGCCTCGGTCTCGTGCCGGTACGGCAGCGGCAGCAGTGTGGTCCCGCTGGGGGCGCCGACCACGGTCACCCGCTGGACCAGGTCCTCAGGCCCGACCACCCCCACCGCAAGCGCCATCAGCCACACCCTGGAGCTGAGCAGATCCTCACGGCGGTCCTCCGACGACTTCTGGTCTGGCCCTCAAGTCGCAGAATAGCGCAGCGGGCTCCGAGATCTTGACGTTCAGGCCTTGCTCTCCTAGTTTCGGTCAATACCACAATTGCCGCCACCCCTTGCGGTGGGCCCGGGGAGCGTCGGTGTGGTGGAGCGAAGGAGGGAGCGCGCCACCTCACTGCTCCCTGGCTAGTGCAGCTCCTCGAGGCAGCGGATCACCAGATCGCGCTCGCCCGGCGGCAGCTCCGGTCCGTACGGGTCGTGGGCGGCCGCGGCCGGCACCAGTCCCTCCCACTCGGCCGCCCACAGCATCCGCTGCACGTAGCCCTCGATCGGCGCGTAGAACGTCGCCGCCGCGAACCGGTCCAGCCGCTCCGACGCGGTCAGGAACCCCGAGTGGTCGCCGGCCGTCCAGGCCCGCAGTACGGCGGCCGACAGCTCGACCTGCGCCGACGCGATCCCGACGAGCGCCGTGTCCGCGCCCCACATGAACGACGGCCCGTACATCCGGTCCTCGCCGGTGATCAGGAGCTTGCCGGTGCCGCGCCCGGCCCAGATCGCGTCCTGGCAGCCGATCGCGCGGTCGAGCGTCGCCGTCTTCACGCCGAGCATCGCGTCCAGCGACAGCAGATCGCGGATCAGCTCGGGCGGATACGGATACCCGCCCGCCTCGCCGTGCAGGTAGAACCCGACGAGCGGCAGCCCGCTCTCGGCCGCGACGCGCTCGTGCAGCGCGACCGCCTGCGCGTGACCGTCCGGCCGCTCGCCCAGCGCTGCCAGCGGATAGACCATCACCGCGTCGGCCCCGCCAGCCGCAGCGGCCCGTGCCATCTCCACCGTCGCGTCCGCGGCGTCCTCCAGCGACTGCGCCGCAGTCGCCTTCGGTACGCCGACACCGGCGACGATCGGCACGTCGGTGGCGGACCGCCATGTCTCGAGCACCTTCGCGCGGTCGCCCGGTGACAGGTACAGCCCGCGCCCGGTGTGCGCCCATACGGCGACGCCGCCGATCGTGTGCCTGGTCAGCGTCACGGCGTACGCCGACAGGGCGTCGTACGCGACGACGCCGTCGGAATCCATCGGGGTGACGACCGCGGGAAGCAGTGTCCCGCGAAGCCTCTCGACGAGTGGATGCATGATGTCCTCTCAGACGTCGTGCCCGAGACCGGGGCGTTTCGGTACGTCGATCCAGCCGTCGCAGTCGGCGAACACGCTCGGGGCCAACGGGTCCTCGTCGACCATCAACGGCCCCACCAGATCCGCCGCGACGGTCGCTCCGGGTACGGCGGCGGCCAGGTGTACGGCGGCCAGTGTGGCCACGCCCAGCTCCGGCATCGAGCCTACCTTCACCGCCAGCCCGGCGGCCTCGGCCACCGCGGCGATCTGCAGCGCCCGGTGTAGCCCGCCGACCTTGAGGATCTTGATGTTCAGTACGTCGGCCGCACCGCGGCGGGCGATCTCCAGCGCGTCGTGCAGTGAGTGCATGCTCTCGTCGACCATGACGCGCACGTCGAGGCGGTCCCGCAGCCGCACCAGGCCGGCCAGGTCCCATCGTGGCAGCGGCTGCTCGAGCAAGGTCAGCCCGGCCGCGCTCATCTTGGCGAGGTACGGCAGCGCGGTCGTCGCGTCGTACCCCTCGTTGGCGTCCAGGCACAGCTCGGCGTCGGCGGGGATCGCGGCGCGGACGGCGCGGATCAACTCGAGGTCCTTCGCCGGGTCGTGGCCGCCCTTGACCTTCAGGTGCCGGAACCCGCGGTCGGCGTACTCGGCTGCCTCGGCGGCCATCTCGTCGAGCGTGCCGAGACCGACCACCCAGGTCGTCTGCACCCGGTCGCGGACGCTGCCGCCGAGGAGGGCGTGCACCGGCCAGCCGCTCATCCGGCCGGCGAGGTCGAACAGGGCGATGTCCAGGCCGGACTTGGCGACCTGCTGGCCGCGCAGTACGCCGTCCATGGCGATGTGGGCACCCGCACGGTCGAGCGGGTCGTGGCCGATCAGCGCCGGTGCGAGGTGCTCCTCGATCGCGGCCTGGACGCCGGCCAGCGTCTCGCCGGTGTACGCCGTCATCGGGGAGGTCTCGCCGATCCCGACGTCGCCGTCGGCCGTGTGCACCTCGACGACCAGGCTGATCAGCTCGTTGCTGACCCCGCTGCTGATCTGGAACGGCCGGCGGTACGGCGCGCTGACCACGCGGGTTTTGACCGCGCTGATCGGCGCCGCCCCGGCCGGCAACCCCGCCGGTAGTGCTGCAAGACTCATTTCCGGCTCCTAGGGTCGCAATCTGCGCGGAAAGCATTTACGGTCAAGACCGTAAATACCGTGAGCGCTCCCTGTCAACGGAAGGTGGCACCCCGATGCGGCTGGGTCTGTATCTGAACCTGTACGGCACCCCGGACGAGCGGCCGCAACTGGCCGACGCCGTCGAGCAGGCGCGACTGGCCGAGGAGGCCGGGTTCGAGTGGATCGTGCTCGGCGAGCGGCACCTGCATCGGCCCGGGTACCACGAGATCCTGACGTCGATGACCTGGCTGGCCGCGCACACGTCGCGGATCGGGATCGCGACGGCCGGCGTCGTGGCGCCGCTGTACGACCCCGTCGTCCTGGCCGAGACGCTGGCGCACCTGGACGTCCTGTCGGGCGGGCGGCTGACGGCCGGCTTCGTGCTCGGGTACCGGCCGGAGGAGTTCGCGCTGTACGGCGTCACGCAGGCCGAGCGGGTCGCGCGGTTCGAGGAGTGCCTGGACATCGTCACCAGGCTGTGGACCGAGGACGAGGTCAGCTACGACGGCAAGTTCACGAGCATCAGCGAGGCCTACCTGTCGCCGCGCCCGGTGCAGAACCCGCGGCCGCGGCTGTGGAACGGCGGCCGGGTGTCCGCGGTGCTGGAACGGACCGCCCGGATGTGCGACGGCTGGACGACGTCCTTCAACGAGCTGGACGCGGACCTGCCCGGCAAGATCGCCGAATACCGGTCGTACCCGCGCGGCGAGGACACGCTCGGCGCCGAGGTGATCCTCTGCCGGGAGGGATTCTGCGGGTCGACCTCGCAGGACGCCCGGCGGACGCTCGAGGAGCCGCTGCGCGACCTGTACGACGCCTACACGGGCTGGAAGCGCACCTCCACCGACGCGAGCCGCTACACCCAGGGCTGGGACGAGATCGCCGACCGCAGCGTGATCGGCTCGCCGGCCGAGTGCGCCGAGCGGCTGGCGCACTACGAGCAGATGGGGGCCGACGGCATCGTCCTGCGGATCCAGCCGCCGGGGATGCCGCAGCGGGACGTGCTGCGCTCGATCGAGGCGTTCGGAAATCTCATCGGTTCCAGGTGAGGCGTTACGCAGGGTGTACGTCGTAACCTCTTGGTGACGGAGGTTGTCCCGCCACTGCCGGCGGGACACGGCTGACCGTCGACGGGAGGCGAGCGGGATGGCCGAGGTGGTCTTCTGGATTGTCGTCTTCCTGCGCTTCGCCGTACCGCTGCTGATCCCGCGCTGGCCGCTGCCCGCGGTGCTGGCCTCGCTGGTGCTGGACGCCGCGGACCAGACGATCTTCCAGGCGTTCGGGTACGACCCGCCGTTCTACCAGAGCTACGACAAGGCGATGGACGTGTTCTACCTGTCCATCGCCTACCTGGCGAGCCTGCGCAACTGGTCGAACCTGCACGCGGTCAAGGTCAGCCGCTTCCTGTTCTTCTATCGCCAGATCGGTGTGCTGCTGTTCGAGCTCACCGGCGTCCGGACGCTGCTGCTGATCTTCCCGAACACGTTCGAGTACTTCTTCATCGCCTACGAGGGGATCCGCGCCCGCCGGAACCCGCTGCGCTACAGCCTGCGGTTCTGGGTGCTGGTGGCCGCCGGGATCTGGATCTTCGTCAAGCTGCCGCAGGAGTACTGGATCCACGTCGCCGAACTCGACTTCACCGACACGGTCCGCGACGTCGCCTGGTTCGGGCCGGCCGTGGTGATCGGGCTGCTCGCCCTCGCCGCCGTGGTCTGGTTCGTGGTGCGGCCGCGGCTGCGGCCGCCGGACTGGCGGTTGCGGCTGACGGCCGATCCGCTGCCGGCCGCGATCGACGAGGCCGGCGAGCGGGCTGCGTTCCGGGCCGAGCACGGCAGGGTCTTCGGCTGGTCGGCGGTGGAGAAGATCTTCCTGATCGGCATCATCAGCGTGATCTACGGCCGGGTGCTGCCGGGCGTCGACGTCAGCGACTTCCAGCTCTTCCTCGGGATCGCGTTCTTCGTCGTGATCAACTCCGCGATCGGCCTGTGGGCCGCCCGGCGCGGCTACGGGTGGGACTCGGCCGCGATCTCGTTCGCCGTGGTCTTCGGGCTGAACGTGCTGATCGTGTTCGTCGAGGACCTGCTGCTGAGCCGCCGGGGCGACGGCCTGTCGCTCGGCGACACGTTCTTCTTCATCTTCCTGTTCAGCATCCTGACGGTGCTCTACGACCGGTACCACCCGGTCAACGAGTACCGCACCGCCGCCGCGAAGAACGAGGTCACGCCCTAGACCGCACACCGAACCGAGGAGCTCACGATGTCAGACGGCGACACCCCCGGGACGCACCGGCGCCCGGGCGAGGTCGAGGTGCCCGAGTGGCCGAGCCGATGGGTCGGCTGGATCCTCTTCGCCGGCGTGATGATGATCGTGCTCGGGATCCTGCACGCGTTCCAGGGGTTCATCGCGATCTTCCACGACGACTACTTCCTGGTCCGCACCACCCGGCTGGCGATCGAGCTCAACTACGACTCCTGGGGCCTGATCCACCTGATCCTCGGCCTGGTCGTGGTCGTGTCCGGCATCGCACTGCTCAACGGCCGGCTGTGGGGACGGATCGTCGGCGTGATCCTGTCGGTGCTCAGCATCGTGGTGAACGCCGCGTTCCTGGCGGCGTACCCGATCTGGTCCACGATCCTGATCGCCGTCGACATCCTGGTCATCTGGGCCCTCACCGTGCACGGCGACGAGATGCGGACGATGCTCGAGGTCCGCGAGCGCTAGGTCTTCGGATCGGGTTGTGCACTGGCGGTGGGCTGCCGGGTCGGAAGATGGGCCGACAGGAACAGTGACAGCAGCGAGATCAACGCCAGGGCGGCCAGGGACGCGCGCAGTCCGTCCAGCCGGGCCTGCTCGTTCTCGTCGATGACGGCGTCGGCGGTGGTCTGGTCCACCTTGGCGTCGGAGAGCGCCTGACTGAGCTGGTCGTTCGAGACGAACGGGACGCCGCCCGCGAGCTTCACCTCCGCCTGCGACGACACGCTCGCGGGAACGTCCGGATTGTTCTTGATCCCGGTCAGGAACGACGTGGTCAGTGCCGAGATCAGGATCGCGCCGGCCAGGGCGGTTCCGATCGAGGAGCCGAGGAACGTGATCGAGTTCTGCAGTCCACCGACCTCGCCGCTCTCCTCGTCGGGCACCGAGCTGACGGTGACGGCGCCGAGCTGCGACGCCAGCGCTCCGATGCCGAGCCCGGCCAGCAGCAGCGGCACGGTCACGACGTCGGCCCCGACGCCGATGTCGAGCCCTGCGATCAGCAACACGATCCCCAGGAACAGCAGGGCGAAGCCGACCCGGACCACGCGCCGCGGCGACGCCTGCGGCCGGAGCCGCGGTACGCCGATCGCGGTGGCCAGCAACCCCAGTGACAACGGCAGCAGCCGCAGCCCGGTGTCGATCGCCGACAGGCCGAGGGCGATCGACAGGAACAACGGGACGACGAAGAACAGCCCGGCCTGCAGCAGGTACTGGAAAAGGAACGAGGTGAGCCCGGCCCGGAGCCGTTGGTTGCCGAACATCGCCGGGTCGACCAGGACCGCCTCCCCGCGGTTCGTCCGGCGGCGCTCCCAGGCCATGAAGCCGACCAGGACGGCGCCCCCGCCGAGGACCAGCCAGACGACCGGCGACAGACCGAGCCAGGACGGGGCGCCCTGCTTCGGGTTGACGAACCCCCAGGAACCCGCCCGCAGCACCCCGAAGACGATCAGAGCGAGCCCGGCCGCGGACAGCGCCGTACCGACCAGGTCGAGCTTCGCGGAGCGATCGGCGGGGACGTCGGCGATCCGGCGGGTCATCGCCAGGATGCCGAGCACGATCAGGACCTCACCGGCGAACACCCAGCGCCAGGACAGGTACGTGGTGAACAGGCCGCCGATCAGCGGGCCGAGCGCGACGGCGATCGCGGCCGCCGCGGCGACGGCGCCGTACGCGCGCGGCCGCTGGGACTTGTCGAAGTTGGAGGCCACGAGCGCGACGATGGCGGGCATGATCAGCGCCGCGCCGATGCCTTCCAGCCCTGACCAGCCGATCATCAGCACCGTCAGGTTGGGCGACAGCGAGGTGGTCAGCGAGCCGGCCCCGTAGATGATGCAGCCAATGGCGAAGGCGCGCTTGCGGCCGAGAATCTGGCCGAGCTTCCCGCCGGTGATCATCAGTGAGGCCATCACCAGGGTGTAGAGCGTGATGGCGGACTGGATCCCGGTCACCGTCGTCCCGAGATCCGCGGCCACCGTGGCGATCGACACGTTCATCACCGAACTGTCCAGCGCCATCAGGAACTGGCCGGACGCCAGAGTGATCAGAACTGTCCGCGAGCCGGTCGCGGTGCGCACGCCGGAGGCCGGCGCGTCGCTGCTCATCTGGGTCCCCCTCCCCGTCCGGATTCCGGCCGGACGAGGTCAGTAGAGCGCACCCGCCGGCACCCGGCATCGTCCGCGCCGGGTGATGGCGGGCGTCAGGCCTTGAGGCCCGACATTGCGATCGAGTCGGTGAGGTAGCGCTGGAGGAGGCCGAAGACCAGCAGGCTGGGGACGACCGTGATGGTCGCGCCGGCCATCAGCTGGTTGATCGGGACGGCCTGGCCCTGGAGGGTGGCGAGGCCGACGGTGAGGGTCTGCATCTTGCCGGACTGGCCGATCACGAGCGGCCAGAGGAAGTCGTTCCAGTGCCAGAGGAAGACGAAGATGCCGAGCGTGGCCAGCACTGGGCGGACCAGCGGGAGCACGATCATGGTGAAGATCCGCCATTCGGGGGCGCCGTCGATCTCGGCGGCCTCGAAGAGCTCGTCGGGGAGCTGCACGATGAACTGCCGCATCAGGAACACGGCTTGCGAGTTCGCCAGCGTGGGCACGATCAGGCCCCAGTAGCTGTCCACCCAGTCGAGCTTCGCGACCAGGATGTACGACGGGATCAGCGTCGCCTGGAACGGGACCATCAGCGTGGCCAGGAACGCCCAGAACATGATCTCCCGGCCGGGGAACTTCTTCTTCGCGAACGCGTACCCGGCCATCGCGGCGAACAGCAGCACCAGTGCCACCGACACCAGCGAGTAGAGCAGCGAGTTCACCGTCCAGCGCGGGATGTCCGAGCTGGACAGCACCTTGGAGAAGTTCTCCAGCGTGAAGTTCGCCGGGTTCAGCGCGTCCGGGAACGTCTGCCCGCTGGGCGGTGCGAACGCGACCAGCACCATCGCCGCGAACGGTACGACGGTGACGATCGCGGTCAGCGTCAGCAGCGTCGGCAGCGTCAGCCGGGCCGCGGTCCCACGCCGGGCCGCCGCCGGCGGCTCCGCGACCGGGCGGACCGGCGGGCGGTCGAGTACCTGGGCCATCTAGTCGTCCCTCCCGACGAGCCGGCGCTGTACGAGCGAGACGATCAGCACGATCAGGAACAGCACCAGGCCGATCGCGCTGGCGTAGCCGAAGTCGAAGTACTTGAACCCGCTGTCGTACAGGAAGTACACGAGCGAGTAGCTGGAGCGCACCGGGCCGCCGCCGGTCATCACGTACATCGCGTCGAAGACCTGGAACGCGCCGATGGTCTCGATCACCAGCACGAAGAACAGCACCGGCCGCAGCTGCGGCAGCGTCACGTAGCGGAACCGCTGCCAGGTCCCCGCGCCGTCGATCATCGCGGCCTCGAGGTACGACTTCGGCACCGCCTGCAGGCCCGCGAGCAGGATCAGCATCGAGTACCCGAAGCCCTTCCAGGCCGAGGTGAGGGCGATCGAGGGCAGCACGGTGTTCGACTGGCTGAGGAAGTCGATCGGGCCGATCGAGACCAGTCCGAGGACGGCGTTCAGCAGCCCGTCCTGCGCGTCGTAGATCCACTTCCAGATCACCGCGGCCAGCACGATGCTGGTCACGTACGGCAGGAAGAACACGCCGCGGAAGAAGCCCCGCCGCCACACCACCTGGTGCAGCAGTACGGCGGTGCCGAGCGACAGCAGGACCGTCAGCGGGACGAAGATCACCGTGTAGGTGATCGTCACCAGCAGGGCCTCGTGGAACACCTTGTCCGAGAGCAGGCGGGTGTAGTTGTCGAGCGCGATGAAGTCCCATTTCCCGCTGATCCGGTAGTCGGTCAGCGAGAGGAAGAACGCCCCGATCGCCGGCAGGAACCGGAACAACAAGAACAAGACCAGCATGGGCAGGACGAACACGAAGCCCACCCACGGGCGTTTGAGCGTGCCGCGCCGGGCCGGGCCGGCGACGGGTCCCGCCCGACCCGCCGCCGTGTCCGGCTGCCGTGCTTCGGTCAACGCTGCCTCGAGAGCAGGTCGTTGGCCTGCTTGGCCGCGTCGTCCAGGGCCTGCTGGGGTTGCTTCTTGCCGGTCAGCACGGCCTGGATCTCGGTGCTCAGGAACGACATCACCTGCCGCGCCGACGGGTTCGGCTCACCCGGTACGGCGTACTGCAGCGCGTCACGGAACTTCGCCGCGTTCGGGTCGGTCGACTCGGACTTGGCGTCGCTGCGCGGCGAGTAGAACCCGGACGCCTTGCTGAGCGCGTCCAGCTGCGCGGACTGCATCATGAACGACAGGAACTTCTTCGCGCCGTCGACGTTGTCCGAGGCCGCGTTCAGGACCAGACCGCCGGGGAGCCCGAAGCCGACCTGCTTCTTGCCGGTCAGCGGCGCCCCGAGCTCGACGTTCGCGGCGCCCCAGGTCGGCGTCACCGTGGCGACGTCGGCCGGCACGCTGGTCATCGCCATCGCGACCTGACCCTTGCCGAACGGCGAGTCGGCGACCACGTTGCCCGCGGTGAGCGCGGTCTTCGGGATCGCGCCCTGGTCCCACAGGCTCTTCAGGAAGGTCAGCGCCTCCAGACCCGGGGCCTGGTTGAACGCGACGCTCTTGCCGTCGTCGGCGAAGACCTTCCCGCCGGCCTGCCACAGCAGCGGGTAGAAGTTCAGGTTCAGCGTCGCCTCCGGCGAGGCCGAGTAGTCGAGCGTGGAGAACCCGGCTGCCTTGAGCTTCGGCGCGGCGGCCTTGATCTCGTCCCAGGTCGCCGGCGGCTTGCTGATCCCGGCCTTGGTCAGGACGGTCTTGTTGTACATCGTCGTGGTGACGGTGTGGTAGATCGGGGCGCCGTACACCTTGCCCTCGACCGTCAGGCCGGGGATCGCGGCCGGCAGGAACTTGTCCTTCTCCGGCGCGACCACGTCGTCGACCGGCTCCAACGAGCCGCTCTTCACGTACTGCGGGATCTGGTCCGGGATCATCAGCAGGACGTCCGGGCCTTTCCCGCCGGAGAACGCGGCCGCGACCTTCTCCTCGCGGCCCTTCCACGGCTGGTTCTCCAGCTTCAGGTCGACACCGGAGTTGGCCGCCTCGAAGTCGGTCTCGACCTTCTTCCAGTACGCGTCGCTGGCCGCCTGGTCGGCGATCACCGGGTACATCCAGAGCGTGACGCTCTTCTTCGAGTCCGAGGAGCCCGAGTCGCCTCCGCCGCAGGAACTGAGCGCGGCGGCGAGCACGAGCGCCGTGAGTGGTGCCGCCATGCGGCGGACGGTGGATCTCATCGCACCCCCAGGGTGTCCGGAAGTCAGGGCCGGAAGTAGTGAAACCGAATAACGGTCAGGACCGAAAGTAGCCGGGGTGAATTTCGGCTGTCAACGGCTGATATCAATCCGGAACAGCTCGGAGCCGCTCGTCATCAACAGTTGGTGATCTCCGCGGACGCCGAGCCGCCGGTGTGCGTGCTGCACGAACACCGTCGGGACCGAGTTCTTCCCCGGCGCGATCCGGTAGATCTTGTTCAGGTCGATGCTCACGTAGACGGCCTCCGAGGTCGCGACGATGTCGCCGCTGGAGGTCGTCGTCCCGAGCGTGAAGGACTTCTTCAGCTTGCCGCTGTCCGGGGCCAGCGCGAAGACGGTCTTCCCGGCCACGCCCCACAACAGCCCGTCCGGGCCCATCGTGACCGCCGAGACCGTCGCGGCCTTCGCCACCGGTACGACCTCCCAGAGCTTCTTCTTGCCGGCTACGTCCCACGCGAACACTGTGCCCGCTTCGCGGGTCGGCGGGGTGGTCGTCAGGCCGCCGGCGATCGACGTTCCGCCGTACACGATGCCGCAGTGCGCGGTGAGACCGAAAACGGACTCGTCCTGGACGACGTTGCGGTACTTCTCCGCGGTGTTCGTCGCCGGGTCGTAGATCACCAGCGCGCCGCCCAGTCGGTCCCCGTCGGGGATCGTGCCGACCGCGATCTTGCCGTTCACCTCGGTCAGCGCGCGGGCCCGGGTCTGGAACAGATCGGGCTTCAGGTTGAGCAGCTGCTTGGGGTTGTCCGGCGTGCCGGGCGGGCCGGGGGAGTACTCCGGGCTGCTCCAGGGCTTCGTGGTGTCGTAGGAGTAGAGGCGGGCCTCCGGATAGGCGCCGACCCAGACGGTGCCGTCGGAGCCCTCCATCAGGGCCTCGACCTGGGAGAACCGGTTGAACTTCGCCTCGCCGGTGGTCGGGTTGACCACCGAGACGCCGCCGTTGAGGAATCCGCCGGCGTAGATGTCGTCCTTGCCGCCCGCCACGGACAGGATCTCGATCGGCTCCCGCCGGACCTTGGTGGTGAAGATCTCGGACTTGCCGGTCTGCGGGTTGTACCGGAACTCCTCGCCGCGCCACAGGGTGCCGACGACACTGGTGCCCGGGTAGTCGGGCAGGCCCAGGTCGGCGTACCCGATCGAGCGGGCGTTCTGGATCCGGCCGGTGAAGGTCAGGCCGGTGCCGGTCAGCGTCTTGGTGGCCGGATCGTACTTCTTCAGTTCGCTGCTCTGGATGAGGTACAGCGAGCCGTCCGCGCCGATCGGGGAGATGTCCAGACCGTGCGCGTTCGGGATCTCGTCCACCCAGGTCCGCGAAGCGATGTCCCAGACGTACAGCGGGCCGGGGAACGCGGTGCTGATCCGCGCGTACACGCGCCCGCCGCGCGCGTTCAGGTCGTACACGACCTTGTCGGAGGGGTCGCCGAGGCCGGGCGGCGACGGCAGTTCGGTGATCGCGCCGGTGGCCGCGTCGACCTCCATGATGTGCGCGTCGGGCATCGTGCCGGCGTACACCTTGCCGCCGGCGTAGTCGATGCTCTTGACGTACGTCTGGCCGGCCAGGACCGTGCCGTAGTCGCGGACGGCGCCGGTCTTGTCGTCGTACCGGAACACCTTCCCGTGCGGGAACGTCCCGCCGTGCACGTTGCCCTGGTCGTCGGTGGTGATCCGCCAGATGAAGGTCTCGGTGGCGATCGGCCGGCCGAGGTCCTCGACGGCGCCGCCCGGGCGCAGCCGGTACAGGTGGCCGTTGTTGTAGGTGCCGACGTAGATCGTGCCGTCCGGCGTCGCGGCGACCGCGTAACTGCCGTCCGCCCCGGGCAGTGCCGCCGAGAGCAGGCTGTCGCCGGTGGCCGGGTCGACGGCGTTCAGGTACGCCGGACTTCCGGTGGACACGTTCCAGATCGCGGCCTTGCCGTTCGGGCCGGGTGCGACGGTGCCCCCGATCAGGAGTACGTCGGACAGCGGCGTGCCGAGCGAAACGACCGTGCCGGTCGGCGGTCCCGGCGGCCCGGCGGGCGCCGCGCCGGCAGGTGGCGCCGAAGGGGCCGTGACGAGCAGAGCGGCGAGTGCCAGTGCGAGAAGGGAGCGGACTGATCGCATGCGATTGCCTCCGGGGGCCTATTTACGGTCCTGTCCGAAAGTGAAGCTCTCGCGGCGTGGCCAAGTCAACGGCTCGGGAGAATTTGCCACTACTGACAGCAACCGGTCCGGTTACGGCCCCTGCCGTTAAAGTCCGGGCAGCGCGCCGAGCAGCTTCTCGAGCTTCTCGCGGGTGGCCGCGAAGTAGCTGTTCTCGCGGTGCAGCGCGCGGTGGAACGCGGCCAGTTCGGCCGCCGAGATGGTGTTCGAGAACGTGCTGATCTCGGTCAGGTCGAGCCGCCGGTTGAACAGGTGCACGGTGTCCCGCCACCGGTGCAGCTGCCCGACGAGCTCGGCGTCGCGGCGCAGGCCGAGCGCACCGGACACCAGCGCGAGATCGACCGCCGACACCACCAGCCGCGGATACACCTGCCGGACGGTCGGGGCGTCGGGCGAGAACCGGTCGTCGTTCAGCAGCCGGGTGTTCTCGTGCAGCTCGTCAGCGACGGACCGCAGCACCTCGGTACGGCGTTCCGCCTCGGCGGTCAGCCGCTCGACGAAGATGCCGGTCAGGCCGGCCACCAGCGTGAGCGAGTTGACGGCCGGCTCCCAGCGCGAGTTCTCCGGCCAGAAGAACCAGATGACACCGAGGACGAACGCCAGCGCGAGCAGGCCGTACGTCACGACGCTGACGACGGCCCGCCGGTTCATCCGGCTCATGTGGCCCAGATGTCGTCGGCGAGGCTGCGCGCGCCCTCGCCGGCTGCCTCCGGTGCGAGCAGCAGCAGCTCCAGGCCGAACGGGTTCGGACGGCGGGTGTACCGGAACTGGGACTGGATCGCCTCGACCGGCGTCAGCTTGCAGGCCTCGGTGAGCCGCTTCAGCCGGGTCGTGGAGTACTTGCGGGTGGTGTAGAGCCGGATCGTGTCACCGATCGGCAGCACCACCTCGGTGTGGTCCGGCAGCTCCATCCGGACCTCGTCGCCGGTGTCGTTCTGCCAGAGGATCTTCACCAGCAGGGCGTCGTCGTCCTCGACCTCGCCGACGAACTTGACCAGCTCGTTGTTGATCTTGAGGTCGGTGTTGTACCGCAGGGCGCTGGTGACGAACTCCGCGAACGCGCGGGTCTGGTGGTACTCGTCCGCGGCCGCGTCGGCGGTCTCCTGGTCCAGGCGCGTCGTACTGGCCACCTCGAGCAGCAGCCGGTCCTGGGCGCGCAGCCCTTGGGTGAGGGTGCCGAGCAGTTCCTCGTCGCTGTCGAAGTTGGCCAGCGTATTGCCGGTCAGCGTGAACAGGATCGGCTCGTCGCCGACCAGCCGGGCGAGCATCTCGGCCAGCTCTTCCATGTTGTCCGCGATCGAGAAGTCGAGCTGGACCGGCAGCAACTGGGCGACCGGGAACCGGGCGTCGCGCACCGGCTGGGTCCCCATCCGCAGCATTTCGGAACTCATGTCGACCGGGATGTAGTACATGTTCCGGTTCTGCCGGCGCAGGTCGCTGACGATGGTGCGGTCCTTGACACCCGTGCCGACGCCGAGGCTGACGACGTGGAAGCCGCCGTTCTCGACGTGCGGCCGGACCTTGCGCCAGTGCCGCTGGAACGACTCCGCGCCGGCCTTCATGACCAGGTAGAACGGGTCGTTCGTCGCGTTCGCCCAGGCGATCGTGGGGCCGATCCCCCAGTAGGAGAAGCCGGAGGTGATCTGCTTGCCGTCGCCGGTCGTCGAGAACGGCCCGCGCAGGTCGCCGGTCAGCGTCGCGAGCTTGTCCGTCTGGTCCTCACCGGTCAGCACCAGCGACCAGGCGAAGTCGTCGTCGGCCAGCGCATGCTCGAGCTTCCGGATCACGGGTACCGGCTCTGTCACGTCTCACCCCTCACACGATGAGACGTCAGGCTACCGGTTCGCGACGGTGCGTGCCGGTCAGATCGGAGTGACCGCGTCGGCCTCCCGGCCCTTCGGCCCGTCGACGATCTGGAACTCGACGTGCTGGCCGTCCTCGAGGGTCTTGTACCCGTCGGAGACGATCTTGCTCCAGTGCACGAACACGTCGTCCTGCCCGTCGACGGCCAGAAAGCCGTAGCCCTTGTCGGCGTTGAACCACTTCACGGTGCCGCGCACCATCGGAACTCCTTGACCACGGGACCCGCTTCACCCGGGCCCCTCGCGATCCACAAGCTTAATGGAGCCGCCTGCGACCAGCGCGACGCCCACGAGCGCCGCGCTGACCCAGAGCGGTCCGCGGAACCCGGCCGCGCCGATGGCCGGCCCGCCGAGCAGCGGTCCGGCGGCGGCGCCGACGTTCAGCGCGGCGGTGGCCAGTCCGCCGGTCAGCACGGGCGTCCCGCTCCCGGCGTACAAGCTGTAGGCGATCAGCGTCGACCCGACCGCGAACGACAACCCGCCCTGGAGCAGCACGAGCAGCACGGTCGGTACGACGGACGCCGCAGTGAGCGCGAACGCGCACCACCCGACGAGCAAGATGCCGCCGGCAACCAGTACGAGCCGGTCGTCGCGCCGGTCGGCGTACCGGCCCGCGACCGTCACGCCCGCGAACGAGCCGAGGCCGAAGAGCGCGAGCATCAGCGGCACCCAGCCCACGCCCAGCCCGGTGACCTCGGTGAGCACCGGGGAGAGGTACGTGAACGAGCAGAACGTCGCGCCGTTGACGAGGGCCCCGAGCAACAACAGGACGGCGAGCCGGGGCCTGATGCGGAACCGGCCCACCGTGGCCGGACCGGCGGCCCGCGAAGGGACCGAGCGGAGGATCCCGAGCAGCGCCGGGAGCGAGATGATCGCGACCGCCCAGAACGCGGACCGCCAGCCGAGGTACTGGCCGAGCACGGCGCCGGCCGGTACGCCGACAATGCACGCGAGCGTCGTACCGCCGAGCAGGACGGAGGTGGCACGGCCCTTCGCGTCCGGAACGAGACTCGCGGCGGTGGCGAGCGCGATCGCCAGGAAGCCGGCGTTGGCGAGGGCCGCGAGGACCCGCGTGACCAGCAGAACCGTGAAGTCGGATGTGAGCGCGCCGGCTACGTGGACGGCGAGGAAGACGGTCAGCGTCACGAGCAGGGTCCGCCGGCGCGGCCAGCGGGCGCCGAGCACGGCGATCGCCGGGGCGCCGACGATCATGCCGAGCGCGAACGCGGACGTCAGCCAGCCGGCGGCGGGGATGGAGACGCCCAGGTCGCGGGCGATGTCCGGGCCGAGCCCGGAGAGCATGAATTCGGACGTTGCCTGGGCGAAAACGGCCAGGCCGAGCAGATACAGCACGAAAGGCATGGAGAGGCTCCGTAACCAGTGGAGGACGGCATGAGTCGTCTCCGGCGGTTCCGGTGGGTCACACGGAACGGCCGGTGGTTACGGTCTGTCCGCCTCCGGGCTGGTCACGCCCTGGAGCCTAGAGAAGCGCAGACACCTACGTCCACCGAGTTAGACGCGACGCGACGCGGCCAGGCCGAGGAGTCCGGCCGTGACCAGCAGCAGTGCGCTGGTGACGCCGAGGTCGTCGGTCTGCAGCACGCCGTTGTCGGTGAGCATCCAGATCGTGGCAGCGCCGCTCAGCACCGTGCCGGCCACCACACCGGGTACATCCGGCCTGGTCTTCTTCATTGCGGCTGCCTCCCTTCGAGGATCAAAGACTGTCGGTGCTGTCTGTTTGGATCGGCGGCATGTCTCGATTCCGCATGTACCCGACGCCCGCACAGCAGGCTTCGTTGCTGGAACAGTGCAAGCACGCCCGGTACCTGTGGAATTTGGCGCTGGAGCAGTGGTCGATGTGGGCCCGGGACAAAGGTCCGACGCCTAAGTACGTCGAGCAAGCGCGGCAATTGACCGAGGCACGGGCAGCGTATGGCTGGCTGCGAGCCGGATCTCAAACTGTCCAGCAGCAGGCACTGCGAGACTTCGATCAAGCCTGCAAGAACTTCTACGCCGGAACGCACAAGAGACCGACCTGGCGCAAAGCCGGCGCGCATGAGGGATTCCGCATCGTCGGCCCGCAGGCGTTCCGAATCATACAGCTGAGCCGGAAGTGGGCAACAGCGCTTGTACCGAAGGTCGGCTGGGTACGGTTCCGGCTGTCCCGCGCCGTACCCGAGGCCAAGTCGTACCGCGTCACGCGTGACCGGGCGGGCCGCTGGCACATCGCATTCGCCGTGGCGCCGGAGCCGGTTCCACCGCCGGCCACCGGCGAAGTTGTCGGAGTGGATCGTGGCGTCGCCGTCTCTGCTGCCCTGTCCACAGGCGAAGTTCTGGTCTGCCCTCCACCGTCGAAGCGTGCGGAGGCGCGGCTCAAACGCCTGCAACGCCGCCTTGCCCGCTGTCGGCGTGGCTCCAACCGGAGTCACAGGCTGGCGTCCGCGATCGCCAAGGTGAATGCTCGTGTCGTAGACAGGCGCAAGGACTGGGTCGAGAAGGTTACGACCGACCTCGCTCGGCGGTTCGATGTGATCCGCGTCGAAGACCTGGGTGTCGCTCACATGACCCGACGTCCCAAACCCAGGCCCGACCTCGCACGACCAGGGCGCTATCTGCCGAACCACCGTCGGGCCAAGGCTGGGCTGAACCGCGGGATCTTGGCCAATGGCTGGGGCGCTTTGGTACGTCGTCTGGAGCATAAGGCGCCAGGAAGGGTTGAGAAGGTCAATCCCGCGTACACGTCGCAGACGTGCAGCATCTGTGGGCATCGCGCGCCGGAGAACCGTGAGAGCCAAGCGGTCTTCCGGTGCGTGGCCTGCGGTCACCAGGCGCACGCGGACGTGAATGCGGCTATCAATATCGCGGCCGGACGGGCCGTCAGCGCACGCGGAGAGACGCCCGTACGGGTCTCGGTGAAGCGTGAACCTCAACTCGCTACCTCCGCGTAGTAGTTGGAATCCCCACCTGCGGGAAGGGGAGGACGTCAACCGCGCTCCACCTTGATACTGCCCAGCCTGAGGTCCAGGTCCAGGGTGACCTGCGACGGGCCGGCCTTGCCGTCCGCGCCGAGGTCGTTGAGCTTCAGTTCGGCATTATGGCCGCCCTGGTGCTGGTCGAGGAAGGCGACGTCTCCCATCTCGGTCGACAGCGCGCCCTGCACGTCGACGTCGGCCGGCAGCTTCACGATCACCTCGCCGACGCCACCGTGTACGTCGACCTTGGCGCCCGGGCCGAACTTGGCCTGAGTCAGGTCCAGCTTCACCGACCCGGCGTCGAACTGGTAGCTGGTGCCGGTCGCGGTGATCGTCTGGCTGGCCGGCGCGACGTAGTTGGTGTCGGCGAAATTCTTCGGCACGTCCGGGAACACGGTGCTCGCGATGGCGCCCGCGGCCAGCAGGATGCCGAGCGGCAGCAGCGCCAGCGTGCGGCCGACGAATCCGCCGAGCAGCATGCCGCCGCCGAGCGTGGCCAGGCCGATGATCAGCATGGTCGCCGTGGACGCGCCCGCCAGCGCGGCGATGCCGATCGCGATACCGGTCAGGACGACGATGATCGACTTGACCCCGCGCATGCCCTTCGCGGGCGGCTCGGCGGGCTTGCGGGCAGCCGGCGCGACGGCCGGCTCGTCGACGTACAGGCCGAGAGGGTCGTCCTCGGTCCACACAGCCTGGACCGGTTCGACGGTGCGGTCCTGGGGTCGCTGTGTGGCCGAGGACGACGGGCCCGCCGGGGGAGCTGACGGGCCGGTCTGCGGAGGCACGTACGCCGTGGTCGGCTGCGGCCCGGCGTACGGCGAGGACGCCGGGGACGCCGGCGGGACCGTGTCCTGCGGGCGCTGTGCCTGCTTGTTGCTGTTGCTCTTGCTCTTGCGCTGCTTCGCGATCAGCCAGATGACTCCGAGCACGATCAGCGGGCCGGGCACGAACCGGCCGAAGTCGAACGACGACATCATCGCGATCGCGATGAACACGCAGGCGCCGACCGCCACCGGCCAGAACCACGGGTGGTCGGTCCGGATCCGGTCGCCGAGCACGCCCTGGGCGGCCGAGCGGTCACTGCCCTCGTCGGGCATCAGCACCCAGGCGGCGATGTAGAAGATCACGCCCGGGCCGCTGATGATCAGCACGGCCATCACCACGCGGACCAGAACGGGGTCGATGTTGAGCGCACGGCCGATGCCGCCGCAGACACCCGCGACCCAGCGGTCCGACCTGCTGCGCCGCCAGCTCTGGGGGTTCTGCAGGCGGTCGCGGTCGAACCCGGCGGGTCCACTCTGGTTCTGCTCCATGCCATCGATACTCACACCGGAGTGCGCCGTGGACATCGGGGATGCACCCTGACCACTCCCGGAGAGGCGGGATTTGGGGGTTCTCCCCGAGTCGACCCTGAGCGCGGAGGGTAGCGGCTGAGGAGGCGGCCGGGGACAAGCCTGCTGGTGTCGGGCCTGTCCACATGTGACGATCGTGGTGATGAGCCAGCCAGCAGCCGCGCCGCCGGGCGGGACCTCCAGCAACGGGGGCCAGCCCGAGCCTACGCCTGGGCAGACCCAGGACCAGTGGCGCTACAAGGGCTGGGGGCCGCAGGGCCCGGCAGGGCAGTACCAGGGCCCGTACGCCGCTTACGCCGCCCGGATGGGTGCGCAGGCGGGCTCGGGACCCGGTCAGTCGTACCTTCCACCAGGGCAGTCGGCCTCCGCCCGGCAGCCGACGGACGCTCCGCGGCGGGCGTACCGCCGTACGGAAGGACGCGTCGTCGCCGGTGTGGCCGGTGGTATCGCGGACCACCTCGGCGTGTCGGACACCGTCGTACGGCTGGTGCTGATCGCGACCACAGTGTCCGGCGGGTTCGGCATCCTGATCTACGCCGCGTTGTGGTTCTTGATGCCGCTGGCCCCGGAGACGGTACCGGCCGCGCCCGGCCTGGCCGCGCACACGCGGAGCGGGCTGCGCTCCGACGAGCCGACGCCGCCGGTCGCCGAGGCGAAGCAACGGAAACGGGAGAAGAGCCGCGGCCAGCTGCCCGCGCTGGTCGCCATCGGGGCCGGGCTGCTGATCCTGTTGCAGGTCGCCGGGCTCGGGATCGCCGGGAAGCTGTTCTGGCCGCTGGTGTTCGCCGCGACCGGTCTGGCACTGATCTGGCGGCAGGCCGACGAGAGCCAGAAGGACAAGTGGGCGCGCGACGTCCGGGTCCCGATCCTCGGGCTGGTACTCGGCAAGGGCGGCTGGAAGTCGCTCGTCCGGATCGGCGTCGGCCTCGTCCTGATCGGCACCGCGGTCACCCTGTTCCTGGTGCAGAACGGCCGGCTCTCGATGGTCGGCGACGTCCTGATCGCGCTGCTGCTCGCCGTGGTCGGGATCGGCGTCATCGCCGGGCCGTGGGTGCACCGGCTGACCCGCGACCTGAACTCCGAGCGCGCCGAGCGAGTCCGTTCGCAGGAACGCGCCGACATGGCCGCGCACCTGCACGACTCGGTCCTGCAGACGCTCGCGCTGATCCAGAAGCAGGCCGACGACCCGAAGGCCGTGGCCCGGCTGGCGCGCTCCCAGGAGCGCGAGCTGCGGTCCTGGCTGTACGACGAGGAGCACGACGCCGACCAGACGATCGCCGGCGCCGCGAAACAGGCGGCCGCCGAGGTCGAGGACTCGCACGGCGTACCGATCGAGGTCGTGACGGTCGGCGACTGCGACCTGACCGAACCGCTCGCCTCGATGGTCCGGGCCGCGCGCGAGTCGATGGTGAACGCCGCCAAGCACTCGGGAGCTGCGAAGATCGACGTGTTCGTCGAGGTGGACGGCGACCGGGTGGAGATGTTCGTCCGCGACCGCGGCAAGGGATTCGACGTCGACGAGGTCCCCGACGACCGGCTCGGCTTGCGGCACAGTGTGATGGGCAGAATGGAACGGCACGGCGGCCGCGCGACGGTGCGGTCCGATCCGGAGACAGGGACCGAAGTGCGACTGGAGATGGACAGATGAGCAGCAGGCGGGTAGTCGTCGTCGACGATCACGACATGTTCCGGGCCGGGGTACGCAGCGAGATCGGCGCCTCGGTCGACATCGTCGGGGAGGGCTCCGACGTCGACACCGCTGTGAAGGCGATCGTCGGCACCGAACCGGACGTCGTCCTGCTCGACGTCCACCTCCCGGGCGGCGGCGGTACCGAGGTGATGAAGCAGGTGCACCAGCGGCACCCCGACATCAAGTTCCTGGCGCTGTCGGTGTCCGACGCCGCCGAGGACGTCATCGGCGTGATCCGCGCCGGAGCCCGCGGGTACGTCACCAAGAACATCTCCGGCACCGAGCTGGTGGACGCGATCAACCGCGTCGCCGAGGGTGACGCGGTGTTCTCCCCGCGCCTGGCCGGCTTCGTCCTGGACGCCTTCTCCGGCGCCATCGACATCGCGTCGGTCGACGAGGACCTGGACCGGTTGTCGCAGCGCGAGCGTGAGGTACTGCGGTTGATCGCGCGCGGGTACGCGTACAAGGAAGTCGCCCGCGAACTCTTCATCTCCGTGAAGACCGTCGAAACCCACGTCTCCTCGGTCCTCCGCAAACTCCAACTCTCCAACCGCCACGAACTAACCCGCTGGGCCACCGACCGCCGCCTCGTGTAATCCGCCTGTCGGCGGCGGCTAGCCGGTTGCGATCTGGACGGCGCTCAGAATGTTTGGCAGGGATTCTGGGTGGGCGAGCTTCAGGTCTGCGAGATCGCTCGGGCGGAACCAGCGGAGGTCGTCGTGCTCGCCGGGTTCGGCGATGACCGGTTCGCCGTGCCAGTGCGTGACGAGGAAGCCGCGCATGTCGAGGACCGGGTCGTGGACGGTCAGCGGGATGGGCAGCGGGTCGTGGATCTCGACGCCGACTTCCTCGAGACACTCCCGACGGACCGCCTGGTCAGGTGATTCGCCCGGTTCGACATGTCCGCCGACAAAGCCCCAGCAGTCCGGATACGCCTGACGCAGTGGGTGGCGATGCGCCAGGAGCACGAGGCCGTCGCGTACAAGGACAGCGGTAGCGATCTGAATCCGGGCGACCATGGCGACACCCTAGGCGCGACCGCCGACATACCGCGGAGCCCGCGCAAGTGAGACCTCAGTGGGAAGCGTCAGGTGTCCATTCGCGGCGCAGAAGGCCGTAGACCCACGAGTCGGAGACGTCGCCGTTCACTATGCAGTCTTCGCGTAGCGTCCCCTCGCGGACGAAGCCGAGCTTCTCGAGGACTCGGGCGGAACCGATGTTGCGTGTGTCCGCCTCGGCCTGGACGCGGTTCAGGTCCAACGTGTCGAAGGCCCATCCCAACACCGCGCGCGCAGCCTCCGTCGCATACCCGTAACCCCACGATGCCTCGGTGAAGCAGTAGCCGAGTGACGCGCTGCGGAAGTCCGGGTTCCACTGGCTCAGGCTGCACCAGCCGAGGAACTCTCCGTCGGACGCACGATCGATGGCCACGCGAGCGCCCGTACCCTCCTCCGCCATCGTCCGGCACGCCGCGAGGAACCGCGCAGCGCGGCTCCGCTCACTCCACGGCGGCGAGTCCCAGTACCGCAGTACAAACGCATTGCTGTGCAGCGCGAACAGCGCGTCCGCATCCGCGTCGCCGAAAGGACGCAGTAGCAGACGATCGGTGGTCAACGTCGGCGTAGGCAGCGACACAGGTATCTCGTTTCGTCCGGGCTCGGTCGCCGACCAACCAAGCACCTGACGCCCTCCATCCGCAACGAATTTCCGGGCCGACGCCGAGCTGACCCAGCGTCAATGCACCTCGCGCACCATGACGCAGTTGCCCAGGCCCTTGGGCCGGTCGTAGGTGAAACCTTCGCGCTCGTACATCGTGCGGGTGCCGTTGTAGAGGAACGACGAGTTCTTCTTCCGGACCCCGCCGGTGTCGTGCGGGTAGCCCTCTACCGTGCCGCCGCCCGCCTGCGCGATCAGTTCGACGGCTCCGCGTAGGGCGATCGCCGCCAGACCCTGACCGCGATGGCCGCGCTCGACCAGGATGCAGGTGACCCGGTAGTCGGGCAGGCGCTGCGCAGTGGCGAGATACTCCTTGCGATGCTGGATGTCGGGCAGCTCGTCGGGCGTGCCGTACTCCGCCCAGGCGACGGCCCGGTCGCCGTCGTAGACCAGCGCGGCATGCGCGATCCCCTGGGCGACGAGACGTTGCTTGAGCGCCCGGTTCCCCTCGGCGCTCTGCCCCTTCTCCGCGCAGGCGGGATGAAACTTCGTACACCAGCAGCTGGCGAACATGCCCTTGTTCCGCTCGACGAGCGCGGCGAAGTCGTCGAACGTCTCCGGCGTGAGCGCCTTGATCCTGAGGTCGGACATGCCGCCAACGTACCGCTGATTCCGGACGTTCCGCGTCCGCTAACTCATCGCTTTCAGGTCGAGGCCGATGCCGGACGGGGCCAGCAGAGTCAGCTGGTTGTAGTCGATGGTGTACGAGACCGCCGGCCCGAGCGTGGCCAGGATCGCGGCCTGCAGCCTGGCAGTTTCGGCGGTGCAGGAGTGGTCGGTGACAGCAATGTCGCTGAAGGCCAGCTCGGTGTTGTTGCGGGTGACGGTGCCGGAGAATTCGTTGCCTCCGGTCCAGCCGGTCAAGCGCCCGTCGTCGAACCTGATCCATGCTTCGCCGGCGCGATAGAAGCCCTGGCGCAGATCGGCGTTGGTGATGGTGGTGACGACGTTCCACCTGATCCCGTCGAGCGGGACGTCTGGTTCGGCGATCTGCCGGTCCAGCAGCGTGATCGTCGTACTTGCGGAGGTGAGGGTGAGCTCGTCGCCGTTCAGTTGCCAGCTGGGCTTGCCCGTCAGGAACGTCTTCAGCCATTCCTCCTGGTCCCGAAGCGGCGGTCGGCAGCCGACCTGGGTGCCGCCGAGACCGGAGATCCACAGGGTCCCGTCGGCCAGCAGTTCACCGGCTGCGCTCGCTGTGCCCAGACTGTTACAGCCGACGTCCGCTCGTACGACGTCGTACACCCGCGGCCCGTCCGCGTTCTTGTTGGGCGTGCGCGCGAACTCGAGCCGGATACGCGTGTTCGGGAGCATTTGCCTGGGCTCGCCGCCTTCAATGATTGCGGTGGACAGGTACGTCTTGCCAAGCGGCGTGCTGGTCGACGGATCCAGAACCGCGATCGCGGATCTGAACTCGCGCAGTCGGTCAAGGAGTGCGTCGGGTCCGCCGCCCGCTCGGTCCTGCATACCTGCTCGATGCAGGGTCGGCCGACCGTCCAGGTCGACGCGGATCACCGTGCGGGCTCCGTAGGCAGCAGCCGGCGTGCGGCGGTCGTCGGCGTCGATGATCACAGTGCCGGCCGGAAACTGCGCGCGGGCTTCGGCGGCAGAGGCGGCCGGAGCTTGGCCGGTTCGGCCGGCGCTACCGCCGTAAAGGAAGGGATGGCTTTCCCACAGGTACACCAGCGGACCCCAGGACCCGTCGAAGAACAGCACCCAGCCGTCCTGGATGGCCGGCGCCAGCCATTCGGGCATCGTCGGGTCCTGCCGGATCGGAGCTAGGACGGCGATCCGCTCGGCGAGCGCGAAGTCGACCATGGCGAGGGCGCTGGTCGGCAGGTCGAGGTACCGGAACAGCTGATCGTGTGCGGCCGACGTGTGGACCGAGATGCCGACCGGGTGGTCGACGGGGCGGCCTTTCAGGAGATTCACCGCACGGGCGTCGCGGGCCACCACGGCGTACGTCAGCGGACTCGGACTCGTCACGACGACAGCCTCACCAGCCCGCAGTACGTCGACCGCGTGCAGCTGCGCGCGATCGAACTCAGGCAGGTCCATCACTGAGGCGGCTCTTACCTGCCCGAGGAGGTGTAGGGGAGGAGGGCCATTTCGCGGGCGTTCTTGATGGCTCGGGCTATTTGTTTCTGTTGCTGGACGGTGAGGCCGGTGACGCGGCGGGAACGGATTTTGCCGCGGTCGGAGATGAACTTGCGGAGGAGGGCGGTGTCCTTGTAGTCGATGTAGGTGATGCCATCGCGATCCAGCGGGTTCTGCTTCGGCTTGCGCTTACCGGTCGGGGCCGGGCGTCGGGGCATGACGCCTCCTCTGTTGAATGTCGTTTTCAACTAGCGTAGCGCAAGGTTTCGGCGGTGGCGCGTTTCGGCCAGGGCATCGATTCGCCACTCCGTTCCGGCGGTCCGGGCTTGGTGGCTGTTATACCGTCGACTGTTATGGAGCGGAATCTCACAGCCGATCAGCTCGCGCTCTTCGAGAAGGAGTTCGCGTCGAACCCGCAGTACCGGGTGATGCAGAACGCCGTCACGCAGACGCCGGTCAACAGCATCGCCCTGGATCGCCAGATCGTCACCTCGATGGACCATTCGGTGTCCCATCTGCTGGACGACTGGAAGGTCACCAATCAGAAGAAGAGCGGCCGCTGCTGGCTGTTCGCCGGGCTGAACCTGCTCCGCGCCGGCGCGGCCGAGAAGCTCGGGGTCAAGGACTTCGAGTTCTCCCAGAACTACCTGCTGTTCTGGGACAAGTTCGAGCGCTCGAACTTCTTCCTCGAGGCGATGATCGACACCGCGGACCGCGACGCCGACGACCGGACCGTCGCGCACCTGCTGTCCGACCCGATCGGTGACGGCGGTCAGTGGAACATGTTCGTCGCGCTGGTCCGCAAGCACGGCCTGGTGCCGAAGACCGCGATGCCGGAGACCGAGAGCTCGTCCGCGACCGCGCAGCTGAACGACACCCTCCGCAAGCTGCTGCGCCAGGGCGCGCGCGACCTGCGGGCGCTGGAGGGCGACGAGGCCCGTCGCGACCGCAAGCGGGAGATCCTGACCGCCGTGCACCGGGTGCTGAGCATCCACCTCGGGACGCCGCCGCAGAAGTTCCTGTGGCAGTGGAAGGACAGCGACAAGGGCTTCCACCGCGACGGCTGGACCACGCCGACCGAGTTCGCGGCGGCGTACGTGCAGCTGCCCGTCGACGAGTACGTCTGCCTCGTGCACGACCCGCGCCCGAGCAGCCCGGTCGGCCGGACGTTCACGGTGGACTACCTCGGCAACGTCATCGACGCCCCGCCGGTGGTGTACCTGAACGTCGAGATCGACCTGATCAAGCAGCTCACCAAGGACGCGATCGTCGGCGGCGAGCCGGTCTGGTTCGGCTGCGACGTCGGCAAGCAGATGAACGCCGACCTCGGCTTCTGGGACGCCAAGCTGTACGACTACGGCGCGGTGTACGACACCGACTTCACGCTGGACAAGGCCGAGCGGCTGGTGCACCACGAGACGCTGATGACGCACGCGATGCTGTTCACCGGCGTCGACGTGGTGGACGGCACGCCGCGCCGGTGGCGGGTCGAGAACAGCTGGGGCGACGAGAAGGCCGACAGCGGGTTCTGGACGATGAACGACTCGTGGTTCGGCGAGCACGTGTTCGAGGTCGCCGTCCGCCGTTCCGCGCTGCCGGCCGAGCTGCAGGCCCGCCTCGACGACGAGCCGATCGTGCTCCCCGCCTGGGACCCGATGGGCGCCCTGGCCGACTGACAACGCAGTGTCCCCGAAGGACCCCGGCCGACGGTCGGGGTCCTTCGGCGTTTCATCCGGCGTGCTTCAGGCCTCTCACTGCGTGATCAGGGCGAGGGCCTCGGCGGGGCGTTCCAGGGTTGGGAGGTGGCCGGCCCAGGGGAGGTGGAGCCGTTGCGCGTTCGGCAGGCGGTCGGCCAGATACTCAGCGCTGTCGGTGAAGAACTTGAAGTCGTGGGCGCCGGTGATCAGGCGCACCGGTGCGGTGATCTTTTCCGGCTCGACCGGCCATTCCTCGTTGTCCACGTCACCGGCCGCGAGCTGTACGTCGTACGCGCGCTTCTGCATGACCCGGAGCAGTTCACGGGCCTCGTCGTCCGCCTCCGGGCCGATCCACCGGCGCACTGTGAGTTCGGTCGCACCGTCGACGTCGCCCGCCTCCAGCAGCGCGTTCTCCTCGCCCCACAACGCCCGCAGCTCGTCGTCCGGCGGCACGTTGTCGGTCGGCGCGCACAGCAGCACCAGCCGCGAGAACAGCTCCGGCCGACGGCTCGCCACCTGCTGTACGACGTACCCGCCGTACGACGCGCCGACCGCCGTCACGTCCTTCGCGCCGAGCTCCTCGAGCAGCGCGAGCACGTCGCCCGCGTCGGAGTACGTCGGGGCGGGCGGCGTCTCGCCGTACCCGCGCAGGTCGAGCGTGATCACCCGGTTGCTGCTCTTCAGTTCTTCCACCTGCCGGGCCCACATCCGCGAGTCGGCCACTCCGGCGTGCACCAGCAACAGATCCGGGCCGTCCCCGGTCACCGCATGAGAAATCGTCATGGCTGAACCATCCCCGCCGCCGAGGCCGCCGAGCAAACTGATTAGACCCGGATAGCCTGCGCTGATGTTCACCCTGTTCGAGCCGCCGCTGTTCAGTCGGCTGCGAGATGCGCGTCGTGTTCTGATCGCCGGAGCGGGCGGTGGCTTCGATGTGTACGCCGGCGTTCCGCTCGCGCTGGCACTGACGAGTCAGGGCAAACAGGTCCGGTTCGCAAACCTCTCGTTCGCGGAACTCGGGGAGGTCGACGAGTGGCTCGCGGCGGGGGTGGCGGTGATACGTCCGGACAGCCGTGGTCGTCCGACGTACTTCCCGGAGCGGGTGTTGTCCCGCTGGCTCGACTCGAAGGACCTGCCGTCGACGGTCTATGCGTTCCCGCGGACAGGTGTTCGTCCGCTGCGAGCGGCATACCAGGCTCTGGTCGACCACCTGGACCTCGATGCGATCGTGCTGGTCGACGGCGGCACCGACATCCTCATGCGAGGCGACGAGGACGGGCTGGGCACACCGGAGGAGGACATGGCCAGCCTGTCGGCGGTGTCAGGTCTCCCCGGGATCGAGCGGCTCGTGGTCTGCCTCGGCTTCGGGATCGACGCCTACCACGGGGTGAGTCACGTGGACGTGCTGGAGAACCTCGCCGCTCTGGACCGCACTGGCGACTATCTGGGGGCGCTGTCGATCCCGTCCGCTTCGACGGAGGCGGCGGCGTACCTGGACCTGGTCGGCTACGCGCAGATGGTGACGCCGGCCCGTCCGAGCATCGTCAACGGTCAGATCGCGGCCGCGCTGCGCGGGGAGTTCGGCGACGTCCATTTCACGTCCCGGACGGCTGGAGGCGAGCTGTTCGTGAATCCGTTGATGGCGGTGTACTTCGCTGTCGATCTGCCCGGACTCGCGCGGTCGATCCACTACTTGGACGATCTGGAAACCACCGACCAGCCGGCCGAGATCTCCCGCGTGATCGAGAAGTACCGCGAAGAGGTGCGGCGTCGAGCCCGCCGAACCTTCCCGCACTAGGTCACACCCGGATGACCGTGAAGGCCTCGGCGTAGTGGTTGGCCGGGAAGCCGGCTGCTGCGGCGACGGCCGCGAAGTTGGTGCGGATGCCGGCCCGGAGACCGTCGGGGTCGCGGTGCTGGCTGGTGTGCGACATCAGCGCCGCGATCTTCTGGTCGAACGTGTCGGTGATGTCGACGTAGTGGTTCGCGACCGGGTGGTCCATCATCCACAGCTCGCTGACGTCCCACGCCTCCTCGGCCAGGTCCGGGTAGGCGTACGGGTTCCCGGCCGCGGGATAGAACGCGCGGACCGCCGCCTCGGCCGCGGCCAGGTGGTCCGGGTGGGAGACCTGCAGCCGGTGCCACGAGCGCTCCGGCGACTGGGTGAGCAGCCGCTGCGGGCGCACCGTGCGGATCACCCGGCTGATGTCGCGGACCAGTTGCGGGGTCGGCTCGACGGAACCGTCCTGGTAGCCGAGGAAGTGCAGGTCGCGGACGCCGACGTGCTGCGCGGCGGCGGTCTGCTCGGCCCGTCGTACGGCGGGGATCCCGGCGCGGTCCCGATCCGGCTCGAAGCCGCCGGCCTGACCGTCGGTGACCACGCAGTACTGGACCTCGATGCCGGCCTTGGTCCACAGCGCGACCGTGCCGGCGCCGCCGAAATCGATGTCGTCGGGATGCGCGACGACGACCAGCACGCGCTCGATCTCGCTGTCCGGCCGCGGGTCCGCCTGAGGCACTGTCACCTTCCAGACCCTAGCTGTTTGCCTGGGTGGGCACAGTGGAATTCATGGAGTTCGGTGGTACGTGCGACCCGCGGGACGCCGGCCTCGACCCCGGCCGGCTCGCGGAGGCGGTCGCGCTGATCGAGGCCCGGGGCGCGGTCGCGCAGCTGTGCGTCGTCCGGGACGGCCGGACGGTGGTCGATCGCTCCTTCGGGTGTTCACCGAACGCGTTGTTCTGGCTCTTCTCCGCGAGCAAGCCGTACGTCGCGGTCGTCATCCATCAGCTCGTCGAGTCCCGGCGGCTGCACCTCGACGACGCGGTCGCGGCGTACTGGCCGGAGTTCGGGCACAACGGCAAGCGGGAGATCACCGTTCGCCACGTGCTGCGGCATCGCTCGGGCCTGTCCAACGCGGGCTCGTACGTCGGTGAGGTCCGCGCGATGACGGACTGGAACCGCTCGCTGCGGCGGATCGAGGAGACCGCGCCGCGGTGGCCGATCGGAACCGTCGCATACAGCCCGCTGGCGTTCGGGTTCGTCCTCGCCGAGGTCGCGCGGCGCTGCAGCGGGACGCCGATCGACGAGTTGGTCCGGCACAACGTGCTCGAACCGCTCGGCGTCGAGGACACGTACCTCGGCCTGCCCGCCGAGCTCTGGGGCCGGCACGTGCCGATCCGCGCGACCGGTCCGCTCGGGCCGTTCATCCAGTCCGTCGTGAACCGGCGCAGCACGCGTGAGGCCGTCGTACCGGCGGCCGGGATGTCGACGACCGCGCGGGACCTGGCCGCGTTCTACCAGGCGTTGCTGGAGGGCCGTCTGCTGCGGCCCGACTCGCTCGCGATCGCGGTCGAGCCCAGCAGCGAAGGCGAGTACGACCCGGTGGCGCGGGCGCCGGTGCGGTGGTCCCAGGGGTTCCAGCTCGGCGGGCCGCGGTGGATGGAGGGTGCTGTGTCGTCGCTCGGGTCAATCAGCAGCCCGCGGGCGTTCGGCCACAACGGCAGCAACTGCTGCATCGGCTGGGCCGACCCGGATCGCCGGATCACGTACGCGTACCTGACCAACCGGGTCGGCCGCCCACAGCCGGACCTCCTCCACCACGCGGCCGTCGCCGACAAGGTCCTCGAAGCCGCCGGTTAGCTGAAGACGGGGAGCGGCACCCGCCCCGTGATCACCTGGTCGACGATGCCGTACTCCTTGGCGCCCTCCGCGGTCAGCACGTGGTCGCGATCCGTGTCGTGCCGCAACTGCTCGACGGTCTGTCCGGTGTGCCGCGCGAGGATCTCCTCGACCTGGCCGCGGACCCGCACCACCTCGTCAGCCTGCAGGATCAGGTCCGGGATGGTGCCCTGACCACGCGCGGCCGGCTGGTGCAGGACGATCCGGGCGTGCGGCAGTACGGCGCGGCTGCCCGGAGTGCCTGCCGCGAGCAGGACCGCGCCGGCGGAGATCGCCTGCCCGACGCAGAACGTCGAGATCGGCGACTGGATGTACTGCATCGTGTCGTAGATCGCGAGCATCGCGGTCATGTCGCCGCCCTCGCAGTTGATGAAGATCTTGATCTCCTGCTCGGGCTTGTCCGCTTCCAGATGCAGCAGTTGCGCGATCAGTGCGTTCGCGACGCCGGCGTCGATCGCCGTGCCGATGTAGATGATGCGCTCGGCCAGCAAATGGGAGTAGACGTCCATGATGCGCTCGCCGCGGGGGTGCTGCGCGATCACGTTCGGGATCGTGTACGTGCTCATGCTGCCGCCTTCCGTCGGGGCATGACCTGGTCGAAGGAGTCGACGATGTGGTCGATGAAGCCGTACTCCCGGGCCTGGTCCGCGGTGTACCAGTGGTCGTGCAGCGAGTCCTCGTGCACGGTCGCGAACGGCTGGCCGGTGTCGTCGGCGATCAGCCGGAGCACGGTGTCGCGGATGTGCCGCAGATCGTTGGCCTGGATCTCGATCTCGACGGCGGACCCGCCGATCCCGGCGGAGCCCTGGTGCATCAGGACCCGCGCGTGCCGCAGCGCGAAACGCTTGCCCGGCGTACCGGCCGACAGCAGGAACTGCCCGGCGCTGCAGGCCAGCCCGATCGCCAGCGTCGACACGTCGCACGGCACCAGCCGCATCACGTCCCGGATCGCCAGCATCGACGGCACCGAACCGCCGGGCGAGTGGATCCACAACGCGATGTCGGTGTCTGGGTCCTCGGCCGCCAGCGACATGATCTGGCTGGCGAGCAGGGTCCCGTTGTCGTCGTCGAGCACGCCGTCCAGGACGACGATCCGCTGCCCGAACAAGCGTTGCCGGGCGGCCTCGTTGAACATCGGCGGTTTCATGTCTTCTGCCATGTGTTCATGGTTGTCGCAGCCACCGGGCGCATCCCAGCTTTTCTGCTGACGGCAAGTCTGCCCAGAGCAAAGCCGGCGGCGTCCTGCACCTCACCCGGCAGCTGTCCTAGAGAACGGCCGCCAACCGATCTGCGAAGTCGGCCGGGAACGTGTGCCCGAGCCTCGGGATCCGCTCGATCGTGAACCCCTTCAGCTGATCGGCCGAGCCCTCGACCGTCGCCAGCAGATCGTCCTCGGCACCGATCCAAATCGTTGCCGGAGACAACGGCATCCCGCCCGCCGGCAACTCCCGCAACGCAGGAGCCATCGCAAGCACACCAGCAACAGGAACCGGCCGCCCGGTCAACGCCCAATCAACAGCAGCCCGCCCACCGGCCGAGAACCCAGCCGCAACCACCGGCAAGCCTGCGGTCGCCTGCGCTTCGGTGAGCGCCGCCGCGATGTCTGCCGCGGCCTGGTCGCGGTCGGGCCAGGTGCGGTACATCGGGGACATGCGGCGGGACGACTGGACGCAGACGAGTGCGTAGCCGTGCTCCAGCACTCCACCCCAGTCCCGCCGAGCATGGCTGGCCGTCTGCCCGGCCCCGTGCAACGCCACCACCACCCCCACCGCCGCCTGATCCGGCAGATCGATCACCGGGGGAGCCGGATCGTCGGTCACGCGGGTCTCGGACACGCTGACCAGTTCCTGGAACTCGGGGCGGTCCTGCAACCCGGCCAGGTCGTCGTCCTCGGTGAGGATGGTGGACCGCCACCACCCACCCGCCGCGCTCGCCTCGCGGAGGACCTGCAGAGCCCCGTCGGCGTCGCCGGATACGCCGAGCAGGCACGCCTTAACGTGGGCCAGTTCGGCGGCCCACGCCTCCAGGCCGTCGCTCTCCGCGTCCACCAGGTCCGCGGCCGCGCGGTACTGCCGGTCGTAGTACAGGACCTCGACCCGGTCCACCAGGTCGTCGTACCGCAGTTCGGAGGCATCCATGAGGCCGATCCTGGCAGCTCCGGACGCGCGGTTCGAACCGGTTTTCGGTAACTGTCGGCGGGAGCGCCTAAGGTGTTGGGTGATGACTACGCTGTTCTCGCCTGATGAGCTCCCGGTGCCGCTGGAGGAGCCGAAGACGTCCCGGACCGACCCGGATGCGCTGCTCGACGGGCTGAACCCGCAGCAGCGCGCCGCCGTGGTGCACGCCGGCAAGCCGCTGCTGGTGGTGGCCGGTGCGGGGTCGGGCAAGACTCGGGTGCTGACCCGCCGGATCGCCTACCTGCTGGCGGCCCGCGACGCGCATCCCGGCTCGATCCTGGCGATCACGTTCACCAACAAGGCCGCCGCCGAGATGCGCGAGCGCGTCGTCGACCTGGTCGGGCCGCGGGCGAAGCTGATGTGGGTCTCGACGTTCCACTCGTCCTGTGTGCGGATCCTCCGCCGCGACATCAAGCGGTTCGGGATCAACTCGACGTTCTCGATCTACGACGACACCGACTCGCGCCGGCTGATGACACTGGTCTGCCGCGAGCTCGACCTGGACGTCAAGCGCTACAACCCGCGCGCCGTGCTGAACTGGATCAGCGCCCAGAAGAACGAGCTGGTCGACCACGAGACGGCCGCGTCGAAGGCGGAGAACCACCTCGAGCAGACGTATGCCGAGTGCTACCGGATCTACCAGGAGCGCCTCGCCCAGGCGAACGCGCTCGACTTCGACGACCTGCTGATGACCACGGTCAACCTGCTGCAGGCCTTCCCCGAGGTCCGGGAGTACTACCGCCGCCGCTTCCGCCACGTGCTCGTCGACGAGTACCAGGACACCAACCACGCGCAGTACACGCTGATCCGCGAGCTCTGCGGCGAGGACGACCCGGCCAACAACAATCAGAATGGCAACGGCCCGACGGCGCCGCCGGCGGAGCTGATGGTGGTGGGCGACTCCGACCAGTCGATCTACGCGTTCCGCGGCGCCACGATCCGCAACATCCTCGCCTTCGAGGAGGACTTCACCGGCGCCGAGACGATCCTGCTGGAGCAGAACTACCGCTCCACCCAGACCATCCTGACCGCGGCCAACGCGGTGATCGCGCGCAACGAGGGCCGCAAGGCGAAGAACCTGTGGTCCGACCAGGGCCAGGGCGAGCAGATCGCGGTGTACGTCGCCGACAACGAGCACGACGAGGCGCAGTTCGTCGCCGACGAGATCGACCGGCTGGCCGACGCCGACGGGGTGAAGCCGTCGGACGTCGCGGTCTTCTACCGGACCAACGCGCAGTCGCGGGTGTTCGAAGAGGTCTTCATCCGCACCGGCCATCCGTACAAGGTGGTCGGCGGCGTCCGGTTCTACGAGCGCAAGGAGGTCCGCGACGCGCTCGCGTACCTGCGGGTGCTGGTGAACCCGGAGGACACCGTCTCGCTGCGCCGGATCATGAACGAGCCCAAGCGCGGGATCGGCGATCGCGCCGAGGCCGCGATCGAGGCGCTCGCGCAGCGGGACCGGATCTCGTTCGCGCAGGCGATGCGCCGGGCCCAGGACGCGCCGGCGATGGCGTCGCGGTCGGTGAACGCCGTGCAGGCCTTCGTCGACATCCTCGACGAGCTGACCGCGATGGTCGACTCGGGCGCGCCGCCGGACGACATCCTCGACGTCGCGCTGCACCGCTCGGGGTACTACGAGACCCTGCAGAAGTCGCCGGACCCGCAGGACGAGACCCGCCTGGAGAACCTGGACGAGTTCATCTCGGTGGCGCGCGAGTTCGTCGAGGAGCGGACCGCGGCCGGCGAGGCGGCCGACCTGCAGGCGTTCCTGGAGCGGGTCGCGCTGGTCGCCGACGCCGACCAGATCCCGGACGCGGCGGACGACGGCGGCGTGGTCACGCTGATGACGCTGCACACCGCGAAGGGCTTGGAGTTCCCGGTGGTGTTCCTGACCGGCATGGAGGACGGCGTCTTCCCGCACTCCCGGTCGCTGACCGACCTGAAGGAGCTCGAGGAGGAGCGCCGGCTGGCGTACGTCGGCATCACCCGCGCTCGGCAACGACTGGCGATCTCGCGCGCCGCGGTGCGTTCGGCGTACGGCGCCCCGCAGCACAACCCGCCGTCGCGGTTCCTGGAGGAGATCCCGGCCGAGCTGCTCGACTGGCGCCGGGACGAGTCTGCGATCACCCGCTGGTCGGGGACCGGCACGAGCCGCGGCAGCGGAATCCCGAGCCGGTACGAGCCTGCCCGCAAGACGGCCTCCGACAAGCCGGTGATCAGCCTCAACCCGGGCGACCGGGTGGTGCACGACAGCTTCGGGATGGGCACCGTCGTGGTGGTCCGCGGCGAGGGTCAGCAGGCCCAGGCAGACATCGATTTCGGCTCCGAGGGCGTCAAACGCCTGCTCCTGCGCTACGCACCGGTGGAGAAGATCTAGTCAACTTCTTGGACGGGTGCGTTGCATCTGACCCGGAGATTGAGACAATCAAGGATCTTCGGCCCACTCCCGGAAGCGGCCCCCATGTCCAAGTCGTCGGCCAGCAACCGCCGGATCATCCTGGCGGGAGCGAATCCTGGGCTGCGGCTGTTCGACGAGAAGGGCAAGGTCACGGCGTACGCGTCGATCTGGATGGTCGACTGGTCGATCCGCGGCTCCGGTACGGCGGTGGTGCTGTGGTTCGACGGGATCGTCCGGGTGGTGTCCGAGGATCCCGACCTGGCCGCCTGGCTGGAGTCGTACTTCGTCCGCTCGTTCCTCGAGGTCCAGGGCCTGCCGTGGCACGAGCCGGCCGTCGAGCGGGACCTGGTCCAGGTCTCGATGAACCTCGCCGACGGGTTGAGCGCCAAGGCCGCGGACATCCAGATCGAGATGAGCGGCGTCCTCGACCGCCGGCTGTTCGCGACCGACAACTTCCAGCTCGCCGACGGCAACCACAGCCTCAGCCTGGTGATCGCCCCGGTCCGCGCCGCTACGGTGTCGATCGGCGGCGCTTCGGTCCCCGGCTTCGTCCAGGTCGACGGCTCACCGGACAAACCGGGCTCGTCGGCGTTCCTGACCACCGCCGAGGTCTGGCAGCGCTGACCCTTCCCTTACGCTGTAAGCCCAGCGTCGGAAGGGAATCCAGGTGTCACAGGCGAACTCCGAGCCACGGGCGCCGCTGAGTCGCGAGCTGTTGCTCCGGGCCGCGGTCGCGATCGCCGACGCCGACGGGCTCGAGGCGGTCACGATGCGCCGCGTCGGCGAGGCGGTCGGCGCCGAGGCGATGTCGCTCTACCACCACGTCGCGAACAAGGGCGATCTGCTCGACGGTCTCGTCGACCTGGTGATGGCCGAGATCGACGAGCGCGTCGAGCGGACCGCCGTACCGGGCGACAGTTGGCAGCAGGCGATGCGGCGCCGGATCCTGTCGGCGCGCGAAGTCATGCTGCAGCACCCGTGGGCGCCGCGGCTGTTCGAGACGCGGCCCACCATGAGCCTCGCGGTGGTCCGGTATCACGACCGGTTGGTCGGGCTGATGCGCGCCGGCGGGTTCTCGTACGACCTCGCCCACCACGCGCTGCATGCCTTGGGCAGCAGGGCTCTCGGGTTCTCCCAGGAACTGTTCGATCCGGCCGCGAGCGCGAGCCCGGCGTCCGAGCGGATGCTCCGGGAGTTGGCCGATCAGGTCCCGCACCTGACCGGGATGATGGCCGAGATCGCGCACGACGACCCGGCCGGCACGATCGGCTGGTGCGACGACCAGGCCGAGTTCGAGTTCGCCCTCGACCTGCTGCTCGACGGTCTCGACCGCCGGCGCTGACCGCGCCGGGCCCTTGACGTCCCTTACGGCGTAAGGCAACCTTACGCCGTAAGGAGACTTACGTTGTAAGGGGGACGGGATGAAGGCCATCGTTCAGCACGAGTACGGATCACCCGACGTTCTGGCGTTCGCCGACGTCGAGACGCCCGAGCCGGCCGCCGGTGAGGTGCTGGTGCGGGTGCACGCCGCCTCGGTCAACGCGCGCGACTGGCACGTGCTCCGCGGCGATCCGTACATCGCCCGCCCGTCCGCCGATCTCGGCCTGCGGCGGCCGAACGTCACGATCCGCGGCACGGACTTCGCCGGCCGGGTGGAAGCGGTCGGCCCGGGAGTGACCGACGTACAGGTGGGCGCCGAGGTGTACGGCGAGGCGCCGCGGGCGTTCGCGGAGTACGTCGCCGTGCCGCAGGACCGGGTCGCGGCGAAACCGGCCGGCCTCGGCTTCGAGGAGGCGGCCGCGCTGCCGCTCGCGGCGAACACCGCGTTGACGGGTCTCCGCGACGCCGCGAAGATCCGGCCGCGGCAGCAGGTGCTGATCAACGGCGCGGCCGGTGGCGTCGGCACGTTCGCGGTGCAGATCGCCAAGGTCCTCGGTGCGACGGTGACGGCGGTGAACTCGTCGCCGTGCCGCTCCGCCCACGGAATCACCCGCGGCACCCGGAACCCGCGCTCGTCGGTGATCCCGATCGTCACCAGATGCTCGGAGCCCCGCCGCGCCGCGTCCACGAGCTCCGGACGGCCGAGCTCGGTCCCGGCCAGCGCGAGCACCGCCGCGATTCCCGCGAGCCCGTGCGTGAAGTTCGGCATCTCGGTCGGCTCGTCGGTCCGGAACCGGCGGGACACGAACTGCCAGTTGAGCCCGGTCGGCAGCTCCTCCCGTTCGTCGAGCAGCAGGTCCGCGGCCCGGTCGGCGAGCGCCGAGGCGTCGTCACCGCGGCGGGTCGCCCACAGGGCCCCGAGCAGGATCGCGCCGGTTCCGAGCGTCACGTCGTTGCCGACCGCATCGGGCGCGTACCGCGGCTCGTCGAGGAAGCTCTCATGCCAGCCGTTGCTAGTCGCAAGGGACTGAAGGCGTGCGAGCGCGGCGCCGGTTCCTGGCTCGTCGAGTGCGGTGAAGACCCCGATCGAGCTGACCAGTCCGTCGAAGAACGTGGTCACTGCGGTCGTCGGAATCGTTGCGCGGACCCGGTCCGCAATGGCCGTCGCGAGGTCCTGCTCGGCCTGGGTCCACGCGCGGGTCAGCCGGATCTCCGCCAGCACGTGCGCGAGCCCGCCGACGCCGCTGTGCATGCCTTCGGGGTACTTGTCGGGGGTGTCGCTGCCGCCGAAATCAGGGATCCACGGGCCCTCGTCGCCCCACCGGACCTGGCTCAGTGTCCAGGACCAGGCCTGTTCGGCCACCTCGCCGTACGTCATGGCTGAGCGTTGCGGAGCCGGATGCCGCTGAACTCGAGGGTGCTGGTGACGACCGCGGCCCAGAAGTCGTGCAGCCGCTGCAGGACCCGCAACTGGATCCCGGCTTCCTCGTGCAAGGCGAACAGGTCGCCGACGCGCTCGGGCGGACCGATCGGCCGGACGTCGACGCGGGCGACGACCGCGGCGTCGTGCTCGGCGAAATCGGCGGCAGGCAGGCGGTACGCGTAGAGCTCGACCGAGCGGATCGCGTCCAGCCAGCCGTACTCGACGGCGTGCACACGGGTGCCGGATCCGGCGCCGATGATCCGGTCGCGGTCCTCGGGAGTGGTGTTCGGCCCGACCCAGGCCATCGCGCGCGGGCACTGCCGCGGGAACCAGTAGTCGGGGGCCCGGTCGTGGCCGACGGCCCAGACGTACGGGGTGATCTTGCCGCCGGTCCTGGCGACGTAAGGCCGGAAGATCTCGATCGTCGGATCCTCGGAGAAATGCAGAACCTCACCAACTGCCGGACGCATGCCAGCAGCTTAGTCAGGGAGTCGTTACGGGTTCAGGCCACAGTGGTTGCGCAGCCACGGCATCGGGTTGATCGGCTCGCCGCCGTCCGGCCGGACCTCGAAGTGCAGGTGCGGGCCGGTGGTGTTGCCGGTCATCCCGACCCGGCCGACCTCGTCGCCGGCGTACACGGTCTCGCCGACCTCGACGCTGAACTTCGACATGTGGTTGTACCAGGTGACGGTGCCGTCCTCGTGCCGGACCTGGACCTGACGGCCGTACGGACCGGCCCAGTCGGCGAAGATCACGACGCCCTTCATCACGGACCCGATCCGGGTGCCGATCGGGGCGGCGAAGTCGGTGCCGGTGTGGTTGCGGGCCCAGCGGCTGCCGCCCTGCCCGAACGTCGCGGTGATGTGGTAACCGGAGATCATCATCTCGCAGCGGGTGGCCGACTCGCGGAGCTTCTGCTGGGCAGCCTCGGTCTTTGCCTTCGCGGCGGCCAGTGCGCTCGCCCGCTTGGCGGTCAGGGCCTGGGTGGCGCTGAGCTTCACCGCCCGGGCCTGTGCCAGCTTCGCCGCGGCGGACTGCTTCTTGGTGGTGGTCGTGTCGGCCAGCTGGACCCGGGAGGAGTCACGGGTGGCGAGCTGGCGCGCCTGGATGCGTGCCGTGGTGATACCGGACAGCTGCTGACCGCTGTCCAGGCTGAGCGCGGCGAGGTTCACCGCGGAGTTGGCCTGGGTCGGTGACGACAGGGCGCTGTGGCTGAAGCCGACAGCTCCGGCTGCCGCGGCGAGCGCGGCGGTCAATCCGACGATCTGGGTACTGCTGGGGGTATTACGCCTGGCAACGCGATGTTTTGCACTCTGACGTCCTGCGCCTGGCTTGCGCGCAGCATTGCCGGGCGTGACGCGGTCGCCCGCGGCACGGTGCTGGGACACAACGTGGCCTTTCGGTCACAGGGGAGGGGCTTGAAGCTTCTCTTGCAGCCCCCGGAGGGTTTATTCCCCGGGAGGACTCACAGACCATAACGGAAGGGTCACGGGGTGACAAACCCCGCCACCCCCTTTTCCGCGGCTCCTTCACGAAACTTTTGCATGAGCCGCTGCACGTGCATCCGCCGGAAGCGCCCAGGAAGCTTCCTGATCAGGCAGTTTTGGGCTCTTCGTCCAGGTGGGCCAGTACCCCGGTGATGCGGTGCACGACCTCGCCGTGGAACGGCAAGGACAGGTGGCCCACGCCGTGCACCCGGACATTACTCGCCGTCAGGTCGGGGTGACGGATCCGGGCCCTGCGCTGCGGCACGATCAGCTGGTCGACGTCGCTGTAGAACGCGACGAACCGGGTGTCGCAGTCCGGTGCCGGCTCGGCCAGCTCCGCCATCAGTTCACTGTCCGGCCGGACCTGCTTGACCAGCGGCCACGGCAGCAGCTTGGCGGCGACGGTGCCCTGGTGCGGCGTGCCCAGCGTGACGCACGTGTGCACCCGGGCGTCGCCGCCCAGGCGCTGGACGTAGTACCGCGCGATCAGCCCGCCGAGGCTGTGCCCGACGACGTGGATCTGGTCCGACCCGGACGCCTCGCAGATCGCCTCGATCTCCCGCCCCATCCGCTCGGCGGTGCGGCGGACGTCCAGCGTCAGCGGTGAGTACGAGAACGCGTGGATGCGACTGAACCCGCGACGGATCAGCTGCCGCCGCATCAGCGCGAAGATCGTGTGGTTGTCGATGATCCCGTGCGCCAGCAGGATCGGCGTACCGGCGGCCCGGACGTCGCTGACGAGCAGGCCGCGCTGGGCCGGGCCGAGGCCGGCGAGGTTCAGCCGCGCGGGCAGGTCGGGGGCGCCGCGGACCAGGCCGAGCGGGTACATCGCCAGATGCGTGGTCAGCCAGCCGATCTCGACCGCCGCTCCCTGCAGCACGCTGGGCGAGAGGGCCGAGCGGGCGCCGTACGCGAGCCCGTCCAGCGCGCCGCGGACCTCGTCCTGCCAGGTGCTCATGGCGACTCCTCACCAAACCAGACCCCCCGGTGGTCCGATCTCTTCCAAGGTAACCGGTTCCCGTCCTGCGTGTGGGGGAACACACGCCTCTGTGTCTTATCCGTGAGGAACGCCAGCGGTTAGCCTGCCCCCATGCCTGCTACGAGCCCGTTGCGCGTCGTCGTCGCCAAGCCCGGTCTGGACGGTCACGACCGCGGTGCCAAGGTCGTCGCCCGCGCCCTGCGGGACGCCGGCATGGAGGTCATCTACACCGGTCTGCACCAGACCCCGGAGCAGATCGTCGAGACCGCGATCGCCGAGGACGCCGACGCGATCGGCCTGTCGGTGCTGTCCGGCGCGCACATGACCCTGTTCAAGCGGGTCCGTGAGCTGCTGACCGAGCGGGACGCCGAGGACATCGTGGTGTTCGGCGGCGGCATCATCCCGGACGCCGACCTGCAGCCGCTGGCCGAACTCGGGGTGCACAAGATCTTCACCCCGGGCGCGACGACCACCGAAATCGTCGATTGGGTGCGCAGCAACGTCGGCGACGCCTCGGCGACCTCGGCCTGACCCCTCGGGCTGGTTCCGCGTCACTCCGGAGCGTGATGACGACTGCCCGGAGTCGTTCTGAACAGTCATGCCCTGTTCAGTCAGGTTACTAATCGGTAATACCGAATCGTTAAGAAATACCCGGTTGTGCGGGCTTCCCAAACGCGGTCGCATACAGCCATGCGGCTGTCCGTTTCAGAGACCGTCCGGCCGGGTTGTGTGTGGCTCAGAACACATCGGCCCGTTCTCGGTTACTGTCCGGACAGGGCGGATCGCAGTGCGGTGGGGGACTGCGACCTACTGACGCAGGACCCAAGCGAGTCCCATCGGGAGAGGGCAGGTAAACGATGAGGTTTGAACGATCACACGCACGCAGGACGGCTTTCGTCGCCGTCGCAAGCAGCTTCGCGCTGCTCGCCACCGCGTGTGGTAGTGGCGACGACGGAAGCAGCAGCGGCGGGGGCAGCAGCTCGGCCGGAGCGCTCGAGGGCCGGGGACCGATCACCTTCGCCACCGGCAAGGACACGTCCGGAAACCTGCAGAACCAGCTCAACGCCTGGAACGCTTCGCACCCGAACGAGAAGGTGGAGCTGAAGGAGCTGCCCGAGGACGCCGACGCACAGCGCCAGCAGATGGTGCAGAACGCGCAGGCGCAGTCCGACGCGTTCAGCGTGCTGAACATGGACGTCGTGTGGACGTCGGAGTTCGCCGCGAACCAGTGGATCACCCAGATCCCCGAGGACAAGGTTCCCGACCTGGGCAAGCTGATCCCGGCGACGGTGGAGACGGCGAAGTACCGCGACAAGCTGTACGGCGTGCCGGTCACCTCCGACGGTGGTCTGCTCTACTACCGCAAGGACCTGCTGACCAAGGCCGGTATTGCGGAGGCCCCGAAGACCTGGGACGAGATGCTCGCCGCCTGCCAGAAGGTGGCCGCGCTGCCCGAGGGCAAGGGCATGAGCTGCTACTCGGGTCAGTTCGAGAAGTACGAGGGCCTGACGGTCAACTTCTCCGAGGCCATCAACTCGGCCGGCGGCGAGGTCGTCGGCAAGGACGGCAAGCCGAACGTCAACACCCCCGAGGCCAAGGCCGGTCTCGACGAGCTGGTGAACGGCTTCAAGACGGGTGCCTTCCCCAAGGCCGCCATCACCTACAAGGAGGAGGAGAGCCGGCGCGCCTTCCAGGACGGCAAGCTGCTCTTCCTGCGCAACTGGCCGTACGTCTACTCGCTGGCGAACAAGACCGACGGCTCGTCGAAGATCGCCGGTAAGTTCGCGGTCGCGCCGCTGCCGGGCAAGTCCGGCGCCGGTGTCTCCTCGCTGGGTGGTCACGACTACGCGATCAGCTCGTTCGCGAAGAACAAGGCCACCGCGATCGACTTCATCAACTTCATGGCGAGCGAAGAACGCCAGAAGGCGAACATCGAGAAGACGTCGCAGGCGCCGACCTGGCAGTCCCTGTACGACGACGCGGCGCTGAACAAGCAGTTCCCGTACCTGGCGCCGCTGAAGGCGTCGATCCTCGGTGCGCAGCCGCGCCCGCGGGTGGTCAAGTACGGCGACGTCACGGCCGCGATCCAGCAGGCCGCGTACGACGCGCTGACGGGCAAGCAGACGTCGGATCAGGCGTTGTCCGGCCTGCAGACCAAGCTCGAATCGCTCATCACGCAATGACCGTCGTGCCGGGGCCGGTGTGTGGGGAGGTTATGACCACGCACCGGCCCCGGCCAGTCCCTGCCCCGGCTCCGGCCGGGAAGCAAAGGAGGCACAGGTGACTGCAAGTACGCCGGTCGCGGAACGGCCGGTCAAGGAGCCGAAGCGCCAGCAACGGTTCGACGAGGGCACCGGCCGGCTGGCCGCGACCCTGCTCTCCCCGACGCTGCTCGTCCTGGGCGTCGTCGTGTTGTTCCCGATCATGGCCGCGCTGCGGGATTCGCTCTACCAGAGCGGCCAGCGGATCGACGAGAACGGGTTCATCGTCAAGGGCTCGACGTTCGTCGGGCTCGACAACTACACCGCCATCTTCAAGGGTGAGACCGGCGACCGGTTCTGGAACGCGTTCTACAACACCACGCTCTTCACCGTGGTCTGCGTGATCCTCGAGACCGCCCTCGGTGTCGCGATGGCGCTGATCATGCACAAGGCCTTCAAGGGCCGCGGCATCGTCCGGGCCAGCATCCTGGTCCCGTGGGCGATCCCGACCGTCATCTCGGCGCTGCTCTGGAAGTGGATCTTCCAGGCAGACGGCATCGCCAATACTCTGATCGGCACCCAGGTGCTGTGGTCGACCGAGGGCTGGCAGTCGAAGCTGTCGGTCGTCATCGCCGACACCTGGAAGACCGCACCGTTCATCGGCCTCCTGGTCCTGGCCGGGCTGCAGACCATCCCGGCCGAGGTCTACGAGGCCGCGAAGGTCGACGGTGCGAACGCCTGGAAGACCTTCACCCGGATCACGCTGCCGCTGGTGAAGCCGGCGCTGCTGGTGGCGGTGCTGTTCCGGATCCTCGACACGCTGCGGATCTTCGACCTGCCGTTCGTGCTGGTCGGTGCGCACAAGAACTCGGTCGAGTCGCTCTCGATGCTCGCCTACGACGAAGCGTCAAACGTCAGATACGGCCCGGCCGCCGCCTACGCGACCTTGCTGTTCCTGTACGTCGCGGTGGTCGCCTACCTGTTCGTCAAGATCCTCGGCGCCGACGTGATCGGTGAGGCCCGGGCCAAGAAGCCCGGCGGCGGGCGCCGGAAGAAGAACCGCAACTCGGATACGGCAGCCGCGCGGGCCGTCGTCGCCGCGGGAGCCGGTCCGGGTACTGGAGGGAACGTCTGATGGCTACCGCAACCGCACAGCCCCGGGCCGACGCGGCTCAGGTCCGGGCAGCCGAGTCCGGCTGGGTCAAGCGCTGGCTGCCGCTGCTCGGCGTCGCGCTGATCGTGATCTACTGCCTGGCGCCGTTCTACTGGATGGTCGTCTCGGCGTTCCGCCGGCCGGCCGACCAGTTCTCGAACGCGCCGATCCCGTCGCCGTTCTCGATCCAGAACTTCAAGGACGTGTTCAGCGGCAACAACGGGTTCCCCCGTGGTCTGCTGAACAGCCTGATCGTGGCCGGCTCGGTGACGATCCTGACGCTGGTCATCGGCATGATCGCGGCGTACACGCTGGCCCGGCTCGACTTCCGGGGCAAGAACCTCGTGCTGGCGATCATCATCACCACGTCGATGTTCCCGGGCATCTCGCTGGTGGTGCCGCTGCTGAAGCTGTTCGTCGACATCAAGTGGATCAACACCTACCAGGCGATGATCGTGCCGAGCCTGTCGTTCGCACTGCCGCTGGCGGTGTGGAACCTGACCGCGTTCTTCCGGCAGATGCCGCAGGAGCTCGAGCAGGCCGCGATGGTGGACGGCTGTACGCCGGCCCAGGCGTTCCGCAAGGTCATCATCCCGTTGGCGGCGCCCGGTGTGTTCACCACCGCGATCATCACGTTCATCGCGGCCTGGAACGAGTTCCTGATCGCGCTGAGCATGACCAACAAGAAGTCGATCCAGACGGCGAACGTGATCGTCTCGCAGTTCACCGGGACGACGGGCCGCGACCAACCGTTCGGCAGCCAGATGGCCGCCGGTGTGGTGGTCACGATCCCGCTCGTGATCGCCGTCCTGCTGTTCCAGCGCCGTATCGTCGCCGGCCTCACGGCAGGTGGCGTGAAGTGAGCTGGCGGGACCGGCGCGACCAGGATCGCCGGGACCGGGAGGAGCGTGACCGGCGGGACCGGGAGGACCGGGACCGCCGCGATCGCGAGGACCGTGACCGGCGGGACCGGGAAGACCGGGACCGCCGCGATCGCGAGCGCTACCGCTAGGTGAACGACACGAAAGGGCCGGGGCCGACCATGGTCCCGGCCCTTTCGTGTGTTCACAGGACGGCGGCACCTGAGGACGCAGCGCGTCGCGTTCATCCGCACAGGCGGATGTGCCGGCCGGTGCGCCACTGAGACGATGCCTCAGGGGATCGACGGCGGAATCCGCCACGGCACACACCGGGCCGCCTGGGGGCGGTCGCAATCAGGGGGCATCATGCGACGAACAGCATGGATTCTGATCGGATTCGGAGTGCTGCTGCTGATTTTGGCGGCAGTGCTGAGGTTCGTGGTCGCACCGGCCGCGACGAAGCTGCCGAGCGATACCGACACCACCACGACGTACAGCGGGAAAGGCACCGTGCTGAACGCCGCGGCCCTGCAATCGGGTGACGTGGCCAACGCGCTCGCCCGGGACATCCCGGTCACTCTCGACCGCCATGTCTATGTCAGTGACTCCGACAGTGACACCGCCATCGTCCACGACGACGGGACCCTGAAGGCCGGCCCGTCGTCGTCACAGAGCAACCACACGTACGCCGTCGACCGGACGACGATGACCGAGACCGATCCGATCAACGGCATCCAGGTCGAGCAGCACCATGGCCTGACCGTGACGCTGCCGGTCGACCCGGAGGCGTCGTCCGACGTCTACACCTATTGGGACACCATGACGCGGAAGGCTGTTCCGGTCACCTACATCGGTACCGAGGACCGCGCGGGGCGCACGACGTACCACTACCGAGCGACCGCGTCCGGCCCGCTCGCGGACCCTGCGCTGCAGCAGCAGTTGCCGACCTCGCTGCCGAGGACGCTGGCGCCCAGACTGCTCGCGCTGCTGCCGACGCAGACGCAGCAGCAGCTCGCTCCGCTGGTGGCCGCGCTGCCGGCGCAGGTGCCGTTGGGCTACACCGCCACCAGCACGTACGACGTGTGGGCCGACACTGATCTCGGCGCTCCGCTCGACACCAAGATCAACCGCTCCGTGATCGCCAATGTATTGCTCGGCAACAACGCGCTCCCGCTGCTCCCGGTCCTGGCTGTCGATGTCACTGAAACCCAGGCGTCGGTCGCGGACGCGGCGGCCAAGGCGGACGATGCTGCGCTCAAGCTCGACTGGATCCAGCTGTGGGGTCCGCTCATCCTGCTGGTCCTCGGTCTCGCCCTGATCGTCGTCGGACTGCTGGTCGGCCGGCGGAAGCCGGAGCCGCCGGTGGCCGCACCGACCGGACGGGTCGATGCGGGGTCACCGGCAGCCACGTGACGGCGGCTTTACTCCTCGAGCCAGACGCTGGTGTCGGGCGGTAGCCCGGCACCGGTCAGCGGCTCACTGCTGAGCAGAACCTTGCTGTGGGGCGGGAGCGGAACCGTGGTCTCAGCGAGGTTCACCACGCACCGGAAGCCAGGGTCGCGGGTGAACGAGAGGACGCCGCCGGGGGCGTCCTCGTCCCAGACCAGCCGGCCCTCGCCGAGCGCCGGGTGTTCACGCCGGATCCGGAGCGCGTCCTTGTAGAGGCTGAGGTGGCTGCCGGGGTCGCCGGTCTGTGCTTCGGCGGTCAGGCTCGCCCAGTCGGCGGGTTGGGGGAGCCACGGCTGCCCGGAGCTTGGGCCGAAGCCGTACGGCGGCTCGGAACCTGACCACGGGATCGGGACCCGGCAGCCGTCGCGGCCGCGGACGGTGTGCCCGGAGCGCTCCCAGGTCGGGTCGTCCAGCACCTCCTCGGGGAGGTCCTCGACCTCGGGCAGTCCGAGCTCGTCACCTTGGTAGATGTACGCGCCGCCGGGCAGCGCCAGCTCCAGCAGCGCGGCGGCCCGGGCCCGGCGCAGCCCGAGCGCGAGGTCGGTCGGTACGACGCCCGCACCCGCGAGCGCGTCCTTGTGGTCACGCCCGTACCGGGTGCGGTGCCGGATCGTGTCGTGGTTGCTCAGCACCCAGGTCGCGGGCGCACCGACCGCCCACAGGTTGTCGGTCGTGTGGTCGACGACCTCGCGCAGCTCCGCCGCGTCCCAGGCGGCGCGCAGGGCGTCGAAGTTGAACGCCGAGTGCAGCTCGTGCGGCCGCACGTACTGCGCCAGCCGCTCGGCCGGCGACAGCCACGCCTCCGCCACGAACACCCGGGGGCCCTGCGGCGTATCGGCGTACTCGTCCGCGATCGCGCGCCAGCGCTGGTGGATCGTGTGGACGCCCGGCTGGTCGTAGAACGGGTGGCCGACGTACTTCTCGTGGGTCGGTTCACCGTTGTGCAGCAGCTCCACGTCCGGCATCGCGGGATCCTTGGCCATCGAGTCGGCGACGTCGATCCGGAAGCCGTCGACACCGCGGTCGAACCAGAACCGCAGGATCGCGTCGAACTCCTCGATCACCTTCGGGTGGTCCCAGTTCCAGTCCGGCTGCGAGATGTCGAACAGGTGCAAATACCACTGGCCGTCCCCTGAGTCGGCACTGGTCTGCTGCCAGGCGCCGCCGCCGAACGCGGCCGGCCAGTTGGTCGGCGGGAGCCCGCCCTCCTTGCCGTCGCGGAACCAGAACAGGTCGCGCTCCGGGGAGCCCTTGCCGGCCGCCAGCGCGGCCTTGAACCACGGGTGCTCCCAGGAGCAGTGGTTCGGCACCAGGTCGATCAGGATCCGCAGGCCGAGCGCGTGCGCCTCGGCGATCAGCGCGTCCGCGTCCGCGAGGGTGCCGAAGTCCGGATTGATGTCGCGGTAGTCGGCGACGTCGTACCCGCCGTCGAGCAGCGGGGACGGGTACCACGGGCTGATCCAGATCGCGTCGACGCCGAGATCGGCGAGGTACGGCAGCCGGGCCCGGATGCCGTTCACGTCGCCGGTCCCGTCACCGTCCGCATCGGAGAACGAGCGCGGGTACACCTGGTAGACGACGGCGCTACGCCACCAGTCGTCAGCTGGTCTGCTCTCAGGATCGGTCATGCCAACCAGCCTCGCACGACCGGCGGGAGGGCTGTGACAGTCGTCTCAGCCAGTACCCCGGCTGTCGCTGCCGGCCCGAAGGTGGCTAGTGTCAGGAATCCGTACCGGCGAGAGAGGGACCACACTCGTGGATCTGATGGAATTCCAGGCGAAGACGGTCTTCGCCAAGCACGGGGTGCGGACGACCGTGGGTGCGGTCGTCACGACTCCGGAGGAAGCGCGCGCGGCGGCCGAGAAGATCGGCGGCCGGGTGGTCGTGAAGGCCCAGGTCAAGACCGGTGGGCGCGGTAAGGCCGGCGGCGTCAAGCTGGCCTCGAGCCCGGACGAGGCCGAGGAGAAGGCCCGCGAGATCCTCGGGCTGGACATCAAGGGTCACGTCGTCAAGATCCTGAACATCGTCCCGGCCGCGGCGATCGGCGAGGAGTACTACTTCTCGTTCCTGATCGACCGGGCGAACCGCAACTACCTCTGCATCGCCTCCGCCGCCGGCGGCATGGAGATCGAGGAGGTCGCGCACACCAACCCGGACGCGGTCGCGCAGATCTCGATCGACCCGGCGACCGGTGTGGACTCGGCGAAGGCGCGGGAGATCGCGGAGGCCGCGAAGTACCCGGCCGACGTGATCGACGCCGTCGTCCCGGAGATCGTCAAGCTGTACGAGGTGTTCATCGGCGAGGACGCGTCGCTGGTCGAGGTGAACCCGCTGGTCAAGCTCGAGGACGGCAACGTCGAGGCGCTCGACGGCAAGGTCACGCTGGACGAGAACGCGGACTTCCGGCACCCGGAGCACGCCGAGTTCGAGGACGTCTCGGCGGCCGACCCGCTGGAGGCGGCGGCCAAGGCCAAGGGCCTGAACTACGTGAAGCTGGACGGCTCGGTCGGCATCATCGGCAACGGCGCGGGTCTGGTCATGTCGACCCTGGACGTGGTCGCGTACGCCGGTGAGGAGTTCGGCGGCCAGAAGCCCGCCAACTTCCTCGACATCGGCGGCGGCGCGTCGGCCGAGGTGATGGCGAACGGTCTGGAGATCATCATCTCCGACCCGCAGGTGGAGAGCGTGTTCGTGAACGTCTTCGGCGGCATCACCGCCTGTGACGCGGTCGCCAACGGCATCGTCCAGGCCTTCGAGCTGCTCGCGAGCCGCGGTGAGCACGTCACCAAGCCGCTGGTCGTGCGGCTGGACGGCAACAACGCCGAGGAGGGCCGCCGGATCCTCGACGAGGCCGGGCTGGCCGGTCTGGAGCGGGTCGACACGATGGACGGCGCCGCCAAGCGCGCCGCCGAGCTGGCTGCGAAGTAAGGGATCGCCGAACAATGTCTATCTTCCTGACCAAGGACAGCAAGGTCATCGTCCAGGGCATGACCGGCTCCGAGGGCACCAAGCACACCACCCGGATGCTCGCCTCGGGCACCAACATCGTCGGCGGCGTGAACCCGCGCAAGGCGGGCCAGAGCCAGGACTTCGACGGAAAGGCCGTTCCGGTGTTCGGCACGGTCGCCGACGCGGTCAAGGAGACCGGCGCGAACGTGTCGGTCATCTTCGTCCCGCCGAAGTTCACCAAGGACGCCGTACTGGAGGCCGTCGAGGCCGAGGTGCCGCTGGTCGTGGTGATCACCGAGGGCGTGCCGGTGCACGACACGGCCGCGTTCTTCGCCGCCGCGCAGGCGTCCGGCAAGACCCGGATCATCGGCCCGAACTGCCCCGGCATCATCACCCCGGGCGAGTCGAACGCCGGCATCATCCCGGCCAGCATCGCCGGCCAGGGCCGGATCGGCCTGGTCTCCAAGTCGGGCACGCTGACCTACCAGATGATGTACGAGCTGCAGGACTTCGGGTTCTCGACCGCGATCGGGATCGGCGGCGACCCGATCATCGGGACGACGCACATCGATGCGCTGCAGGCGTTCCAGGACGACCCGGACACCGACGCGATCGTGATGATCGGCGAGATCGGCGGTGACGCCGAGGAGCGGGCGGCCGCGTTCATCAAGGAGAACGTGACCAAGCCGGTCGTCGGGTACGTCGCCGGCTTCACCGCGCCGGAGGGCAAGACGATGGGCCACGCGGGCGCGATCGTGTCCGGCTCGTCCGGCACCGCGGCCGCGAAGCAGGAGGCCCTCGAGGCCGTCGGCGTGAAGGTCGGCAAGACGCCGTCCGAGACCGCCAACCTGATGCGCGAGATCATGCAGGAACTGAGCAAGTAGATCCAGGCTGCCGGAGCGGGACCTGCCCAGCCGGGCGGGTCCCGTTCCTACTTGTAGGCGGCGGCGCGGTCGACCGCGCGGATCAGCGTCTCGTTGAACGTCGCGTCGGTGAGGTCCAGGTTCTTCAGCACCGGGAACAGCAGGTAGACCGCCCGGTTCCCGGATCCGGCGATCCCGATCCGGTAGACGAACTTCTTCCCGTCGCCGGTGTCGTAGGTCGCCTTCCAGCTCTTGCCGCTGACGGTGCTGGTCTTGACCGTGCCGGTCGACTCGACCTTGGCGTTCGAGACATTCTTCTCGCAGGCGTCGACGTTCTTCTTGACCTGGCTGACGAAGGTCGAGGCACCGGCCGCGGTGGCGAACTTGGCGACCGTGTCGTCCATGCCGAACTCGGTCGGCACCTGCGCCTCCGGCGTCACATAGGTGACCGTGCCGTACTTCACCGGCTTGGTCTTCTTGAAGTCGATCTTCTCGCAGCCGGTGCCGGTGCCGGTGCTCGCGGTGGCGCTCACCCACGGCTTGTCGATCTCGTCCAGCAACGGCAGGTCGACCGACGCCATGAAGCCGGGGGTGTCGACGTTCGGCAGCAGGGCCGGTTTCGCCAGCGGTGCGCCGGTGCCGCAGCCGCCGGTCTGCGCGCAGATCTTCTTCGCCGCCGCGTTCGCGGTCGCCAGCACCGCGTCCGGCCGCGGCGGGGTGGCGGCGGTCGTGTCGTGCTCGACGACCATGGTCGCCTGCCCGGCCAGCGTGACCGCGACGGTCCGGTACTTCGTCTTCGATCCGGGCAGTTGCGCGAAGACCGCGATCACGCCCTGCTCGCCGACGCCGGACGTCACGTAGCCCGCCGACAACCGGGTCTGCGGTGTCGTGCATTGGCTGAGCCAGTGCACGACCGTCGAGTACGTCTTGGCCGCGGTGGCCTTGTCGTTCGACACGTCGACGTACTGGACCGCGGTGTCCTTGGTGGCCGAGTTCTGCAGGGTGCGGACCCAGGTGCGCAGGCCGGACGGGTCCGCGAAGCGCTGCAACTGGCACGCGAACGCGCTGTCCGGCGCCGAGTCTCCGTCCGCGGTCTTGGTGACCGCCCAGGTGCCGGTCGCGCCGAGAGTCTTCGCGCCCACGGCGTCCAGCAGCGCCTTGTCGTCGGTCAGGACGTCGGAATTGGTCGGCTTGTCGTCCGATGGGCCGCTGCCGACCTTCGGACCTGCTTTGTCGTCGCCGCCGAACGCGTTCAGCGCGGCGACACCGCCGCCGCCGACCAGCACCACGACCGCGACACCGGCGGCGATCGTCTGGTTCCGCTTGCGCGTCTGCTGGCGACGCGCTTCCCGGGCAGCGGCGCGACCGCCGCCGCGTGGTGCACGGTGGGAACCGGCCAAAGCTCGACCTCCTGACTGATTCCACCCGACAGTACCCGGTGAACCCCGGCGGGCCCCACTCCGCTACCACCAGGCGAACTCTCGTGGACCGAGCGTGAGCAAGCGGCCTGAAGTCTCCCACATCCGGCGTGTCAGGACGAGTGGTGTCCGCGGACGGGGAGACCATGGGAGTCAGATGACCGACATGCTGAGCCGCCCGGGCGCGCGGGACGGCGATACGAGCGCTGCGCAGACGTCGGAGATCGCCGCCCGGACCAAACCCTTGGTCGTGTCGGCCGTGATCTCCGCCGGGGCCTGCCTGCTGACCGGTCTGCTGACCTGCGCCGCGGTCGCCGTGATCGGCTGGCTGGGGGCGACGTTCGGCGGCGCGTCCGGCGCGGTCCGGGCCGGTGCGTCGGCCTGGCTGATCGCACACAAGGCCGGGGTGACGATCGGCACCGGCCGGATCAGCATCGCGCCGCTCGGCCTCACCCTGTTCTTCGCCTGGTGCCTGTATCGCGGCGGCAAGTCGGCGGCCCGCTCCAGTGCGGTCGACCGCACCAAGGACCTGATCGCGCTGGGCGGCGCGTTCGCGCTCGTGTACGGGCTGGGCGCGCTGGTGATCGCGTTGCTCACGGCGGAGGGCTCGCTGAAGGTGTCGCCCTGGTCCGCCTTCCTGGGCGCGTTCACGCTCGCGCTGGTGGCCGGGCTGGCGGGGATCGTGGTCGAGTCCGGAGCCGGCGAGGACATCGCGGACGCCACACCGGCCGGCCTGCGGGACGTCGTACCGGCCGCGACGGCCGCCGTACTGACCGTGATCGCGCTGGCGTCGTTGCTGTACGGCGTCCTGCTCGCGATCCACTTCTCCCGGATCACCGGGATGCTCGAACTCCTCGACGCCGGCGTGATCGGCTCGGTCGTGCTGTTCGCGATCTGCCTGATGCTGGTGCCGAACATGGTGCTGTACGTCGTCGCGTTCCTCGCCGGGCCCGGCTTCCAGCTGGGGGCCGGTACGACGATCGCCCCGACCGGCGTGGACGTGGGGAACCTACCCGCGCTCCCGTTGCTGGCCGCGGTCCCTGCCGACGGCGCGCCCCCGTCGTACCTGCTGGCGTTGACGGCCGTGGTGCCGCTGGTGGCCGGTGTGATGGCTGGGCTGGTCGTCGTACGGCGTGGGCTCGTGGAGCGGGAGGCGTACGCGCTGGGCTGGGACGCGTTCGCGTTGCGCGGCGCGATGGCGGCGCTGGTCGCGGGGGTCGTCCTGTTCGTACTGCTCGCGCTGTCGGGCGGGTCGGCGGGGCCCGGGCGGATGTCCGCGGTCGGGGTGCCGGCGGCGCTGCCGGCGGCCGGTGTGCTGGCCGCGGGGATGGCGATCGGGGCCGCGATCACGGCCGCGGTGGTCGCGTCCCGCCGTCCGCCCGGCCGACCGGATGACGAGGAGACCGACGCCGGGCGATAGGCTTCCGGCCGTGACTTCTGCTGTGGACCCCGGTCCGGCTGATCCTGCGCGAGCGCGCCTCGTCGTGCTCGTGTCGGGGTCGGGGTCGAACCTGCAGGCCTTGCTGGACGCCTCCGCCGACCCGGCGTACGGCGCTCGGGTCGTCGCTGTGGGCGCCGACCGGGACGGGATCGCCGGCCTGGACCGCGCCGCGGCCGCCGGGGTGCCGACCTTCGTCCACAAGGTGAAATCGTTCGCCGAGCGCGCGGACTGGGATCGCGCGCTGACCGAGTCGGTCGCGGTGTACGAGCCTGACCTCGTGGTCTCGGCCGGGTTCCTGAAGCTGGTCGGCGACGACTTCCTCGCGGCGTTCGGCGACCGGTACATCAACACCCACAACGCGCTGCTGCCGGCCTTCCCCGGGATCCACGGTCCCCGGGACGCGCTGGAGTACGGCGTGAAGGTCGCCGGGGCGACGCTGTTCTTCGTGGACGGCGGCGTCGACACCGGGCCGATCATCGCGCAGGTCGTCGTCCCCGTTCTCGACGACGACACCGAAGAATCCCTGACCGAGCGGATCAAGGAGGTCGAACGCCGCCAGCTGGTGGAGTGGGTCGGCCGACTGGTCCGCGAGGGCTGGACCATCACCGGACGAAAGGTTCGACTGAAGTGAGCACCGACCGCAGGCCGATCCGCCGGGCGCTGATCAGCGTCTATGACAAAACCGGCCTGGAGGAGCTCGCTGGGGCGCTGCACGCCGCCGGTGTGCAGCTGGTGTCGACCGGTTCCACCGCGGCCCGGATCGCGGCCGCCGGCGTACCGGTGACCAAGGTCGAGGAGCTGACCGGCTTCCCCGAGTGCCTGGACGGGCGGGTCAAGACGCTGCACCCGCTCGTGCACGCGGGGCTGCTCGCCGATCTGCGCAAGCCCGATCACGTCGAGCAGCTGAAGGAGATGCGGGTCGAGCCGTTCGACCTGCTGGTGAGCAACCTGTACCCGTTCAGCGAGACGGTCGCGTCCGGCGCCTCGGTCGACGAGTGCATCGAGCAAATCGACATCGGCGGTCCGTCGATGGTCCGCGGCGCGGCGAAGAACCACGCGAACGTGGCTGTCGTGACGTCCGCTTCGCAGTACTCGTCGTTGCTCGCCGCCTTGAGCGAGGGCGGTTTCTCGCTCGAGGAGCGGCAGCGGCTGGCGGCGGCGGCCTTCGTCCACACCGCGGAGTACGACATCGCGGTCGCGTCCTGGATGGGCAACGTGCTCACCGACTCCAGCGAGGGCTCCGGCTTCCCGGCCTGGGTCGGCGCCTCGTGGGACAAGTCCGCCGTGCTGCGGTACGGCGAGAACCCGCACCAGCCGGCCGCGCTGTACCTGAACGGGCGGGGCGGGCTGGCCGCGGCAGAGCAACTGCACGGCAAGGAGATGTCGTACAACAACTACGTCGACGCCGACGCGGCCCGTCGGACCGCCTACGACTTCAGCGAGCCGGCCGTCGCGATCATCAAGCACGCGAACCCGTGCGGCATCGCCGTCGGCAAGGACATCGCCGAGGCCCACCGGCGCGCGCACGAGTGCGACCCGGTGTCGGCGTACGGCGGCGTGATCGCGACGAACCGCCCGGTCACGGTGGACCTGGCCAAACAGGTCGCGGAGATCTTCACCGAGGTGCTCGTGGCGCCCGCCTTCGAGGACGGCGCCGCCGAGATCCTGCAGGCGAAGAAGAACATCCGGCTGCTCGTCGCGCCGGAGGTCTCCGCCGACGAGACGGTCGAGATGCGCGCGATCAGCGGCGGCCTGCTGCTGCAGCACCGCGACCGCTTCCAGGCCCCCGGTGACGACCCGTCGTCCTGGACGCTCGCCGCCGGCTCGCCTGCCTCGCCCGAGGTCCTGGCCGACCTGGCCTTCGCGTGGAAGGCCTGCCGCGCCGTCAAGTCCAACGCGATCCTCCTCGCCGCCGACGGCGCCTCGGTAGGCGTCGGCATGGGCCAGGTCAACCGCGTCGACTCCTGCCGCCTCGCCGTCTCCCGCGCCGGCGACCGCGCAACCGGCTCCGTCGCCGCCTCCGATGCCTTCTTCCCCTTCCCCGACGGCCTCGAGGTCCTCATCGAAGGCGGCGTCAAGGCCGTCGTCCAGCCCGGCGGCTCCATCCGCGACGAAGCCGCCATCGAAACCGCCACCAAGGCCGGCATCACCATGTACTTCACCGGCACCCGCCACTTCTTCCACTGACGCCCGACCCCCGGCCCCGCCGCGCAGTAGGTTGTGCGCATGCGGAGGCTGGGGGCTTTGGCGGTTGCAGTGCCCTGTCCGACCAAGCGGTTGCCGTCACGGTCCGAGTTGCCGAAGGTGGCGTACCAGCGGATCACCGTGACGCGTCTCCAGGCGCCGAACAGTGCCCTGCGCGCGCCTCGTCCGGGGTATGCGCAGGTGATCTTCGCGTGCTCGTACGAGGAGTGGAGCTGGCAGTACGAGTACGACGTGCTGACGAACTACAACCCGCCGGGCCGGCACTGGGCCGGCGACGACCGTGGCGATCAGTTGAACCCGCCGGCGAACAGTGACGTCGGCCGCGCGCAATGCGTACGCCAAGGGGTGCTCGGTGAAGTACATCGCGCCGCTCCTCGACGCTGTGCGGGTCAGTGTCTATGCGCCTTGGGCCTGGACGATCTGAAGCTGCGGCGGTAGGAGACCTGGCGGCCGGCGTCGCGGGCGTGTTGGTGAGCAGCATCAGGTCGCCGAACCCCGCGTTCCACGCGTCGACGTACATCCGGACGACCTCCGGCGCGTCTCCATCACGAGCAGAACGAATCGTCAGCATCCGTCAGATTGTTCAGATGACGACGACGCTCTGCACACGTTATTGGTTTCAACCGAGGACTAGGCGTTCGTCGCCGAAGTCGGCGATCACCTCGAGCTTCCCGCCGAGCGCTTCGACGTAGCGTCGGATGGTGCTCAGCTCGGAGCGAGCCAGCTCACCGCGCTCGATCTTGGACACCGCGGTCTGCGTGATGTGCAGCCTGTCGGCCAGGTCGGTCTGGGTGAGTCCGTGCTGCTGACGTACATCGGCGAGCCGGTGCGCCCGCACCTCCGCCAGCGCCTCGTCCTTGTAGGCCGCGAGCTCGGTTTCGTCCTGCGGGGTCTTGACGAACTCACCCCGCACCTCGTCGTGCGTTCTGTACTTCACCACTCCTCCTCCCTCCGAATCAGGAATCCTTGTTCTTCTCGAGATCGTCCAACCAACTGGTCCAACCACTTGTAGCAGTCGTCGGTATAGACGATCATGAAGCCCATCCGAACACGATAATACCTCTAGGTTCTAGAACCCAAAAGTACTATTCGGTCTCAGTTCGGGATGATCAGGCCCAGGACGGCGATGGCGGTGGCGGTGAGGATCAGGAAGCTGGTGTCGAACATGCGGCTGCGGATCTGCAGGAGGCCGGCCGCGGTGTCGGAGAGGGTGGCTCGGAGGACGGCGGCCAGGCCGACGGCGCCGGCGAAGACGAGTACGCCGTTGCGCCAGTCGTAGAACCAGAGCACGACCAGGCCGGTGAGGGCGACCAGGAGCGTCAACGCCAGCGGCCACTGGCTGCGGCGTTGGGCCTCGCCCGCCATCAGCACGCCGTACCCGTCTCGGCGCTCCGCCGTCCGCCGGCGGTCACTGCGCCAGGCTCGCTTCGGCGGCCTCGACGACGTTGGTGAGGAGCATCGCCCGCGTCATCGGGCCGATACCGCCGGGCATCGGCGCGATCCACGCGGCCTGCTCACGGGCGGCGTCCTCGATGTCACCGACGATCTTGCCCTCGGCGTTGCGGCTGGTGCCGACGTCGAGGAGGACGGCGCCGGGCTTCACCATGTCCGCCGTGATCAGCCCGGCCGAACCGGCGGCGGCGATCACGATGTCGCCGGTCCGGACGACGGAGGCGAGGTCCTTCGTGCCGGTGTGGCACTGGGTCACGGTCGCGTTCTCGCTGCGCCGGGTGAACAGCAGCCCCATCGGCCGGCCCGCGGTCACGCCGCGGCCGACGACGACCACGTGCGCGCCGGCGATCGGTACGTCGTACCGCCGGAGGATCTCCACACAGCCCTTCGGGGTGCACGGCAGCGGGCCGTCCTGGCCGAGGACGAGCTTGCCCAGGCTGACCGGGTGCAGGCCGTCGGCGTCCTTGGCGGGGTCGATCAGCCCGAGGATCGTGTTCGTGTCGACGTGCTTGGGGAGCGGGAGCTGGACGATGAAGCCGGTGCAGTCCGGGTTCTCGTTGAGCTCCTGGACCTTGGCGGCGATCTCGTCCTGGGTCGCGGTCGCCGGCAGCTCGACCTGAATCGAGGAGATCCCGACCGCCGCGCAGTCGCGGTGCTTGCCCGCCACATACGCCCGGCTGCCCGGGTCGTCGCCGACCAGGATCGTGCCGAGCCCGGGCACCAGGCCCTGCTCGGCGAGCTTCGCGACCCGGACCTTCAGCTCGTCCTTGATCGCCGCCGCCGTGGCCTTACCGTCCAGAATCTGCGCCGTCACGACTCCAGAGTCTGCCACGCGCGCGGGCCCGGGTCGCATCCGGCTCGGCCTCACTCGGGTGAGCGGACGTGCGCCACTCACCAAGCGCCCCGCGGGCGCGGGCGCGCAGCGTGAGGTTGGTCGGACGAAGGGGCTTTCGGGAGGTTGGTGAGTGATGGAGGTCCGCATCCAGCTCCGCGTGCCGGCCAGTTCCGCGGCGGCCCGGGAATGCGGGCGCTCTTGCTCCGGTTCGAGGAGATAGTTTATTCTTGAACTACCAATCAGCGAGGAGCACACCATGCCCGCCGTGACCGTCAGCGACATCACCGTCCTGCCCCGCATCAGCGAGCAGGACCCGGCCGTGGTGCGGGAGCGTGCCGTGAAGTCGGTGACGTCCGCGCCGAGCGGCTACGAAGGCGAGGGCTTCCCGGTGCGGCGCGCGTTCGCGGGCGTCGACCTGCGCGACCTGGACCCGTTCATCCACATGGACCAGATGGGTGAGGTCGAGTACGCGCCGGGTGAGCCGAAGGGCACCCCGTGGCACCCGCACCGCGGCTTCGAGACCGTCACGTACATGCTCGACGGCATCATGGAGCACCAGGACTCCACCGGCGGTGGCGGCGTGATCTCCAACGGCGACACGCAGTGGATGACCGCGGGCAGCGGCCTGCTGCACATCGAGACGCCGCCGGAACACCTCGTGGTGAGCGGTGGCCTGTTCCACGGCATCCAGCTCTGGGTGAACCTGCCCAAGGCGCTCAAGTGGGCCCCGCCGCGCTACCAGGACATCCGCGGCGGCGACTCCGCTCTGCTCTCCACGCCCGACGGCGGCTCGCTGATCCGCGTGATCGCCGGCACGGTCGACGGCCACAACGGCCCCGGTTCGACCCACACACCGATCACGCTCGTCCACGCGACGGTCAGCCCGGGCGCGGAAATGGTGCTGCCGTGGCAGCCGGACTACAACGCTCTCGTCTACGTCCTGGCCGGCCAGGGCACGGTCGGCGCCGACCGCCGCCCGATCCGCAAGGGGCAGCTGGCCGTCTTCGGTCCGGGCGACACCATCCGTACGGCGGCGAGTACGTCGCAGCCGCAGGCGGAGCCGAACCTCGACGTCCTGGTGATCGGCGGCCGCCCGATCCGCGAGCCGATCGCCATGGCCGGGCCGTTCGTGATGAACACCCGCGCCGAGGTCATCCAGGCCTTCGAGGACTTCCAGGCCGGCAAGCTCGGCACCATCCCCGCGGTCCACGGCGCCCCGACCGAGCTGCGCAGCACCGAGGACTAACCCTCGGGGTAGAACAAGAACAGAGTGCAGCCCTTCGTGGACTGCGGAACGTGCGACGATCCGGCCGGGGCGTGGAGGAACGAACCGGCCGGGTAGTCACGGGCGCCGTCGTTGAAGACGCCGTCGACGACGAACACTTCCTCGGGTCCGGGATCGTGGACGTCGATGCCTTCCCAGCGAGATCCCGGATCCATCTGCAGGACGAACGCTTTCGCGACCGCGCCGGCCCAGAGCGGGCGCAGCCTGATGCCCGGAAAGAGTTCGCGGACCGGTGCGTCGTCGACGGACGCCCATTCGTAGTTCTCCATGCGTCTGATCCAACAGGTATCCACAGCTTTGTCCCCAGTGTCTGGATAGTCCCTGTGCGGTACTTTTCTGCCATGCACCGTGTCGTCGCGCTGGTGACCGCGCCGCAGGCGAGTTTCGAGCTCGGGTGTGCGGCCGCGGTCTTCCGCGACGCGCCGTACCGGTTCGGCGTGTGCACCGAGGAGCCGGGCGCCGTCCGTACCACCGAGGGTTTCGACATGGTCGTCACCTCCGGGCTGCGCGCTCTCGACCGGGCCGACACGATCGTGGTGCCGGGGTGGTTGCCGATCAACCGCGAGCCGACCGCGGCCGTCGTCCGCGCGCTCACCCGGGCCCATCGACGCGGCGCTCGGCTCGTCAGCATCTGTTCGGGCGCATACCTCCTTGCGGCGACCGGGCTGCTCGACGGGCGCCGAGTGGCCACGCATTGGCGGTACGCCGAGGAACTGCAGCGCCGATTCCCCGCAGTGCAGGTCGATGCGGAGGTGCTGTACATCGACCACGGCGATGTGGCGACGAGCGGCGGGTCGGGGACCGGGATCGATCTGTGCCTGCACCTGGTGCGGAGCGATCAGGGCGCGGGGTTCGCGGCGCGGGTCGCAGGGCGGATGGTGATGCCGCCGCATCGCGAAGGTGGTCAGGCGCAGTACCGCTCCGCGAGCCCAGGAAACGCGGGAGGCTCAACTGACGGAGTGGGTGCTCTGCTGGCGTGGGCGGTGGAGCGGTTGGGGGAGCCGGTCACGGTCGACGACCTCGCGCGCCGTGGGAACGTGTCGGCGCGGACGTTGGCGCGCCGGTTCGAGCAGCAGGTGGGCATGGCTCCGGGGCAGTGGCTGTTGGCGCAGCGGATCGCCAGAACACGTGTTCTGCTGGAGGAAACGGACCTTTCCGTCGAGGCCATCGCCGTGCGGGTCGGCCTTTCGTCGGCGACCAATCTGCGCCGCAGGTTCCGCGCCGCGCTGCACACCACCCCGAGCGCGTACCGGCGGGTCTATCGGGGCAGGTAGTCGCCGGTGTCGTCGAGCGTGATGTAGTGCTCGATGCGCGGGTCGTCCGGGTCCCCGCCGTACAGCTCGACGAAGCGCCAGGCCGCGGGCAGGCCGCCGTACTGCGGGTTGAGGCCGCCGCGGAGGCTCTTGAACATCAGCGCGAGGTCCAGGTAGCGGTCGCCGACGCCGAGCCGGCTGAGGTCGAGGAGGCCGGCGAAGCGGAGCGTCGCCGGGTCGATGAAGACGTTCGGCGCCGCGTAGTCCCCGTGCGTCACCGCGGAGCCCGCACCAGGGAAGGGCGACGGGAACGGGCAGCCCGTCAGCTCGTCGAGGGCGCGAAGGCCCTCGGCCAGAGCGGCCAGGACCGCGGGACGGTCTGCCGCGGGCCAGTCCTGCGAGGCGTCCCGGCCGGCGAGCTCCGTGGTCAGGAGCCAGTTGTTGCCTCGGTCAACGACGCGCGGGCAGGGGAATCCCGTCGAGGCCAGCCAGGACAGCCGGTCCGCCTCGAGGTCCAGACCGGCTCCGGCCTTGTAGTACAGACGTTCCCGGCCGCGGCTGAGCTTGACCACGGTCGCGCCGGAACAACCGACGTGGACCGGTTCGGCCTGATGAGCGCCGAACCGGTCCTGGAGAGTCTGGAGATCCACTCAGCGAAGGTTACGGTGCAACGCCGAGATCAGCTCCCCGTTTTCGGTGTCGCCGTCGAGCGACCAGATCATCGCCCCGCCCAGGTCGCGGTGCGAGATGTACTGCGCCTTGCGCCGCATCTCGACCGGGTCGTCCCAGGTCCAGAACGTCGTACCGTCGAACAGCCAGGCGAACCCGGCGCGGTTGTCGCGGTAGACGGTGTAGTTCGCCAACTGTGCCTTGAGGTAGCGGTAGTCCTCGGTGCCGGCGTCGAACGTCGACGGCGCCGGACCGGTCGACGGCTGGAAGAGACCGTGGTTCTGGTTCGTCACGCCGGTCCAGCCGTGCGAGTAGAACGGCACACCCATCAACAGCTTGCTGCGCGGCGCGCCGCGGGACAGGTACGCGTCGATCGTCACCTGTGAGCTGAACTCCGGCGTCGTGGGATCCCCTGCGGGGCCGTCGATCGCGGACTGCTGGTTGGTGAGCGTCTCCCACGGTCCGTGGTAGTCGTAGCCCTGCGTCGTACCGAACGTCAGGTCCTTGAACAGCTTGCGGACCTCGAAGCCGCGGTCGATCATCGCCGGGTTCGCGGGCAGGAACGCGGTCAGGTCGTGCCGGCCGGGCAGCCGGTCGAGCTGCTTGCGGTACTCGTGCACCAGCGCGGTGAAGTTCTGCTTGTCCTCCGGCCGGATCACGTTGCCGGGGTTGCCTTCGCTGGCCGGCCACTCCCAGTCCAGGTCGATGCCGTCGAAGATCCCCTTCGCGGCGCCGGCCGGCAGACCGGGCAGGTTGCCTTTCAGCCAGAGGTCCAGGCAGGACGTCACGTGCGCGGCCCGCGAGGCCGGCGTGAGCGCCGCGTCGGAGAAGTGCGCCGAGCCGGTCCAGCCGCCGAGCGAGATGCTGATCCGGAGCTTCGGGTACTTCTGCTTGAGCTGCTTCAGCTGGTTGAGATTGCCGTTGAGCACCTGACCGGGCTCGTCGGCCTTGCCGTTCACACTCTGCTCGGCGGTGAACGGCCGCTGGTAGTCGGCCCACGGGTCGCTGCTGTAGCAGTTCCCCTGGGCGTCGACGAAGCCGAACGCGTAGTTGATCTGGGTCAGCCGGGCCGCGGACCCGTTCTTGACCAGATCGCTGACCAGGAAGTTCCGGGCGTAGCCACTCCAGTTGGTGTAGTAGCCCACCACTCGTTTGTCGCTGCTGTGTGCTTCGGCAGGCACGGCGACAGTCGTTGGAACGATCATCGCGGCCGCCACCAGCAGCCCCACACTCCGACGCCTCATAACACCCCCATCGGACGGTTCCTGCGGCACACAGTAGGACCACCACCCGACTTAGGCAATGACTCTGCGAAAACTAGAATGCCGGTATGACGACTGTTGCCGGCGATCTTGCGCCGTCCGGGGTTCTGCGGGCCTCGATCAATCTGGGGAATCCGGTACTGGCGCAGGGGGCCGCGGCGGCGCCTGGCGGCGTGACGGTCGACATCGCGCGCGAGCTGGCGCGGCGGCTCGAGCTGCCGTTGGAGCTGGTCTGTTTCGACGCGGCGCGGAAGTCGTTCGAGGCGATGACGACCGGCCGGGCGGATCTCTGCTTCCTCGCGATCGACCCGGCGCGCGCCACCGAGGTCGCGTTCACCGCGCCGTACGTCGTGATCGAGGGCGTCTACGCCGTACCGCGGGAGTCCGCGCTGACGACGGTCGCCGAGGTCGACGCGCCGGGTGTGCGGATCGGCGTGAAGCAGGGATCGGCGTACGACCTCTACCTGACCAGGACGTTGCGCGAGGCCACGGTCGTCCGCGGCGCGGAGGGCGTCGACGTCTTCCGGGCCGAGGGGCTGGAGGCGGCGGCCGGTATCCGTCAGCCGATCACCCGGTACGTCGCCGAGCACCCGGAGCTCCGCCTGATCGACGAGCGGTTCATGCAGATCCAGCAGGCCGTCGGCACCGCGAAGTCGAAGCGCCCGGAGACGGTTGCCTACCTCCACGACCTGATCGAGGACCTGAAGTCCTCGGGGTTCGTCGCCCGGTCCCTGGCGGCCTCCGGCCAGGCCGACGCCACCGTGGCTCCGGCGGCCTGACGTGGCGGTCCGGTCGGGCGACGACCAGCGGGTGCCGGCGATCCGGAAGCTCACCGTCCAGGTGTCCGGTGACGACGGCAAGACCTGGCACGACGCCGCGGCAACGTAACGGACGTGACCGTTATCAGTTCCTACCGATTGGGCTGATGCAACCCTGAAGGTCGGTTGCGGCGTCTAGCTGGTGCGCCGACAACTGACTTTTTTGGGGTGAGGCTGTGAGTTCGAGAAACATGCGCAGAGGAACGCCCGCGATCGCCGTCCTGGCGGTCGCGGGCTTTGCCGCCGGGGCCCTGACGCCGGCTCAGGCGGCGCCGACAGCACCCGTCGTTCCACCGGCCGGTGGCGGCAAGGACGTCAGCGTCACGCTGATCACCGGCGACCGGGTGCTGCTGCCCGGTGGCGACGTCGCCAAGCTGACCGTCGAGCCCGGCAAGGGCAGGGAGAACGTCGGCTTCGTCAAGCAACGGTTCCGGGACCACGCGTACGTGATCCCGGCCGACGTCAGCAAGGATGTCGGAAGCGGCCGGATCGACCGCCGGCTGTTCGATGTCGCCGGCTTGGTGAAGGACGGGTACGACGACGCGTCGACCAGCACGATCCCGGTGCTCACGACGTACAGCGGAAACGCGAAGCGCGCCGTACCCGCGGGTGCGAAGGTGCTGCGGCAGTTGCCGTCGATCAGCGGCGCGGCGATGAAGGTCAGCAAGAGCGGTGCGAAGAACTTCATCGGCTCGGCCGGGTTCAGCAAACTGTGGCTGGACGGGAAGCGGAAGGTGCTGCTGGACCAGTCGGTGCCACAGATCGGCGGGCCGGACGCGTGGCAGGCCGGGTACACCGGCAAGGGCGTGCCGGTGGCGGTCCTCGACACGGGCGTGGACGCGACACATCCCGATCTCGCGCCGCAGATCGCCGGCGCCAAGAACTTCACCACCGAGTCCGCCGACGACGTGGTCGGGCACGGAACGCATGTCGCGTCGACGATCGCCGGCACCGGCGCCGCGTCGGACGGACGGTACAAGGGCGTCGCGCCGGACGCGAAGATCTACGACGGCAAGATCTGCGAGGTCTACGGCTGCGAGGAGTCGGCGATCCTGGCCGGCATGGAGTGGGCCGCGACCGACGTCAAGGCGAAGATCGTCAACCTGAGCATCGGCGGTCCGGACACACCCGAGCTCGACCCGGTCGAGGAGGCCGTGAACCGGCTGACCGCGCAGACCGGCGTGTTGTTTGTCGTTGCCGCTGGCAACAGTGGCCCCGGTGACGGGACCATCGAGTCGCCGGGCAGCGCGGACGCGGCGCTGACGGTGGGCAACGTCACCAAGCAGGACGAGCTGAACCTGACGTCGAGCCGCGGCCCGCGGATCGGCGACAGTGCGCTGAAGCCGGACGTGACCGCGCCGGGCACCGACATCGTCGCGGCGAAGTCGAAGGACTCGTCGATCGGCGAACCGGTCGGCGACAAGTACCTGCGGCTGTCCGGTACGTCGATGGCGACGCCGCACACCGCCGGCGCGGCCGCGATCCTGCTGCAGGAACATCCGTCCTGGACGGCTGCCGAACTGAAGGCCGCGCTGATGGGATCAGCGAAGGTCGCGGCGGATCAGACCGCGTTCCAGCAGGGCGCCGGGCGGATCAACCTGACCACGGCGATCAAGCAGAACGTGGTCGCCGAGCCGGGCAGCGTGTCGTTCGGCCTCGCGGCGTACCCGCACGACGACGACCAGCCGGTCACCCGCGAGGTGACGTTCCGGAACCTCGGCGACGCCCCGGTCACGCTCGCGCTGTCCTCGGTGCTGACCGGTCCGGGCGGCGTGGCGGCCCCGGCCGGTGCGCTCGAGCTCAGTGCCGACTCGGTCACCGTCCCGGCCGGCGGTACGGCGTCCGTACAGGCGACATCGGACACCACGCTCGGCGGCGCGGACGGGCTGTACAGCGGCCGGATCACGGCCACGGGCGGCGGCCAGACCGTCGTCGTACCGGTCGGGGTCAACAAGGAAGGGCCGTCGTACAACCTGACCGTCAAGGTGATCGCGCGCAACGGAAACCCGGAGCCGAACTACCCGGTGACGTTGCTGGGCGTGGACAACGAGCAGATCAAGCACCTGGCGCCGGACGAGACCGGTTCGGTGACCGTGCGGCTGCCGCAGGGCGAGTACCTGCTCAACACGTTCCAGGAGTTCGAGCGCGGGACCGACGACTGGATCTTCTTCACGCTGGTCGCGCCGAGCGTGCAGCTGACCGCGGACCGGACCGTCGTGCTGGACGCGCGGAAGGCGGAGCCGATCACCACCTCGGTGCCGGATGCCACCGCGAAGCAGGCGAACTCGGGCATCGGGTTCGACCGGACACTCAAGGGCGGGGAGTACATCTACGATGCGGGCGGCTTCAGGTCCGGCGAGATGTTCACCTACAACGCCGGGCCGAAACTGCCGGCGGACCAGCTGATCGGCCATGTGACGTCGCAGTGGGGCATCCCCGGCGAGGACGGATTCTACACGAACACGCCGTACCTGTACGGGATCGCGAACTACTTCCCCGGCGACTTCCCGACCGGTTTCGACCGGAAGGTGAAGCAGTCCGACCTGGCGACCGTCGACGCGACGGTCAACTCCGCGGACGGCAAGCGGCTGTTCAAGATGCTGTTCCCGACCGGGCCGAACGGCGACAGCGGCTGGGCCCGCGTCATCCGCCTCGATCCCGCGCGGACCATCCGGTACTACGTCGACGAGACGCCGTACGGCTTCGGCGGCGCGACCGAGGAGGACAGCGACGGCTCGGACTTCCCGTTCGGCAAGTGGTCGCTGGAAGGCAAGTCGATGCCGTACAAGGCCGGGCGGTACTACCGGGAGCGGTGGAACGCGGCCGCGTTCGTACCGTCGGTGTACGCCGCGACGCGGTCGGCGGGACAGCTCGGCATCTCCTTGTACTCGCTCACCGACGCGGACGGGCACACCGGCCAGATCGAGTTGACGGGCAGCACGAAGCTCTACCGGGACGGGACCGAGATCGGGTCCACGAACCGGTTCGGCTACGTCAGCGTCGCGAACCAGCCGACCGGTAAGGCGTCGTACAAGCTGGTCACGACCGGCACGCAGCAGCTCTGGCCGTTGTCGACGCGGATGGACCTGGAGGCGACGTTCACGTCGTCCGCGGACCAGCAGAACCTTCCGGTCCACACGGTCGGCTTCCGGCCGGACGTGGACGGAAACAACACGATGGCCCGCACCCCGGTCACGACGCTGCCGTTCGAGGTCAAGGGCGGCGCGGTCGCGAAGGTGAAGATCGAGTACTCCGGTGACGCCGGAGCCACCTGGCGGCAGGCGCCGCTCGTGGGCGGGAAGGCGGTCTTCCCGACACCGGCCGGCAAGACCGTCTCGTTGCGCGCGACGGCGACGGACGCGGCCGGGAACAGTACGACCCAGACCGTGGTCGCCGCCTACAGCCTGCGGTGAGAACGGCAGTAGGCCCCCGGTTGCCTCACCGGGGGCCTGCTGTGCTGTTCCGAGGACGAGGGTCAGCCGATCAGGCCGAGCTCCTTGACCGCGTCGCGCTCCTCGCCGAGCTCGGCGACCGACGCGTCGATCTTGCCGCGGGAGAACTCGTTGATGTCCAGGCCCTGGACGATCTCCCAGTTGCCGTCCTTGGTGGTCACCGGGAACGACGAGATCAGGCCTTCCGGCACGTCGTACGAACCGTCGGAGACGACCGCCATCGACAGCCAGTCGCCGTCGGCCGAACCCTTCAGCCAGTCGCGGGTGTGGTCGATGGTGGCGGCCGCGGCGGAGGCCGCCGAGGACGCGCCGCGGGCCTCGATGATCGCGGCGCCGCGCTTCTGCACGGTCGGCAGGAAGTCGTTCTCCACCCAGGCCTGGTCGTTGACGACCTCGGCCGCGTTCTTGCCGGCCACCTCGGCGTGGAAGATGTCCGGGTACTGCGTCGCGGAGTGGTTGCCCCAGATCGTGAGCTTCTTCAGGTCGGTGACGTGCGTGCCGGTCTTCTTCGCCAGCTGCGCCAGCGCCCGGTTGTGGTCCAGCCGGGTCAGCGCGGAGAACCGCTCGGCGGGGATGTCCGGCGCGTTGCTCTTCGCGATCAGCGCGTTGGTGTTCGCCGGGTTGCCGGTGACGGTGATCCGGACGTCGTCCGCGGCGTGCTCGTTGAGCGCCTTGCCCTGGACGGTGAAGATCGCGCCGTTGGCCTCCAGCAGGTCACCGCGCTCCATACCCTTGGTCCGCGGCCGCGCACCCACCAGCAGCGCGACGTTGACACCGTCGAAGACGACGTTCGGGTCGTCGCCGATCTCGATCCCGGCGAGCGTCGGGAAGGCCGAGTCCTCGAGCTCCATGACGACACCCTCGAGCGCCTTCAGCGCCGGGGTGATCTCCAGCAGCCGCAGCTCCACCGGCGTGTCCGGCCCGAGCAGCGCCCCGCTCGCGATCCGGAACAGCAGGCTGTAACCGATATTCCCCGCGGCCCCGGTAACGGCCACCTTCACCGGTGTAGTGCTCACGACTCGCTCCTAGCTCATCCGATTGTGTGCTTCGGACGCTAGCAAGCCGACTGTCGCAGCCCAACGCTGGGGGACCGCCTTTTACCTCACATCTCGATGGATCGTTCACCGAGCGGCCATCCGGCGTACCTCGCTCCGCCGACGCCGTACCCGAGGGTGACTCCCAGTCCCCTGACTCGTAAGGAGAACGTCATGAAGCTGCCTCGCCGGCTCGTCCCGGTCGCCGTCTCGGCGCTCGCGGCCGCCACGGCCCTCGTCGTACCGCAGGCCGGCCCGTCCGCCGGTCCCGCCGAACCCGCGGCGGTCCAGGCGAGCAAGCACGACGACTTCGTCATCGTCGGGCACCGCGGCGCGTCCGGGTACCGGCCCGAGCACACGCTGGCGTCGTACGAACTGGCCGCGCGGATGGGTGCCGACTTCATCGAGCCGGACCTGGTGACCACCAAGGACCGCGTGCTGGTCGCCCGGCACGAGCCGGAGATCGGCGGTACGACGGATGTCGCCGCCCACCCCGAGTTCGCGGGCCGGAAGAAGACCAAGCAGCTCGACGGGGTCGCGGTCACCGGCTGGTTCACCGAGGACTTCACGCTGGCCGAGCTGAAGACGCTGCGCGCGGTCGAGCGGATCCCGGCGGTCCGGCAGCACAACACCGTGTTCAACGGGCACTACCAGATCCCGACCTTCCAGGAAGTGATCGACCTCAGCAAGCGGCTCTCCAAGGAACTCGGTCGCCCGATCGGCATCTACCCCGAGACCAAGCACCCGACGTACTTCCGGCAGCAGGGCCTCGCGCTCGAGCCTGGTTTGGTGCGCACCCTCGACCGCAACGGCCTGAACAGGAAGGACGCCAAGGTGTTCGTGCAGTCCTTCGAGGTCTCCAACCTGAAGGCGCTGCACAAGGAGCTCCGGGTTCCGCTGGTGCAGCTGACCAGCTCGAGCGGCGCGCCGTACGACTTCGTGGTCTCCGGTGACAAGCGCACGTACGCCGACGTCGTCAGCGCCCAGGGGCTGCGCGAGGTCGCGACGTACGCGGAGGGTGTCGGGCCGAGCAAGGACCAGGTGATCCCGCTCGACGCGACCGGCAAGCTCGGCAAGCCGACCGCCCTGGTCGCGAACGCGCACCAGGCCGGCCTGGTCGTGCACCCGTACACGTTCCGGGTCGAGAACACCTTCCTGCCGGCTGAGTTCGACAGCTCCGCGGTGCCGTCGGACTCGGGCAACCTGTTCGGCGAGATCGCGGCGTACCGCAAGGCCGGCATCGACGGCCTGTTCACCGACAACACCGACATCGCGGTGGCCGAGGAGGCCGAGGCCCGCTAGCTGGAATGATGGCCCGGTGGAACGCAAGGTCGGCTCCGGGCTAGCCAGTGTCGAGGTGCAGCACGACGGGACGTTCGTGCTGCGGGTCGACGGGTCGCCGCAGTCGCAGGTGGATCTCGCGGCCCCGGGCAACCTGGCGTTCGAGTACATGCGCCGGATCGGTGACGTCGTGGACGCGGTCGCGCCGCGGCGTCAGCCGGTCGCGGTGCTGCACGTCGGCGGCGCCGCGCTGAGCCTGCCGCGGTACGTCGCCGTGACCCGCCCGCGGTCCCGGCAGGTCGTGCTCGAACCCGACGAGGACCTGACCGACTTCGTCCGCGAGGCGCTGCCGCTGCCGAAGCGTTCCGGGATCAAGGTCCGCCCGGTCAGTGGCCGTGCGGGGATCACCGAGGTGTACGACGACTCGATGGACCTGGTGATCCTGGACGCCTTCGAGCACGAGGCCGTCCCGGCGAACCTGGTGACGGCGGAGTTCTTCGCCGAGTGCGCGCGGGTGCTGCGGCCGACCGGCGTCCTGGTCGCGAACCTGATCGACGGCAAGGCCGGCCTGCCGTTCGTCCGCCGGACGGCGGCGACCGTTCAGGCGGCGATCGGGGCGGGTGTGGTGCTCGCGGAGCGGAAGATCCTGCGCGGCAAGGGATTCGGGAACGTGATCATGGTCGCGTCGCGCCAACCTGTACCCGACCTGACCGACGCCGGCCGCCGGGCGCAACCGCCGTACGACGTGATGCCGCTCGGCGAGCGCGCCGGCAAGGCGGCCCCGCTCACCGACGCGGAGGGTTACCTCACGCCGCGCGCACCGGCCTCGGTGTTCCGGGGCTGACGCGGCCCCGCGCTTGCCCGGCGTCGGCGCTGAGCCGAGCCGCCGTGCGGGCGACTGCCGCACGCTCCTCGGGCGTGGCGCCGACCGAGCGGACCAGGTGGTCCAGCCGGTCCCGCCCGGCCAGCCGGGTGCCTTGAAGCCACGCCTGGATCGTCGCCCGCGGGATCCCTGTCTGCTGTTCCAGCGCCCGCAACGAGCGCGGCCGTGTGAGGGCCGCGACCGCGGCACCCAGGTCCTCGAGGGTCGCCGCGTTCTCCAGCAAGGCGACGATGTCGCGCGGGTCGCGGCTCGCCTGCTCCCAGCGCCGGCGCCAGACGGGCATCAGGTCCGCCGGGACGCCGCAACCCCGCAGATAGGCCGCTGTCACGTCCCACGTCGGCAGTTGCTTGCCGCTGGTCGCGCGGATCAGCTGTGGATGTGAGTAATGCGCGCGCTCGGCCAGCCGGCGGTAACTCAGGCCCGCGTGCCGGCGTACCTGTTGCAGGGCAGCTGCGAAGTCCTCCACGTGTTCAAACATAACTCAACACGTTTCAACAGAGCAAGGCCAGTTAGGCTTGAGCCTGTGTCTGTCGTGAAGGTTGCTGCCCTGGCCTACTACCCGGTGAAGGGGCTCGCCGGGATCTCCGTCGAGACCGCTGAGGTCGGACCGACCGGATTGCTGAACGACCGGTTGTTCATGCTCGTCCAGCCCGACGGGACGTTCCTCAGCCAGCGCAAGCTGCCGGCCATGGCGACGCTGCACGCCGAGGTGGCCGGTGACGCGCTCCGGCTGTCGGCGCCGGGCGCGCCGGATCTCGAGATCGGGATCCGGTACGACGGGAAGCGGCGCGACGTCAGCCTGTTCGAGAAGTGGTTCGGCCTCGGCGTGGTCCAGGACCCGGCCGCGGACGAGTGGTTCACCGAGCGGCTCGGCACCCCGGCGGCGCTGGTCCGGGTGACGCCCGAGCACGAGCGGCCGGGCTGGGGCGCGCACCGCGGGCTGACCGGCTTCGGCGACGCGCATGCGCTGATGATCACGTCGCAGTCGTCACTCGACGGGCTGAACGCCCGCATTCTCGAGCGCGGCGGCGACGCGATCCCGATGAACCGTTTCCGGCCGAACCTGGTGGTCTCCGGCTGGGACGAACCGCACACCGAGGACCAGGTGCTCCGGATGACCGCCGGGGAGGTCGGGATCGGGTACTCCGCGCGCGGAATCCGCTGCGCCGTACCGACCGTGGACCAGGTGACCGGCGCCAAGTCCGGGCCGGAACCGACCCGGACGCTGGCGACGTACCGCCGCGAGCCCGCGTACGGCGGCGGGGTGAGCTTCGGCGTCAAGGCCGCAGTGCTTGCCCCGGGCAACATCCGGGTCGGCGACGAGATCGTCGTCCAGGAGTGGATCCCGGAGGGCGCCGATCCCGCGCCCGCGACGCGCGGCTAGCAGGCGACCCGGTAGCGGCCGGTGACGGCCTTGTAGGTGCAGGTGTCGAAGGTCTTGCCGGCCGGCGTCTGGAAGCGGGCGGTGTCGCCGGTGTTGTTCCAGATGTACCAGCTCTGGTTCCAGTACAGCGTGAGCGCGCGGTTGCGGTTCTTGCCGGTGCGGACGATCACGGTCGACTGCCCCGGCAGGACGTAGCCGCGCGGGAACACGAACAGGTGGTTGGCGGCGTCCAGCACGCGGAAGCCGGACAGGTTGATCGGCCGCGAGCTGATGTTGCGCACGGTGAAGAACTCGTTGTTCAGCTGGGCGTTCGTCCGGACGTCGGCGCCCGGCGGGTCGTACTGGATGCCGCTCAGGACCACGGTGATCGCCGCGTCGGCCTGCAGTGGTGCCAGCGCCGCCGAACCGGCCAGCACCACGGCGGCCGTGGCGGCGGAAAAGAGCGTGCGGAAGCGTCGTACGAACAAGGAATTCCCCCTTGGCAGTGGGCCGATGTCCCCCCGGCCCGATGAACACGAACTGCCGGTTCCCCCCGGCGGTCGCACACGCTATCCGTCACGCTCCGTGCTCGTCAAGTGCTCAATCAAGGTCGGTCGCGACACCGTGGTCGAGGAGCTTCACGCGGTCGGACAGACCGGCCTCCGCGAAGGCGGCTGCGAACTGGCCGGGGCCTTCGGTGAAGTGGGCCCACCCCTCGGTGTGCACCGGTACGACGACGGCGGCGGCGAGCAGGCGCGCGGCCTCGACCGCGTCGGCGGACGTCAAGGTCAGGTTGGCTCCGTCGAGCAGCGTGGTGCGTGCGGCGCCGGCGAACAGCACCGCCACGTCGATCGGCGCGAACCGGTCGGCGATCTCCTTCACCAGGCCGAGCGACGCGTTGTCGCCGGAGAGGTACACGGTCGGCAGTCCCTCGCCCTGCAGCACGAACCCGGTGACCACTCCGAGGACCTCCTCCGCACCCTCCGGCCCGTGCAGCGCGGGTACGCCGGTCACCGTGATCACGCCGCCGTCCGGACGCGGCAGGTCGACCGACTCCCAGTTCGCCAGGCCGCGGACGCCGGAGATGCGGGTGGCCGCGTCCGGCGTCGACAGCACCGTCGGGATGCCGGCCAGCAGTGCGCGCCCGGCGTCGTCGAGGTTGTCCTTGTGCTGGTCGTGCGACACCAGGACGACGTCGACCGGGCCGAGCTCCGCGGCCGGGATCGCCGGGCCGGTGAGCTTCTTCATCACCCGGCCCGGGAGCTGGTACTCCCGGGGCTCGTCGAACGCGGGGTCGATCAGGAACGTGAGACCGCCGAGGTTCAGGACGGCGGTCGGGCCGCCGATGTGCGTGATCTTCATGACCACGATCCTCCGTCCTGGCGGCCTGTCTCACCATTGGCCCGGGAGCCATAGTTTCCGAAGATCGGGCCATACTGTTCTCATGCGTACTGTCGCGGTCCTCGCCTATCCCGGGATGAGCCCGTTCCACCTGTCCGTGCCGTGCCTGGTCCTCGGCGAGCGCCGCGGCCTGCCCGACCGGTACGACGTGCAGGTGTGTGCCGAGCAGCCCGGGTCGTTTCCCACCAGCGCCGGGTTCGGGATCACGGTGGACCACGGGCTCGAGGTGATGGAGCGCGCCGATGTCGTGGTGCTGCCGAGCTGGGAGCCCGGGCTGGTCGCGTCCGACGTACTGCTGGACGCGATCCGGCGGGCGCACGCGCGAGGTGCGACCGTGGTCGGGCTGTGCCTCGGGGCGTTCCTGGTCGCGGAGAGTGGGATCGCCGCGGGACGTGAAGTCGTGACGCACTGGCGGTTCGCGGACGAGCTGCGGTCTCGGTACCCGTCGTTGAACGTACGGGCGGACGTGCTGTGGTCGGATCAGGGGGATCTGGTGACATCCGCCGGTACGGCGGCCTCGCTGGACTGCTGCCTGCACCTCGTGCGGACGCATCTCGGGGTCGAGATGGCCGAGAAGGTCGCCCGCGACATCGTGGTCGCGCCGCACCGGAGCGGCTCGCAGGCGCAGTACATCCCGGTGCCGGTGCCGCCGGACCCGGCCGACGACGTGATCGAGAAGGCGATGGTGTGGGCGCGGGCGCGGCTCGACCAGCCGGTCTCGCTGGACGAGTGGGCGGGGGCGGTGGCGATGTCCCGGCGTACCTTCACCCGGCAGTTCCGGGCGCGGACCGGGAGCTCGGGGCAGGCCTGGTTGCTGCGGCAGCGGCTGGACCGGGCGCGGTTGTTGCTGGAGACAACGGATCTGCCGGTCGAGCGGGTAGCCGCGGAGAGCGGGTTCGGGAGCAGCGACGCGTTACGGCATCACTTCCACGGCGTGCTGGGGACGACGCCGCAGCGACATCGGCAGGAGTTCTACAGCAGCACGAGCAGGATGTAGATCACCGGCGCCGCGAACGTGACGAGCAGGATCCAGGCCATCATCCGGTGCGCCGGTTTGCCGCGGTCGAGCGACGACGCGAACGACAGCACCGCGCCCTCCTCGGTGTGCCGGCTCAGCCCCATCCGCCTGGCCTCCTCGGGCCGCGGATCCGGCCGCTCCGCCGCCAACGCGTCCGGATGAATCCCGAAATGCGCCGGCTCCACCCGATCCACGTCATCACGCTCGGAAAACATCCAGCCTCCCCCGGGTTGGTGGACCAGGTCGCAAAACCATGGTCGCACCAACCGGGAGGAATCGTGCGGGGGTTACTACGAGAAGTTCGCCACCCAGACGTTGCGGTCGGTCGAGGCGATGCATCCGATGAGCCACAGCGTGCAGCGTTCCGAGGTGCCGAAGCCGACGCCGAGCGTGTCCAGGCTGCAGTTCAGGACCGTGCCCTTGCTGTCCGCCATCAGGTCGTCGTAGGCCTGCTGGGCGTTCATCTTGTCGCCGCCGGCCCCGACCTGCGATCCGGACGAGTCGTTCATCCCGCTGCCGGTCTTTGACCGGCTGCCTGCTGTCCCTCTTGCGCTGGTGGTCAGGCTCGGGTCCTGCTTCAGCGGAGCACAGCCGTTGTCAGCGCGCGCGTTGTCGATCATGTCGAACAACTGCTTCTCGTTGGGCGCCATACCGCCGTCGACCGGTGGTGGTGGCGGGGTCGTGGTCGTCTGCGTCGGCCCGGGGGTGGTGACCGTACGGCCCGGCGAGGTCGGCGCGGTGGTGGGCTGTGCGGTCGGGGCCGAGGTCGGTGCGACCGTGGGGGTGCGGGTCGACGACTTGGTCGGTTTGTCGGTCGGGGTGTCCGTCGGGCTCTCGGTCGGCGTGGTCGAAGGGGTGGCCGACGGGGTGCTGGTCGGGGTGGCCGACGGGGTCGCCGTCGGGGGGACGGTGACCTTGGCCGACGGGGTGACCTTGGCCGCCTTCGTGGTCGGGGTGATGTAGGTGTCGTCGGTACGCGTGACGATCGGCACCGACGCGTCGGCATCGTCGTTCTGTGGCTGGTGCAGCAGGATCCACGAGATCGGCGTGATCACCAGCACCACGGACGCGATCGCGATCACCGCCCGCCGCCCCCGCGAAGCCCGCTCAGCAGCCGCCGACCGAGCCGCAGCCCGCCGTCCCGGCCCGCCAGGCCCGGAACTCCCGCGCCCAGAACTTCCCGGCCCAGAAGCTCCACGCCCACCACCGGCAACATGCGCGGCCGCATCATCCACACCAGCCGCACCGAAGGCGCCTGACGTCGAGCGACCGTCCAACTGATCAGCCCCGAAGCCGGTTCCACCCACACCAGCCTCACCCGCCCGCGCACCTACCCCCGACCGCTCCCCGCCAAAGCCGGTTCCACCGAGGCCGGTTGCACCCAGCCCGGCTTCGGAAGCCTGTGCGCCTGCCGCGGAGCGACCGTCCGCGCGCTCCGTGCCGAAGCCGGTCGCGCCGAGGCCGGCTTCTGTGGCGCGTGTACGTGCTGCTGCTCGGTCGTCCGCGCCGACGCCGGGGGCATTGGTGCTTGTGGCTGGTGTGCCTTGGCCGGCTGCTGCTAGGGCTGCCGCGCCGGCGTCTGCCGCCTCGTTTCGAGGGGCCGACCGACGTCCGGCGTTGGCTAGGTCGTCAGCAGCCGTGGTCCCGGCACCCCTCGCGCCGCCCGCGAGGCCGGAGCCGTCCGAGCCTCGGGTGGCCTCGGAGCGTGGGGTTGCCAGGGTGGCCCAGTCGTCGGTGGCTCGGCGGGAGGACCAGGTGCCGGCGGTTTCGCCCAGGGGGGCTGGGGGCTCGGAGCGGGCTGCTCGGCGGGCGCGGCTCGGTGGTTCGTTGTCGCCCGTGAGGGACTGCTCGACCCACGACGGCGTACCACCGGCAGGTCGCCGGTTCGCCGTACCGGAGGTGGACTCCTCGGCCGGCCGCGTGGGCAGGCCAGAGGTCGTGTCGGGGGCGGTGTAGCTGGGGAGGGCACCGCGAGGGGCGTACTGGGGTGTGGCGGGGCGCGACTGGTTGCCGTTGGCCCAGAACGGGGACTCGCTGGACGAGCCGCCCTTCGGCGCACTCGCCCAGAACGGCGACTCGTCGCTCGTCCGCGGCGCGTAGCGCGGCGGCTCGGGCGGAGCGGCCGGGGTGGATTCCGCGGGCGGAGTGGACCGGTTGCCGGACCGCGTCGAGCGGGAGGCCGCTCGGGTCGCCTTCCGGCGCGGTTTGTACCGGCCGTTGCCGGACTCGGACATTATTTCGTTGTTCCCTTCAAAGTCGCGCCCCCAAGACGTTCCTCGCCAGATCGAGACGCCTCACCAGCCGTCTCACCGGAGCCCCCCAGGAACGTCCGGCAACATGACAAGGACGGATCTACCCGCCGCGACCGACCGCGAACCGGCCGGACATTGTGACCGTGGGACAACATTCCGGCCACACTCGGTGTTCTAGGCACAATGACAACCATGTCGGCCCGGCCTCAGCTTCGGCCGAAGTCCTGGACCCAACTGCCGGGTCCCCAGTCCGACCGCACCCGGCCGGGGTCGTACCCGATGCCGATCGAGGTGAATCGGCAGTTCAAGATGTTCTTGCGGTGCCCGTCGCTCTGCATCCAGGCGGCGACCACCTTCTGCGCGCTGTCGTAGCCGGCCGCGATGTTCTCGCCCCAGCTCGACCCGCGGTACCCGGCGGCCGCCATCCGGTCGCCCGGGTCCTGTCCGTCGGGGTTCGTGTGGTCCAGGTAATGCCGCCGGACCATGTCCGACGCGTGCTTCCCGGCCGCCTCGACGAGCGCGCTGTCCAGCCGGAGCGGGCCGCAGCCCTGCTGCTCCCGGATCTGGTTCGTGTACTCGAGGACCTGCCGCTCCTGCGTGTTGGTCCCGCCGCCGCTCGTCGGCGGCTCCGGGGTGTCGCTCGGGGTCGGGCTGGTGCTCCGGGTCTTGGTCGGCGTACCGGTCGTGGTCGCGGTCTTCGTAGGCCGCGGCCGGCCGGTCTTCGTCTCCGTACTGCGCGGCGTGGTCGGCCGCACGGTCACGGTGGTCACGCCGACGGTGGGTGCCGTCGGCGTGCTGAGCGCGTTGCCGGGCGTGTCGCTCGGCGTACCCGAGATGGTCGGTGTGCCGGGCGTCGTGGAGTTCGCGGCACCGCCGAGGGCCGGCGTTCCGAGCACGGCAGTGGTCGTGCGGCCGTTCGGCAAGGTCTTGGTGATGGTGATCAGCGGGGTGCCGGCCGTCGTACCCTCGACCGCCGAGCCACCGTCGACGCGGCTCTCCTCGGAGACGTTCAGGACCTTCGCGGTGTCGTCGACCCGGGACGTGTCGCGAGACATCAGCCAGACCACAGGGCCGATCGCGACCAGGACCGAGAGCGCGCTGACGATCGGGCCGACCAGGCCACGGCTCCTGCGGGGAGCTCGTCTACTGCCGCGGTGCCGCCGGGGGGTAGGCGAATCCGTCATGGGATGGGCGAATCCTCTTCGTTTTTCGTACCGAGTTGCGCGTCGTTCCCCGTACTACAGCCAGGTCCCCCCTGGTCACCGAACAGCGACCTTAACCGACGCGCGAGGTCATCGTTACAGAGCCGATGACCCTCTTAACGAATCCTGAAGAAAACGATTGACTGAACTGGCGGGTCACCCGCCGAAATCTTGCACCCAGCTGCCGTTGCCCCAGTCCGGCTTCACCACGCCGCTGTCGTAGCCGATGCCGATCATCGTGTACGAGCAGTTCAGGATGTTCGCGCGGTGGCCCGGGCTGTTCATCCAGCCCTGCACGACCGCGGCCGCGGTGGAGTAACCGACGGCGATGTTCTCGGCCATCGCACCGCCGCGGAATCCGGCCGCCTTCATCCGGTCGAACGGGCTGAGGCCGTCGAGGCTGTCGTGCGCGAAGTAGTGCTGGTCGACCATGTCGGCCGCGTGCGCCTCGGCGGCCTGGGTGAGGGCCTTGTTGGTCCGCAGCGGTCCGCAGCCGGCCTTCGCCCGCTCCTGGTTGGTCAGGTCCAGGACCTGCGACTCGGCCGGGCCGGATCCGCCGACGGGCTTGGAGGTCTTGGTCGTCCTGGTCGGCGTCGGGGTCGCGGAGCGCGTGGGCGTCGGTGACGACGTGCTTGGCCGGGGCGTCCGCGTGCCGCCCCGGCTCGGAGCCGTCGTCGAGCGCGTCGGCCGCGGCGTCACGCTCTTGGTGGTGGTCGGGGTTTGGGACGGGGTACGGCGAGGTGTGTACGACGGACTCGTCGGACGGACCGAGGTCGTCGACGGGGCGTCGTCGGCAGCGGTCGTCATCGTCGTGACGGGCGTCTCCTGGCTCGTCACCCTGCTGTCCGTAGTACGCATGACGAACCACCCGACCCCGGCCATCAGGGCAAGAGCCGACAAGGAGGCGAGGAGCGGACCCACTACGCCGTTGCGCGTGGGACGTCTGTGGTTCGTCATGCTGTGCAGCCTTGCCCAGGCAAGAGCTTGCCAACTCCTGCGCAGACCGCGCTTTACAACGGTTTGACTATGGCAATCGTTTGAATGTCAGCGGGAGCGGGCGATGACGATGTCGGAGATGACCTTCCAGCCGAGGCTGCGGTACAGCCGCAGGCCGTCGATGGACGCGATCAGGATGCCGCGTTTGGCGCCCTTCGCCGCGGCCGCCTCGACCAGCGACGCCATCACCGCACTGCCGAGTCCGCGCCGGCGATGCGCCGGGTCGGTCTCGATCCGGTCCGCGACCGCGTCCTCGCCGACGACTGCCATCCGGCCGCTCGACACCACCCCGCCGTGCATCGTGGCGCGGGTGATGATCAGGTCGTCCTCGAGTTCGGTGTGCAGCGCGTAGCGGTCCTGCAGCTTCAGAGCCGGCTGTTCCGAGAGCTGGATCGTCATCAGCCAGTCCTGGTCCTGCTGGACCTCGAGGCCGAGATTCTCCAGTTGCTCGATCCGGGCCTCCTTGTCGTCGGTGGCCAGCGTGATCCAACCCGAGCCGCGCCCGCCGCCGTCGGCGAGGGCCAGCTGGGCGGCTCGTTCCACCCGCTCCGGTTTGTTGTCGGCATCCAGTACGACGTACTCCGTCGGCCGGCTCTCCTCACCTGCCCGGACGATCAGGATGCCGTCGTTGTCGTCCTCAACCGTGGTCCAGCCCCGCGAGACGGACCACCCGGCCTGCCAACGGCGGACGAGTTCCTCACGATCTCTCACCCGTCGATTCAAGCAGCCCGATCGCGCCACGGCGAGGGGAACCGGTGTCGTTTGTCACCAACTCGCCGTAAACCTCTGCCTCCAGCCGGTCACCACTACCGCCTGGACGTCTGAGGGGTCAACCCTTTGGGTGGTCGGTTGCGGACCCGGTTCCTCGGGTGCCAACCGGCCATGTCAGGGGTTGGCCCCTGAGATGTCAGGGGCGGGCGGCGTACTCGCCGGCGAGCAGGTCGTAGGTGAGCAGGTTGTCGTAGCTGCCGTCGCGGCGCCGGTCGGCGCTGCGCTCGTTGCCGACCCGGGTGAAGCCGTTGGCCTCGGCAACGTGCGCGGAGGCGGTGTTCCCGGCGGCGCATTTCACTACCAGCCGGCGGCGGCCGAGGCCGCCGTCCTCGGTCGGCCGGAACGCGTGCGCGATCACCAGCTCGACGGCGCTCGACATCACCTTGCGGCCGCGGGCGTCCGGGTGCATCCAGTACCCGAGCTCGCCGACCGTCTTGTCCATCCGGTGGTTCATCCCGAAGACGCTGACGTTGCCGAGCAGCTCGTCGGTGACCGCGTCCGCGATCGCCCACGCCACGGCCTCGCCCTCCGCCGCGGCCACGGGCCGGTTGTTGATGAAGCCCTTGGCGTCGTCCAGCCCGTACGGCGAGGGCATGCCGGTCAGCCATTGCTGCGTCCGCTCGTCGCCGCACGCCTCCATCACCCGTTGCGCGTCCGATTCGCGCAGCGGCCGCAACCGGATCGCGCCGCCCTCGAGCACCGGCACCGTCCACCAGTGGCCGTGCGGTTCGAGCTCGTCGTCGCGACCGATCGACGCGACCCACTCGTCCTTGCGGACGCCGCGCGACAACCCGCCGCCCGGAATCGTCACCAGGCCGTGGAATCCGGTCTTCCAGGCGACCCGCCGGCTCGCGAAGTTCCCGACGTACGCGCGCCAGATCACCCGGTCCCAGCCGAGCCCGTCGAACGCGTGCCGCACCACGAGCCGGAGCGCGCGCGTCATCACCCCGTGGCCGCGGACGTCCGGCGACACCGCGAAGCCGACCTCGCCGACCTCGCCCTCGCCGTCGCGCAGGTCGACGGTGCCGACGTACGCCCCGTCGTACTCGATCGCCCACGCCCACGAGGTGTTCTCGCGCCAGCCGGCCGGGATGATCTCGGTGAGGTAGCCGACCGCGTGCTCGTGCAGGTACGGGAGCGGGATGGTGGTCCACTGCTGCATCACCGGGTCCTGGCACATCCGGTACGCCGGCTCGACGTCGTCCGCCGTGTGCGCACGCAGGGTCACCACGCCGTCGGTCAGCTCGGGGACATCCTCGGGAAATCGCATGCTCCAGCGTGACGCGCTGCCACCGGCCGGGCAACACATTTCCCTGACAGGGGGACGTTCCGCGATTAGGCTGTGAGGCGTGAACGCAGCCGGAGCAGAACCGCCACGCGGGCGCGGCGGCCAGTTGGCCGCCCAGCGGCAGGCCACAATCGTTGCCGAGGTCAACAGCCGGGGCGCGATCACGGTGGCCGAACTGGTCGACCGGTTCGGCGTCTCGGACATGACGATCCGGCGCGACCTGGACGCCCTGGACTCGAGCGGCCTGCTGCACAAGGTGCACGGCGGCGCCACCTCGGTGGGGCTGCGCAGCGCGCACGAGCCGGGCTTCGACGCCAAGCTCACCCAGGAGTCCGCGGCCAAGCAGGCGATCGCGGCCGAGGCCGCCACCCGGGTCCAGCCGGACAGCGCGATCGGCATCGGCGCCGGTACGACGACGTACGCGCTGGCCCGTCAGCTGCTCCGGGTGGAGAACTTGACAGTTGTCACGAACTCGGCGCGGATCGCCGACGTGTTCCACGGCAACGGGCGCTCGGACCGCACCGTCGTGCTGATCGGCGGCATCCGGACGCCGTCGGACGCGCTGGTCGGGCCGATCGCGACCGCGGCCCTGGCCTCGCTGCACCTGGACCTGCTGTTCCTCGGCGCGCACGGCGTCGACGCCGAGCACGGGCTCAGCACGCCGAACCTGATGGAGGCCGAGACCAACCGGTCGTTCATCGCGGCGAGCCGTGAGGTCGTCGTGGTCGCGGACCACACCAAGTGGGGGACCGTCGGCCTCAGTACCTTCGCGACCTGGTCCGACCTGGACGTGATCGTCACCGACGACGGCCTGTCGACCGCGGCCCGCAAGGCCATGCGGGACACGGGCTGCGACCTGGTGATCGCTTCTTAGCTGACCCGACCTAGCTGATCCGGGAGGCTCCGGCCGACGGGGTCGCGGCGAGCGACGTCGGTGCGCTGAATCCCTGGTCCGCGAAGGCCTTCTCGATCGCCGCCAGCACGGAGTCGGCCGTCGCGGCCTCGACCAGCGCGATGATGCAGCCGCCGAAACCGCCGCCGGTCATCCGCGCGCCGAGGGCACCGGCCTCGAGCGCCGCGCCGACCGCGACGTCCAGCTCGGGCACGGTGACCTCGAAGTCGTCGCGCAACGAGACGTGCGACGCGGTGAACAGCGGCCCGACGTCGCGCAGCCGGCCGGCGCGCATCAGCGCGATCGCGTCCTCGGTGCGCCTGATCTCGGTCACCACGTGCCGGACGCGGCGCCGGTCGACGTCGTCGTCGAGGCGCGCGAGCGCGGCGTCGAGCCCGTCGTACTCCACCGAACGCAGGGCCGGTACGCCGAGTGCGGCCGCGGCGTGCTCACAGCTCTTCCTGCGCGCGGCGTACTCGCCGTCGGCGTGCCGGTGCGGCGCCTTCACGTCCACGACGAGCAACCGCAGGCCGTCGGCCTCGGGGTCGAACGGGATCTGGTCCAGCGCGCCGGAGCGGATGTCGAAGGCGAGCGCGTGACCGGCCGTGCAGCACATCGACGCGGTCTGGTCCATCAGGCCGACGGGCGCGCCGACGTACTGGTTCTCGGCGCGCTGGGCGAGCCGGGCCACCTCGGCCGGGTCGATCTCCACGTCGACGAGGCCGAGCAGCGCGACGGCGGTCGCGCAGAGCAGCGCCGCGGACGACGACAGACCCGCACCCGAGGGCAGGTCGGACTCGAAGTGCAGGTTCGCGCCGCCGATCGGGTACCCGGACTCGCGCAGGACCCAGGCGGCGCCCGCCGGGTACGCCGCCCAGTCGCCGACGGAGTGCGGCGCGAGGTCGTCGAGCGCGAACTCGACCACGCCGGTGTGCCCGCCGGACGTGACCGCGACCCGGCCGTCGGTGCGCCGGGCAGCGGTCACCACGATCTGGTTCGGCAGGGCGATCGGCAGCACGACGCCGTCGTTGTAGTCGGTGTGCTCGCCGATCAGGTTGACCCGGCCCGGCGCGCGCCAGCTGCCGTCCGGCGCGGCACCGAAAACGTCCTGAAAGCTCACGAGCCAACCTTCCGCAGGGTCTCGGCCACGTCCTCGGGCCGGGTGTCGCTGATGAACGCGCCCATGCCGGACTCGGAGCCGGCCAGGTACTTGATCTTGTCCTTGGCCCGCCGGATCGACAACAGCTCCAGGTGCAGGTAGCCGAGCTCGCGATCGATCCGGACCGGCGCCTGGTGCCAGGCCGCGATGTAGGGCAGCGGCTCGCCGTACAGGCCGTCGAAGCGGCTCAGGACGTCGAGGTACAGCTCGGCGAAGTCGTCGCGCTCGCCGACCGACAGCTCGTCGATGCCGCCGACCTGACGGTGCGGGTACAGGTGCACCTCGACCGGCCAGCGGGCGGCCTCCGGCACGAACGCGGTCCAGTTGCCGTTCTCCGCGATGACCCGGGTGCCCTCCTTGCGCTCGGCGGCCAGCACGTCGGCGAACAGGTTGCTGCCGGCAACTTCCTGGTGCTTGCGCGCCTGCGCCATCAGGGTGCGCATCCGCGGCGGCAGGAACGGGTAGGCGTAGATCTGACCGTGCGGGTGGCTGAGCGTGACGCCGATCTCACGGCCGCGGTTCTCGAAGGGGAAGACCAACTCGACGTCGTCGCGGGCGCCGAGCTCGGCGGTCCGGTCGGCCCAGGTGTCGACGACCAGCCGGGCCTGGCCCTGGGAGAGGTCGGTGAACGACTGGTTGTGGTCGCTGGTGAAGCACATCACCTCGGTCCGGCCCGGGCCGGCGAAGGACGGGAACCGGTTCTCGAAGACCGCGACGTTGTAGTCGTGATCCGGGATCTCCGTCGGGTTGCCCGGCTTGCTCGCGCACAGCGGGCACTGGTCGGCCGGCGGCAGGTAGGTGCGGGTGTTGCGGTGGGTCGCGTAGGAGATGACGTCACCGGTGAGCGGGTCGGTGCGCAGCTCGATCTGCGGTTGCGGGGCCGGCAGCCCGCGGGTGTCCTCGAGCGGCACCCGGGCCGGCGCGTCGGCCGGGTCGTAGTAGATCAGCTCGCGGCCGTCCGACAGTTTGGTGTCGGTACGGCGGACGCCGCGGGGTGTGTTCATCGTGTGACCCTCCCGGCCGTACGACGCGTCCGGCCAGGAATCATCGTAAACCAACAAACTCGAACATGCACGGTGGGACTGCCCACCGCTAGAGTTGGTAGATGGACGACTACGCCCAACGCCCGCCCTCTCGACTGTCGACGAGAGGGCGCTAGGAAAACCCACCCATGAACGACACCCTGCTCAACATCGTCCTGATCCTGGTCTTCGTGCTGATCGGCGGGGTCTTCGCCGCGGCCGAGATGGCCCTGGTCTCGCTCCGCGAAAGCCAGCTCAAGGCGCTCTCGCACCGCGGCCGGCGCGGCGAGATCGTCGCGAAGGTGGCCGCCAACCCGAACCGGTTCCTGTCCGCCGTGCAGATCGGCGTGACCCTGATGGGCTTCCTGTCCGCCGCCTTCGGCGGCGCGACGCTCGCCGACGGCCTCTCGCCGAAGCTGCAGCAGCTCGGCCTGCCCGAGTCGGTCTCCGACACGGTCGCGCTGGTGCTGATCACGATCCTGATCTCGTACGTGTCGATCGTGCTCGGCGAGCTGGCCGCCAAACGCCTGGCGCTGCAGCGGGCGGAAGGATTCGCGCTCGCCCTCGGGCCGCTGGTGGACCGGATCGCGTCCGGCGCGCGGCCGGTGATCTGGCTGCTGTCGAAGTCGACCGACCTGGTGGTCCGCGCGCTCGGCGGCGACCCGAACGCGAACCGTGAGGTGATGACCGACGAGGAGCTCCGCGACCTGGTCTCGGCGCACGAGTCGCTCGGCGAGGAGGAGCGCAAGATCGTCGACGACGTCTTCGAGGCCGGCAGCCGGCAGTTGCGCGAGCTGATGCTGCCGCGCACCGAGGTGGACTTCGTCGACGCGGAGATGCCGGCGTACAAGGCGGTCAAGTTCGCCGCCGAGCGGCCGCACTCGCGGTACCCGGTGATGAACGGCTCGGCCGACGACATCGTCGGGTTCGTGCACGTCCGGGACCTGTTCGACCCGGCGGTCGCGACCCGTTCGGTGCGGGTCGGCGACCTGGCGCGCGAGGTCCTGATGCTGCCGGACACCGCGAAGCTGCTGCCGACCCTGACCGAGATGCGCCGCCGCAGCACGCACCTGGCGATCGTGCTCGACGAGTACGGCGGCACCGCCGGCATCGTCACGCTCGAGGACCTGGTCGAGGAACTGATCGGCGACATCAAGGACGAGTACGACGAGGAGGCGGCCGAGACCACCCGGCTGCGCAGCGGCGACATCGAGGTCGACGGCCTGCTGAACCTCGACGACTTCGCCGACGCCACCGCGATCGAGCTCCCCGACGGCCCGTACGAGACCGTCGGCGGCTTCCTCGCCGCCCAGCTCGGGAAGGTCCCGTCCACCGGCGACGAGGTCGCGTTCGAGACTCACACCCTGACCGTGACCGAGATGGACGGCCGCCGGGTCGCGCGGGTCCGGCTGCACCGGGTCAAGCCGGCTGAGGAAGAACAGCTTCCGGCCGCGGCGCCAGCATCCGCCGCCGACTGAGGACGACGAGCCCGCCGGCGACGTACCCGAGGCCCTGGACGACGAGGACCGGGATGATGCCGACGGCGTCGCCGAGGAAGCCGGCCGCGGCGATGCCGACCAGGACGGCGACGCTCTCGGCGGCGCCGACCGCGCCGAAGATACGGCCGCGGGTGCCGTCGACGGTGAGGTTCTGGAAGACCGTCATCATGCCGGCGATGGTGAGCGCGCCGGGCAGGCCGACCACGATCATGCAGGCGAACGCGGGGATCACACTCCTCGACACCAGCGGGTAGAGGAACAGCGCGGTGTCGATCAGGCCGAAGGCGAGCGCGCCGATGCCCCACAGGGTCGCCGCCGGCCACCGCGATCCGATCGCGGCGGCGACCAGGCCGCCGATGATCCCGCCGATCGCCTGCGACGACACGATCAGTCCGTACACCTTCCCGTCGCCGCCGACCTCGGCACTGACGAACGGCGCGAACAGTGTGCTCATGACGCCCTCGCCGACCCCGGTGACCAGGCAGAACACGAAGACCAGCCGCATCGCGGGCCCCGCGACACAGAGCCGCAGCCCCTCGGTCCACTCTTCCTTCAGCCGCTTGATCGCCCCACCCGCGGTCTCCTCTGTCGTCTCGGGCCGCTGCTGCCGATGCCGCATCGCGGCGACCAGGCCGACCGCGATCAGGAACGTCGCGGCGTCCCCGAGCGCCAGTAACGTCAGTCCGCCGGCGGCCGCCAGCACACCGCCGAGCGCGGCGCCGATCAGCCGGGCGAGATCGCGGATCTGGCTGTTCAGCGCGTTCGCGGTCACGAGCTGGTCGGAGTTCACCAGGACCGGGACCAGCGACTGCTCGGCCGGCGTGAAGAACTGCTGCAGACAGCTCTGCGCGAGGACGACGCCGTACACGATCCAGATCGTGCTCGCGTCGTGGACGGCGACCAGCGGGATCAGGACGAGCGCGTTCAGCACGTTCGTCACGATCATCGTGGTCCGCTGGTTCCAGCGGTCGACGAAGACGCCTGCCAGCGAGCCGAGCAGGACGGCCGGCAGGAACGATGCCAGCAGCAGGCCGCCGGACGCGAGCGTCGAGCCGGTCAGCACGTACACCTGGAACGCGAGTCCGGTGCGCAGCAGCCAGTCGCCGATCAGCGAGATCAGGCCCGCGCCGAGCATCAGCCGGTAGTCGCGCTGCCGCGCGAGGACGCCCCACAAGTCCTTCATCGCTCCTCCTGCTCCGGTGAGATGGTGAGGATCTGGGTCAACGAGACGTGCCGGCTGCCCGGCGGGCGGGTGGACTTGTCGTCAATGGGCCGCTCGTCGACCCAGCGCTGCAGCAGCGCGTCGATCTGCCCGACGAGTTCGGCGAGCTCCTCTCCGGTCAGGTAGACCCCGGTCTGGCCGATGCCGGAGTTGTCGCGCCACACCGGGTCCTCGTGCAGCCGTTGCTGCTGCCACTTCGCGAGGTCGTCGAGGGCGCGCTCGGCCATCAGCTGCTCGAGGACCTCGGCGGCCGCGGCGCCCTCGGGTGTCCGCATCGCGTCCCGCCAGGACTGCGACGTCGAGACCAGGCGCCACGGCCGCTCGCGGTTGTCCTTGCCCGGAGCCGGCTCGACGAAGTCGTACTTCGCCAGCTGTCGCAGGTGATGGGATGCCAGCGCCTGGCTGATCCCGAGATGCCGCGCGGCCTCCGCCGCGGTCATCGGTCCCTCACGCCCCAGCAGCGACCGCAGGTCGAGCCGGACGGGATGCGCCATCGCCCGGATCGCCAGCGGGTCACTCAGCAGCCGCGTCCGCCGCGGATCCTTTTCCAAAGACATGCTTGGAATATGCGGCAGGCCTGATCGGATGTCAAGGCATTGCTTGGAATGTCAGTGCTTGTCAGCGTTTACCCGTTTTGCCCGGCTTCGGTTTGTGCTTGCCGGAAGGCTGCTTGGCGGCGGGTTGCGACGTCGCGTGGGTCCGGGCCGTCGGCCGTGCCGAGGTCGCGGGCGGTGTTCTGGTGGTCGCCTTGGTGGCCGTCGCGGTCGGGGTCGTGACCGCCTTGGGCGGTGGAGCCGTCTGCCGTGGGGCGCCGGACGGGGCGACGTCCGCCGGCGCCGGCGGCGTACCGGGGTCCTGAGCCGTGAGCAGGCCGATGGTCACCGCTGCTGCGAGCGTGAGCAGCGCGGCCAGGGCCAGGAAAACCGCCCGCCGGTTCCGGCGTAGCGGTGGGGGAGGGAGTTCGGCCGTCGTCGCGTTCCGCGGGTCGGCGAAGGCCCAGGAAGCGACCTCGTCGGTCGTCGGACGCTCCGCAGGTTCCTTGGCCAGCATCCGGTGGATCAGGTCTGCGACCGGTGCCGGAACCTCCTCGGGCACGGTCGGCGAGGCTTGGACGTGCTGGGAGAGGACCACGGTCGGGTTCTCGCCCTCGAACGGCGGACGCCCGGTGAGCAGCTGGTACAGCACACAGCCGAGGGCGTACACGTCGGTGGCGGGCGTGGCCGGCTGTCCCAGGGCTCGCTCGGGGGCGAGGTAGAGGCTGGTGCCGAGGATCAGGCCCGACGACGCCGGCGTGATGGTTCCGCCGGGCGAGTGCGCGATGCCGAAGTCGGCGATCTTCACCGAGCCGTCGACGTCGATCAGCAGGTTGTCCGGCTTGATGTCGCGGTGCACGATGCCGTGCCGGTGCGCGGCCGCCAGCCCGCGGGCCACCTGCTGGACGATGCTGACCGCGCGGTCCGGGGGGAGCGGACCGTGCAGCGCGAGTTCGTGCGCGACACTGCGGCCCTCAAGCAGCTCCATGACCAGGTAGTACTCGCCGTTGGAGTGGCCGAAGTCGTAGACCGCGACGACGTGCGGATCCCGCACCATGGCGGCCGCCCGGGCCTCGCGCCGGAACCGTGCCGCGGCGAACGGATCGCGCAGGTCCGGCCGGAGGAGCTTCACCGCGACCGGGCGACCCAGGATTTCGTCGCACCCGCGATAGACCTCGCCCATCCCACCGTGGCCGAGGATCTCGGACGTGCGATAGCGCTCCGCAAGCAGCACGCCCGCCCGGTACCCCGATGACAAGCTGACGATTCAGCCAGTTCGGTCACGAATCCATTCCAGGGCGGGTTCGGCCCGGCTCAGGATCGAGACGTGGCCGAGGTCCTGGTGCATCTCGAGCGTTGCGGCCGGGAGACGGTCGGCCAGCCAGCGGGCGTGGGCGCACGGGATGATGCCGTCGGCGGTGCCGTGGGCAAGGAGCGCCGGAGCGGTGACCGCACTCGGCGTACAGCCCCAGGGGTGGGTGTACGAGCAGTCGTCGTCGATCAGGCCGTCCGGGCCGCCGGGCATCGACTGCTCGCCGGCGATCGAGCCGAGCCAGCCCCACGGTCCGTCGAACATGGCCAGGTCGGACGGTGTGAACTCGGGGTCGTACTCGGCGCCGGAGCTCTCGTGCCGTACCTTCGCGTCCCGGCCCGCAGCGGCGGCTTGCAGCGATGCGCGGCCGGACGCGACCATGCCGTCGTACCAGTCGAGGCCTTCGGCGTCGTACGGCGCGATCGCGGCGAAGGTCGCGACCGCCTCGACCCGATCGCCGAGGACCGCGGCGGCGCCCAATGCGTACGAGCCGCCGCCCGAGTAGCCCATCAGGGCGCAGGTGCCGACGCCGAGCGTGTCCAGCAGCGCGGTCAGATCGGCGGCGACCGACGCCATCGTGCGATGTGGTGCAGGGGTCGAACCGCCGTACCCCGGCCGGTCGAACGAGATCCACCGGATGCCGAGCCGTTCGCCCGCCTCGAACAGCGGCGCCGGCGGGGTCCCCAGGTTCGGTGTGCCGTGATGCCAGACCACGGCCAGGCGCGCGTCGTCGCCGGGGGCACTGTCGTAACCGTGCAGGACCCGCCCGTCGGCCGTCCGGAAGTCGATCTCCTCCATGCACGTCACCCTAAAGTGCCGAAATGTCGAGTGCGCCCGGTTGCTTCCGACCTCTGCTGCGAAGATCCGACAACTGCCCGAAAGGACACCGGTCATGAAGTACCTGCTGATGATCCACAGCAACCCGATCACCTGGGGACACCCGTCGTTCCTGCACACCGAGGCCGGCAAGGCGCTGCCGAAGCAGGCCCGCGACGCGCTCGCCGCCCAGCTCGACAACCTGCTGAAGGAACTCGACGCCAACGGTGAGCTGATCACGGCCGTCCCGCTCGACCCGCCGTCGAAGACCCGCGTGGTCCGCGTCCGCGAAGGCGTCCGCGCCACCACCGACGGCCCCTACTCCGAGGCGAAAGAACAGCTGGCCGGCGTCTTCCTCATCGACGTGGCCTCCCAGACCCGCGCCGAGGAGGTAGCCGCCACCATCCCCGAGGCCGAGTTCTTCGCGGTGGAGGTCCGCCCGGTGTCAGTTTTCGACTGATCCCTCGAACCTGAGACCTGCAGTGGTGGGCTGGGACCTGTTGTGCCAGGTCTCCGCCCACCACAAGTGGTCTCAGGTTCAGTGTGAAACCAGGCGGGTGTGGTTGGCGGGGGTGGGGAGGGCTGGGTCGAGGGCGCCCAGGGCCAGCCAGGTGGCGCCGCCTACGCCGTCGCGAGCGGTCAGGACTTCGCCGGCAAAATGCTGCCGGATGAGTTGTCCGACGGGTGAAGATTCACCCGCGACACTGCCCGCGAGGACCATCGGGCCCTTGTCCGACGTTGTCTTCAGCCGGGCGGCCGTTTCTGTGAGCAGTTCGGCTGCGCGTTTCACCAAGGCCCGCGCAGTCTCGTCGTCCTGTGCGTACGCCGCGATCACCGCCGGCGCGAGCTCGGCGAGTAGAACGGGTGGACGGCTGTTCACCGTCCTCACCAGATCGTCACGCAACGCGTCGTATCCTTCACGCTGTGCAGCTGCATTCTCGTCCCGATCGGACAGGATCGCCTGTACGACGGCCTGCCCGAGCGCCCCGAGCGGCTCGCGCAGATCGAGTGCCTGGAGCACGCTGCGGACCGCCTCGCGGCCGAGCCAGAAACCGGAGCCGTCGTCGCCGAGCAGCCAGCCGTGCCCGCCCGCGGTGCGCACGAGTTGGTGGTTGCGCACCAGACCGGCGTTGCTGCCGGTGCCCGCGATCAGCACGGTGCCGTCCGGTTCCGGCGTGCCAGAGGCGAAAGCGACCTCGAGATCGCCGATGTAGTCGGGGGCAACGATCAGGCCCGCGCCCGTCCAGGCCGCCTCGAACTGGGCCGCCACGTCCGGTCGTGCGAGCGCCACGCCGCCGGCCATACCGACGACGGCCGCCTGGACGGCCGTCGGGTCCAGTCCGGCCAGCGCGGCGTGAAGCGCCTGCCCGAAGTTGGCCGCCGCGCTTGCGGGGTGACTGGTCGGATTCCCTCCCGCTGCGGCGCCGCGACCGATTACGTTGCCCTCAGAGTCCGCGATCACGATCCGGGTGGACGTACCGCCGAGGTCGCCGCCGAGGACCAGCGGTCCGGCAGGTAGCAGGACCACCTGGTCGACAGGTGCGGCGTCAGCGTCCGGAAGCGGGCGTTCGACCGACATACGCGATGCTCCAAACTGCTCGAAAGAGCTTATAAGTAAGCACAAGGAAACAAGGTTACGCAACGGTCCCGATCTGGGGAGATCACACGAATGAGCCTTGACTTTAGCTGCGAGTTGAGAAAAGTTCTGTCCAGCAAACCGCAAACTTGCGCATTTGTCGGCACCTGGAGTGTCGCTGCGAGCACAGTAGTCGAGGGGTGGGCCCGCTGATGGCCAGCGATAACACGGGGGAGACGAGCGGCGTGAGCGCGCAGGCTTATGTTCAAACCCTGATGCCGATCATGGCTGCAGTCACCACACAGATCGACGGCCCGATCCAGCGGGCGGCCGACCTGATGACCACGTCGCTGCGCGCGAACGGCGTCATCCAGGCGTTCGGCTCCGGCCACTCCGAGGCGCTGGCGATGGAGATCGCCGGCCGGGCCGGCGGACTGATCGCCACCAACCGGATCGCGTTGCGCGATCTCGTGCTGCTCGGCGGTGAGCCGACCGAGCTGCTGCGCAGTGCGGAGCTCGAGCGCGACCCGCAGTACTCCCGGAAGCTCTACGAGCTGTCCGCCGCCCGCGAGGGCGACCTGTTCGTCATCGCCTCGAACTCCGGTGTGAACGGCTCGATCGTCGAGCTCGCGAGTGTGGTCAAGGAGAAGGGCCACCCGCTGATCGCGATCACCTCGCTGCAGCACACCGGCGGTATGGAGTCGCGGCACCCGTCCGGCAAGAAGCTGATCGACTTCGCCGACGTGGTCCTCGACAACCACGCGCCGTACGGCGACTCCGTCCTCGACCTGCCCGACGGTGCGGGCAAGGTGTGTGCGGTGTCGTCCATCACCGCCGCGCTGATCGCGCAGCTGCTGGTCGCGGAGGTGCTGCGCCGGATGACGGACGCCGGCGAGACGCCGCCGGTGTACCTGTCTGCGAACATCCCGGGCGGCGACGAGCACAACCACGCCCTTGAAGCACGGTACGCCGGTCGTATCCGGCGCACTGCCTGAATCATCACTCGGAAGGCGGCATGATGACCACTCCCAACAACCTCTCGCGGCGGCTGTTCCTGCAGCGCGCGGCGGTCGGCACGTTGATGGCGACCGGCGGCAGCACGCTGCTGGCGGCCTGTGCCGGCAGTGGCAGCGACGACAGCGGTTCCGGCAGTGGCGGTGCCGACAAGACCGCGGACAACCCGTTCGGCATGGCCGACAAGGCGACTGTCGACGCGGTCATCTTCAACGGCGGTTACGGCTACGACTACGTGACGTTCGCGGCCAACATCGCGCAGAAGAAGTTCGCGGGCTCGACGTTCAAGGTTGCTCCGTCGACCCAGATCGCCCAGCAGCTGCAGCCGCGCTTCGTCGGCGGCAACCCGCCGGACCTGATCGACAACTCCGGCGCGAACCAGATCGGCTTCAACACGATCCTGGACCAGCTGTCGACGCTCGACGACGTCTTCGAGGCCAACAACTACGAGGGCACGAAGATCGCCGACACCCTGTACCCGGGCGCCAAGAACCCCGGTACCTTCGACAACAAGTTCGTCGCGATGAACTACGTGCTGACCCTCTACGGCATCTGGTACTCCGACAGCCTGTTCAAGGAGAACGGCTGGGAGCCGCCGAAGACGTACGACGCGCTGCTCGACCTCGGCGCCAAGGCCAAGGCGAAGGGCAAGTACCTGTTCGTCTGGGGCAAGGAAGCCGCCACCTACTACCACACGATGGCCGTCGACGGCGCGATCAAGGAGGGTGGCGACGAGGTCCGGCTGGCGCTGGAGAACCTCAAGGAGAACTGCTGGTCGATGCCGCAGATCCAGGGCATCTTCAAGGCCCTGGAGACGATGGTCAAGAACGGGTATTTCGTCCCCGGTGGCGCCGGTACCCAGTTCACCGCCGCGCAGGCGAAGTGGAGCAACGACCAGCAGGCCATCCTCTACCCCTCGGGCTCGTGGATCGAGAACGAGATGAAGAAGGCCACCAAGGCGGGCTTCAACATGAAGGGCGTGCCGGAGCCGGTGCTCTCCGACAGCCCGAAGCTGCCGTACGAGTCGCTGCGCAGCGCGGCCGGCGAGCCGTTCATCGTCCCGTCGAAGGGCAAGAACGTTGCCGGCGGCAAGGAGCTGCTGCGGGCCATGCTGTCCAAGGAAGCGGCGACCAACTTCGCCAAGACCCGGCTGGCGCCGACGATCGTCAAGGGCCTGGTGCCCGCGGACGGCTTCGGTTCGACCGCGCTGCAGTCGCAGACCGCGATGCTGGACGCGGCCGGCACCAACGTCTTCGACTACCAGTTCGTCGGCCTGTACGGCATGAACACCGACAACCTCGTGGTCTGGAACTCGTTCCTGTCCGGCCAGATCGACGCGGCCGGCCTGACGAAGGGCCTGCAGCAGATCACCGACAAGGTGCGCAACGACAGCTCCGTCAAGAAGATCCCGGTCACGAAGTGACCACCACGCAAGAAGCTGTGCCGGGTGACGGACCCCAGCGGTCCGTCACCCGGCGCCGCCGGCCGCTGACCTTCGATCGGGTCAGCTTCATGGTCGTGTTCCTCGGCCTGCCGCTGGCGGTTTTCGTGATCTTCGTCGTCTCGCCGTTCGTGCAGGCGCTGTACTACTCGCTGACCGACTGGTCCGGGTTCAGCGCGGGGCAGAACTTCGTCGGCTTCGACAACTACGTGAAGCTGTTCCACGACGACATCTTCCTGAAGGCCGTTCGCAACAACATCCTGCTCGCGATCGTGGTGCCGATCGTGACGATCGTGCTGGCGCTGACCCTGGCCACGCTGGTGACGATCGGCGGTTCGGGCACCGGGACCGTCCGCGGCTTGCGAAACTCCGGCTTCTACCGGATCGTCTCGTTCTTCCCGTACGTGATCCCGGCGATCGTGATCGGACTGATCTGGGCCCAGGTGTTCACGCCGGGCTCGGGCATCCTGGACGCGGTGCTGACCAAGATCGGGCTCGAGCAGTTCGAGAACTACGCGTGGCTCGGCGACGCGCGGACCGCGATGCCGGCCTCGATGTTCGTGATGATCTGGGGCTTCGTCGGCTTCTACATGGTGCTGTTCATCGCCGCCATCCGAGGCATCGACCCCGAGGTGTTCGAGGCGGCCCGGATCGACGGCGCCGGCCGGTTCCGGACCGCGGTGTCGCTGACGGTGCCGCTGATCCGGGACAACGTGCAGACGGCCTACATCTACCTCGGTATCGCCGCGCTCGACGCCTTCGTCTACATGCAGGCGCTGAACCCCGGCGGCGGGCCGCAGAACTCGACTCTCGTCATGCCCCAGCAGCTGTTCACCACTGCCTTCACCAAGGGGCAGTTCGGATATTCGACGGCGATGGGCGTGGTCCTGGCCGCGGTGACGATGCTGTTCGCGCTCCTGGTCTTCGTGGTGAACGCGCTGACCGGCGGACGTGAGCGGAAAGTGAAGGTACGCCGATGACAACCACCGCCACTGACCGGGCCGACGTCGTTGCCGGGGCCCGCCGCGCGCCCCATCACGGGGCCCGCGAGGGCAGAGGCGTGGCGACGACCGCCCACGTCGCGCTGATCCTGTGGTCGCTGCTGGTGATCCTGCCGCTGCTGTGGACGTTGCTGTCCTCGTTCAAGTCGACGCAGGAGGTCCTGGGCAACCCGCTGTCGCTGCCGAGCAAGCTGCGCTTCGAGAACTACGCCAACGCCTGGACCACGGCCGGTATCGGCCGGTACTTCCTGAACACCGTGATCGTCGTGGGCTCCGCGCTGGTGCTGGTGATGATCCTCGGGGCCATGTGCGCGTACGTGCTGGCCAGGTTCACGTTCCCCGGCAACCGGCTGATCTACTACTCCATGCTGGCCGGGCTGACGTTCCCGGTCTTCCTGGCGATCGTGCCGCTGTTCTTCGTACTGAAGAACCTCGCCCTGCTCAACACTCTGCCCGGGTTGATCGCCACCTACGTCGCGTTCGCACTGCCGTTCACGGTCTTCTTCCTGCACGCCTTCTTCAAGGCGCTGCCGGGAGAGGTCTACGAGGCGGCGCAGATCGACGGCGCGGGTGAGTGGCGCTCGTTCTTCTCGGTGATGCTGCCGATGGCCCGGCCGGGGATGGCATCGGTCGCGATCTTCAACTTCCTCGGGTTGTGGAACCAGTTCCTGCTCCCGGTCGCGCTGAACACCGACTCGAAGAACTACGTGCTCTCGCAGGGCATGGCCTCGTTCGCGTCGCAAGCCGGCTATGCGGTGGACTTCGGCGCGCTGTTCGCGGCCGTGGTGATCACGGTGGCGCCGGTTCTGGTCGTCTACATCATCTTCCAGCGTCAACTGCAGGTCTCCGTCACCGCCGGAGGCGTGAAATAGGTAGCCTGCCGGGATGCTGAAACGCCGGACACTACTGCAGGGAGCGCTGGCCGGCGCGGTCCTGAGCGGATGTTCCACGACGCCGGTCGCCCCGCCGGTGTCGAAGGAGAACCCGTTCACCGTCGACGGGAACGCTCCGGTCGACCTGGTCATCAGTGAGGAGTACGGCGGTTTCGCGGCGGGGGGGGAACCGCATATGTAAGCCCCCGCCCACCACACCCCCAAACATGGACCCCCACAGTAAGGCCCCCACGGAGCCCCCGTTCCCCCCGGCCA